>JANXYN010000014.1 GCA_025356035.1 Geobacteraceae bacterium
CGCCCGCAGGCCGCAAGCAGCAAGCCGGCAAAGCGGCTGCTGCCCCGCTCACTGCGAAGCCAAAGGGGGCTGTTCCCACTGTTCCGGCAGCAAAGCCTGCCGCACCGGCGGTTGCAACCCCGCCTGCAGCCCCACTCTCAGCCGCTTCCGTCGCGCCCGCAGTCCGATTCGACCTCAACGGCGACGGCCGGCACGATTATATCGACGATTACATCTATACCGCCAACTACCTTGCCCGGCTTGCAACAGAGCCCAAGGCACCAGCAAAGGATCTGAAATGAATTATGTGATTAATGGCAGTGGGAAATTTATCGCTTTGATACTGTTCCTGCTCTCCTCCCTCGCGCTAGTTTCCTGCAGCAGCACCACCGGTTCCGAAAATGTCGGCCCCCCCTTCGTCATGAGCATCTCCCCCGGTAACCAGACCGTGACGGCCGGCACAACCATTCAGTTTGTCGTGACCATAAGCGGGACCGACCAATCCGTGACCTGGACCGCCACTGCCGGGATTATTGACGAATTTGGTGTCTATACCGCCCCTGGGAATGTCACTGTTGCAACAACCGTTACCATAACCGCCACCAGCGTGGCCAATACGGCCAGAAGCATTTCGACAACCTTGACCGTGATTCCGTTCCCTACTTATAGCAAGTTCAGTTCAGCCGGCAATATGCTTGGCACCGGCAGCGTTGCAGTTGCCCGCTACGGTCACACCGCTACGCGGCTTTCTTCCGGGATTGTCCTGGTCGCTGGTGGTGTCGGCAGCACTGGCGACACATCGATCACCAATGCGGAAATATATATCCCGACGGCGACACCGTCGACCTATATAGCAACCGGCGCCATGACTATTGCTCGGGCATTCCATACGGCCACGTTTTTGAAGAACGGCTTAGTGCTGATAACCGGTGGCATCAGTGCTAGGACTGCAACTACTGCCCTTGACAGCGCCGAGCTTTACAACCCTGCCAACGGCACATTTATTGCCACTGGAACGATGGGCACCCCCAGGGCGCACCACACTGCTACCCTTCTCAACAATGGCAAGGTATTGGTTGCGGGTGGGATTTCCACTGCCGCTGGGCCTGCTGTTAAGGCTGCCGAACTGTATGACCCTGCTACTGGGACTTTTTCCTACACCAATAACACAATGCATGTTAAAAGGGCGTACCACACAGCGACACTCCTCAATAATGGCAAGGTAATGATTGCCGGGGGGACAGACGGCACTGCTACTCTTGCCAGCGTGGAGTATTTATTGCCACCAGAGGTTGCCCCTTTTGGTGATTTTTCTTCTTCAACTGCCATAATGTCTTCCCCTAGGGAAAGGCATGCAGCCACAAAGCTTCGTAGCGGTAGTGTTTTAATCACTGGCGGCTCACCGAATAAGACCTTTGACCTCTTCTCATCGGGCAATTTATTAATCCCTTTCGGCTCTATGTCCACCGCCCGCTACGACCACACATCGACCCTCCTTCCCAACGGGAAGGTGCTGGTAACTGGTGGTTCTAATGGGACAACACATTACCTTAAAAGTGCCGAGTTGTATTCTACAGGTGCATTCAGTCTTTTCGTCAACATGTCCACAGCACGCGCCAACCACGCGGCAACACTGCTCTACAACGGCCGGGTGCTGATCACCGGTGGGCAGAATGCAAGCGGGCCGGTGACAACATATGAATTATTCAGATAGCCTGTGATTCATGGATACAGAAAAAGGCCCGTCAACTTGGTGTTGACGGGCCTTTTTGTTGTGGATCGACGGATTCGGTTATTTTGGTAACTATTTTCTGAGCAAGAGTTTTGCCACTGCTTGTTTTTACAAGTTGTTTTGTTAGAATATTCTTAACACAACCAATTCAGGAGCTATTTCTTCGTGATCTTCGTCCTTTAGTGGAGCATGTGCAATCTGGTGTATGTTGCGAAACTTAAGCCGGACGCCAAGGAGCCTGACGATGGGGGCCAGTAAATTTCTGCATAAAGGATTGTGCCGAATGGCAGCGTATCTTGCCATACTCAGCTTTGCTCTATTACTTTCCTCTTGTGGGAATGGCACGGATACTCCCACTTTCCCCTTTTTTATTAATAATGGCAGTGGCGGCGGGGGGGCCGTGCTGGCGGTTATCATTACCCCGTCCGACACTAATCTACTTGCAGGTGGCGGTCAAACCTTCACAGCCGCCGTGTCGGTAACCGGGGATGCAAGCACGGCGGTGAACTGGGGCGTGCAGGAAGGAGCCGCCGGTGGGGCTGTGACGGCTGCCTGAGTTTACACGGCTCCGGCAATTTCGGGCACCTTTCATGTGGTGGCCACCAGCCAGGCTGACCCGACCATGAGCGCAACTGCAACCGTGACGGTCGTGTCATTCAGAAGCGCCTTCAGAAATCTCAGTAGCGCCATGGGATCTCCCCGCTTCTTCCATACCGCCACCCTGCTGCAGAAAGGCAAGGTCCTCATCGCCGGAGGAAGCAGCAGTGCCGATACCAGTGGTCTGCCGACTAATGCCCTCACCACGGTGGAGCTCTACGACCAGGCAACCAGGAAATTCACCGCCACCGGCAGCATGAAGGCCCCACGCTATTACCATACCGCCTTACTTCTGCAAAACGGTAGGGTCCTCATCGCCGGCGGCCAGAATAGCACCGGCACCCTGGCCACAGCTGAACTCTACAATCCCGTGTTCGGCACATTCAGCACCATATCTCCTCCAATGTCCACCCGCCGTATTTTTCATACTGCCACGCTGCTGTCAAACGGCCAGGTCCTCATCGCTGGCGGGAGCTCAGCAGTGGACAAGGCGCCTGTGGCAATTAATACTGCCGAGCTTTATGACCCCGCCACTGGCACTTTCCCGACGGTCCTCTCGCTGATTGACTCCAGGTTCGACCATACCGCCACCTTGCTTGTCAATGGGATGGTGCTTTTGGCCGGTGGCATCGGCAGTGGTGGGGTGTTCCCTTTCCCGCAGATCTTTACGTCTGCCAACAATGGGATTACCACGCTCAAACCGTTGATAACACCGCGCCGTCAGCATACGGCGACATTACTTAAGGATGGTAGAGTGCTCATAGCCGGCGGGGTTGACAACAACCTTACATCCATTGCAGCATCAGAAATCTACTCAGGTTTTTTTATTGCCAGCGGGTCGATGAATACAGCACGGCGGGGGCATGTGGCGGCACTGCTTCTTGACGGCACAGTCCTCATCAGCGGCGGGGAGTCAGCGGCAGGAACTTTCCTGAACAGCGCGGAAAATTTCGACCCAACAGCGCCTGGGGTTTTTTCACTAACCGCGCTGCCGATGGGCGTTGCACGTGCCCATCACACCGCGACTCTCCTCCAAAACGGCCGGCTCCTCATCACTGGCGGGATAAACTCCGTTTCTACCATACTGAACAGCGCCGAACTGTTTGAATAGTAGGTGAGCGTTGGCCGGCTACCATCATTCTGTTCTTTAGGCCCTTTGGGTCCTACGGGTCGTAAGCAAAACCCTAAGCGGACACTGCTGAATCAAACGTCTTTAATCCTGTATATCCTGTTCATCCTTGTTAATTGAGGGGGCAAATTGTTTTTCTCCGTGTCTCCGTGGTGAACGGTGTTATCGTAAATCTCCTTTTCCCAACGCCCAGATTCGTGCTATAAAAGAGCGATCTACGCCCGGAAAGGGGATGGCGCTTGGCATCGATGGGAAAAGGCAGCAAGAAGAAAACGGTAAAAAATCCGCTGATCGCCCTGATCATCACGGTGGCGCTGATTGCCATGGTGTTTTACCTGCTGGAAAATATCAGAAATGCAGTTCCACCGGAGCAGATCGCGGTCGAACCTGAACAAACCGTACCCGAGCCGCCGGTGAAGGCGCCATCCCGGCCGGGTAAAAAGTCGATAGTGCAGAAGATCTATTCGGCGCCGGTTATCACGGCACCACCCCAGGTAAAACCATTACTGCCGGTTACTCCCGAGGTTAAGCAGCCCCCGCCGACAATCCCTCAAATAAAGCAGCCTTTACCCAACTTCCCACCGGTCAAGAAACCCTTGCCGCTGATCCAGCCGGTCAAACCGGCGCAGAAGAAGAGTATCACGGCCGGCACCGTGGCGATCATCATTGACGACATGGGGGCGAACCTGGAGGAGGTCCATCAGCTGATGGCCATTGGTGTCCCGCTTACCTTCTCCATTATTCCAGGCATGGCCCACGGCAGGGAGGTTGCGGCTACGGCACACAGCTACAGGTACGAGGTGCTGGCGCATATCCCGATGGAGCCGAAGGATTATCCTGCCCGGCGCCTGGAGCAAAACGGCCTGCTGCTTGCCATGAGCGATGCGGAGATTGAGAAGCGGACTGCTGCGGACTTGATGCGGGTTCCCTATGCGGTGGGCGCCAACAATCACATGGGGTCCAGCTTTACCGAGAGTACCGAGAAAATGCGTTTGGTGCTGCGGGTGTTGAAGGACAACGGTCTGTTTTTCATCGACAGCAAAACCTCTGCTGATTCGGTGGGAGAAACGGTGTCCGCGCAGATGGGGGTAAAAACCGCCAGCCGCAACGTGTTCATTGATAACAAGCAGGACGTTGCCGCCATAAAAATCCAGCTGGAAGAGCTGGCAAAAACGGCCAGAAGGCGGGGGAGTGCGATCGGCATCGGCCATCCCCACCCTGCCACCATCAAGGCGCTGGCTGAGGCCCTGCCAAAGCTCCAGGCTGGCGGGATCAGGTTTGTTTTTGCGTCGGAGTTGGTGAGGTAGAGGCGGGGACTCGGGACTCGGGACTCGGGAGGCTGGACTCGGGAGGCTGGAGGCGGGAGGCTGGACTCGGGAGGCTGGAGGCTGGAGGCTGGAGGCTGGAGGCTGGAGGCGGGAGGCGGGAGGCGGGAGGCGGGAGGCGGGAGGCGGGAGGCGTTCTGGGGTAGGGGCGCAGCCGGTGGGTCACGGCTGCGTCACTTGTCAACCGCCTTCAGCCGTTCCGCCACCTGCTTCTTCAGCCGTTCAATTCCCCGGTAATTGTCTTCCCTGAGGATTGATTCCGGGTCTGCCGGGTTCACCGGATGGACCAGCAGAAATGCCTCCCGTAGTTTCCCGCCGTATCCGGCCAGCGTTGCCGTCAGCAGTTGATAAAGCAGGTTCTTTTCCCGGCTGAGCACCCCGCCGTTGCTCTCTTTGAATGGATAGACCTTCTGGCCCATGTGGGCGCCGGTGAAATTGAAGCGATGGACCTCCACCTCCTGGCCATTGCCATTATCCATCCCCCTGAAGACATAGGCCGATTCCCGGGCGGAATCCTGGAACAGGAGCCAGGCCGGGTCATCGGTGGTGATCTTTTTTTCGATATTGTAAATGGCCGCCGTCAGGAAGGTGATAAAACACTCCTCGTCGATAAAGCCGCGTGCGGTATGGTCGGAACTCTCGAAGTAAAAAGCCGCCTTGCAGTCGCTGTTTTTCTGCAGGGTCCGGCCGCAGAACAGGCAGTCGGTGCGCACCCCTTCCAGTCTGGCGAAGTAGGCATCCTTCTTTCGACCCTCTTCGGCAGTCAGCCACTGGTGAAACAGATGGGCACGGGGTTCACGGACGGCGTTCATTTCTTCCAGGACCTGCCGGGCCAGCTGGCTGTACTGACCGTGCACGTCGGTGCCGATTGCGTGGGTCAGGATCGGATAAATCTTGCCGTCCGGGTTGGTGTTGAGGGTCTCAACCTTGGGGCTTTTGGAGATGAAACCTTCCAGACAGCGGTAGCCGCGATTGATGGCGTAGGCCTTCAGGAGGTCCTGCTGGTTCTTGAACGGGCCGTCGTACTTGATGCGGGAATCGACCAGGCAGGGGAGGAGGGTGAGACTCTTCTTGTCGATGCCGCGCTTGTCGAAAATCTCGAAGATATTGCGGCAGTTTTCCAGACTGGCCATATCCTTGACCGGGATGATCACCCGGTCGGCGGCAAACAGGGCGTTCTGGGTCAGGATGTCGAGGTCCGGCCTGGTATCGATGATGACAACCCCGTCCAGCTGGGAAAGGGCGATCAGCCGAGCCAGCACCAGCGGCCCTTTAATGGAACCCTTCAGGTCGGCGAGATCGGCGGACGAGGTAATGTAGTTCACCCCGTACTGGCCGGTGTGGAGCAGCTCCCGCACCGGTGTTTCCAGCAGAAGATCGACCACGCTCCCTCGGGAGCGCTGCCCTTTGATCTCGAACATCTTGTCCACGGTGAAGTGATTGTCGAAGGAGAAAATGGTGACCGGCAGCTCTTCGTTGATGGCCTTCAGGTAGATGGCGAGGTTGGTGGCCAGGGTAGTTTTGCCGACTCCCCCTTTTTCCGAGGAGATGGTGATAACATAGGGATAA
>JANXYN010000046.1 GCA_025356035.1 Geobacteraceae bacterium
CCGATCCTTCCAAAACCGTTGATCGCAACTCTCGCTCCCATTACTGCCTCCGTTTTCGCTATCGCCCGCTTTTCACTTCCGTTTTGTTATAAATTTTTAACTTTATTTCTCTTATAGTTTATCAACATCAGGCGCCATTGCAAATTCAGAGGGAAATCTCCGACCCTGCCTCCCGCAAAGTCCTGGCGCTCTCCAGCAGCCCCGCATAGTCCTCCGTGGAAAGCGTTAGCCGCAGCGTTGCCACCTCACGGCAGAGCCGAGTTAGCGCGGCACTGCTTCCTACGAAACCGCAGCCTATGATGCCTACTTCAGTCGTTCCGGAGAATCGGTGCGTGCCAGATGTTCACGCAGTAGTCGCGGATCGAGCGGTCCGAGGAAAATTTCCCCATCCGGGCCACGTTCAGTACCGACATTTCCGTCCATTTCTTCTTGTCCCGGAAAGCGGCGTCTACACGGTCCTGGCAGTCGATGTAAGCTTGGTAGTCGGCGAGCAGCAGGTAGTCGTCGCGGCTGAGTAACTGGTCAACAAGCGGCTGAAACAGGTTCCGGTCGCCATGGGAGAAGTCTCCCGCAGCGATTCGGTCGATGACCTCCCTCAGTTGCGGGTTCCCTTCATACCAGCTCCGCGGGTAGAATCCCCGCGACTTCAGGTCGTGGACCTCAGGGGTGTTGAGGCCGAACAGGAAGAAGTTCTCCTCGCCGACCTCCTCGCGGATCTCAACGTTGGCGCCGTCCAGGGTGCCGATGGTGAGGGCGCCGTTCAGGGCGAACTTCATGTTGCCGGTCCCCGACGCTTCCTTCCCCGCCGTGGAGATCTGCTCGGACAGGTCGGCGGCCGGGTAGACCATCTGACCGTTGGTCACGTTGAAGTCGGGGAAGAAAACCACCTTCAGTCGGCCGGCCACGTCGGCGTCGTTGTTGACCACCTCCCCCACCGAGGTGATCAGCTTGATGATCAGCTTGGCCATGCGATAACCGGGGGCCGCCTTGCCGCCGAAGATAAACGTCCGCGGCGTCATATCGGCCTTCGGGTCGAGTTTGATCCGGTTGTAGAGGGTGACGATATGGAGTACCTTGAGGTGCTGGCGCTTGTACTCATGGATACGCTTCACCAGGACGTCGAACAGGCTGGCGGGGTCCACGACAATGCCGGTCCGCTCCTTGATCAACGCCGCCAGGACGCTCTTGTTTTCTGTCTTTACCTTCTGCCAGGCGCTCTGGAAGAAACGCTCAGCGGCGAAAGTTTCCAGCCCCCGCAATTCATCGGGATGCGTCACCCAGCCTTCGCCGATCTTCTCCGTGATGAGCCGGGTGAGACCAGGGTTGCTCAGTACCATCCAGCGCCGTGGGGTCACGCCGTTGGTCACATTAAAGAAAAGCTCCGGGTGGATCTCGTAAAAGTCACGCAGGACCGTCTGTTTCAGAAGTTCCGTGTGGAGCGCCGCCACCCCGTTGATTGCGTGGCTGCCGATACTGGCCAGATGCGCCATGCGTACATAGCGCTCGCCGTTTTCATCGATTATCGAAAGCCGAGCGGCCCGCTGGTCGTCACCCCCGTGGACCAGGCGCACCTCGTCGAGGAAGCGCCGGTTGATCTCGTAGATGATCTCCAGGTGCCGCGGCAGCATACTTGCAAACAACGGCAGCGGCCATTTCTCGAGGGCCTCGGGGAGGAGCGTGTGGTTGGTGTAGGCAAGAGTGGAGCGGGTTATCCGCCAGGCCGCATCCCACTCGTACAGGTGTTCATCCACGAGGAGCCGCATCAGTTCCGCCACGGCGATGGAAGGATGAGTATCATTCAGCTGCACGGCAAAGCTCGCGGGGAAAGCGTCGAGGCTCTCACCCCGCAGCATATGGATGCGTATCATGTCCTGGAGTGAGCAGGAAACGAAGAAATACTGCTGGGCCAGGCGGAGCTGCTTGCCGATCTGCGGCTCATCGTTGGGGTAGAGGACCTTGGAGATGGTCTCCGAGATGACCTTCTCATCCACGGCCCGGTAATAATCCCCCAGATTGAAGGCCTCAAAATCAAATGATTCGATCGCCTCCGACTTCCAGAGTCGCAGCAGGTCCGTCATCCCCGACCGGTAGCCGGCCACCGGCGTATCGTAGGCGACCCCCTTGATCATCTTCATCGGCACCCACCGAACGCGCGAGCGTCCGTTCTCATCGGTGCACTGCACCGTGTGGCCCCCCATATTCACCGTGTAGGTGATTTCAGGACGGCAGATCTCCCAGGGGTTTCCCAAGCGCAGCCATTTGTCAGTCTTCTCTACCTGCCAGCCGTCCCGGATTTCCTGGTCGAATATCCCGAACTCGTAGCGGATGCCATAGCCGATGGCCGGAACCCCCAGCGTGGCCAGCGAATCCATGAAGCAGGCGGCAAGCCTGCCGAGACCGCCATTGCCCAATCCCGGTTCTTCTTCCTGGCGCAGGAGGTCGTCCAAGTCCTGGCCGAGTTCGGCCACGGCATTCCGGACCGGCTCCATGATCCCCAGGTTCACCAGGTTGTTCCCGAGATGTGGCCCCATCAGGAACTCGGCGGACAAGTAGCTGACGATCTTCACATCCTTGTCCCGCAGGTGACTCAGCGAAGTGAGCCAGTCGTCGAGCATCCGGTCCCGCACAGTACAGGCAACGGCCATGTACCAGTCGTTGCGGGTCGCCAGTGCGGGAAGACGTGCCTGGGTAAAGTGCAGGTGGTCGAGGATTGCCTGTTTGAGTTCCGCAGTGCCCCCTCCCCGGCGAACGTCTCCCCCTTTTCCAGCGAGAGAAGGTTGCATGTTTTTTCCGCTTCTGCGTTTTTCGTCCATGATGCCAACCCTCACATTTTTGACTACCGCTGGTTTTGCCCGCCTGTCGTGTGCAGGCGTGCGGGAAGGTGCTCAATTCCTGCAGTTCCCTGCCCAGGAGAGATCTCCGTGACGACAATCGGCATTAGCACACGTTCGACGTGCAGGCATCCCGCCCCGGTCAGAACTGTTCGGGGATGAACTTGAACGGGTAGTCCGGTGACGTGTATTTATTGAGTTTTTTCCGCTCCGGCAGATTCACCTTTTCTTGCGGCAACTCCTTGTAGGGCACCTTGCTGAGCAGGTGGCCGATGATATTCAGCCGCACGCGCTTCTTGTCTTCGGATTTTGCCACATACCAGGGTGCCCAGGCCGTATCCGTTGCGGCAAACATCTCATCGCGCGCCTTGGTGTAATCGTCCCAGTGGCTGTAGGACTTGAGGTCCATGGGGGACAGTTTCCAGATCTTGCGCCCATCATCGATGCGACCCTTGAGCCGGCGAGTCTGCTCCTCCGGGCTGACTTCGAGCCAGTATTTGAGGAGGATGATGCCGGACGCAACCATCAGCTTCTCGAAGAACGGCACGACTTCCAGGAACCCCTTAGCCTGCTCCTCGGTGCAGAAGCCCATCACCCGCTCGACCCCTGCCCGGTTGTACCAGCTGCGGTCGAAGATGACCACCTCGCCGGCGGCCGGGAAATACGGGAGGTACCGCTGGGCATACATCTGGGTCTTTTCCCGATCTGAAGGGGCGGGCAGCGCAATCACGCGGAACGTCCGCGGGCTCACCCGCTCGGTGATCGCCTTGATGGTCCCTCCCTTACCAGCGCCGTCGCGCCCCTCAAAGACAACGCAGACTTTGAGCCCCTTGGCCTTGACCCATTCCTGGAGCTTGACCAGCTCCACATGAAGTTTGGCAAGCTCCTTTTCATAGGCCTTGGTCTTCAGTTTTGCACCGGAGGTTTCAACGGCCTGCATCTTGTTCTTATTCTTTTTTGCTTTGCTCATGGGAATCTCCTCCTCTGAATGTAGTGCGCCATACAGTTTGTCAGCCAGATCTGGCTGACGACTGTTGCCGGTCAATGCTTGTCCAAATGCTTACTGACGAGGTTAGCCACAATCTGATCAACGCCGTTGTAGCACTCCGTTCGGGACCTTCCATCACCCGATTGCAGAAAGATTCGTCGTCGCCTGGGCGGGGACCAAGATCAGCTTTTTGCCGAACGCCAGCTCGAAGAGATCTCCCTTGGCCTTACCACCGAAAAGTTCGACAGAGACATCCCCTTCGCTCTGGAGCCGGATCTTGAAAGTAGACGATTTCAGAGAACAGTCAATCGCCGTTACCGCCCCGATGCGCCGCCGGTCCAGGCCATCAGCCAGGCGCAGAATACCACCGAGTCTTCTGACCAGCAGTTGGTCCGGGAGGGTAAGCCGGGCAAAGCCCTCGTGCTTTTTCTTCGGCAGGGATTTGCGGTGATAGCGGGCAACATGGGCAACGATCTCCCTCTCGCGCGGCGTGAACCCAAACAGGTCGGCATGCCGGACAAGGTGGTAAGTGTGCTTGTGGTGGCCCGAGTAGCTGATGAAATACCCGACGTCGTGCAGAAGTGCCGCTGCTTCGAGCATCTGTCGTTCCTTTTCGCCAAAACTGAAAATGGACGCGAGCGCATCGATGATGTCTCTGGCGAGTTTGGCCACCTGCAGGGCATGTTCTTCATCGTGGTGGCACGAACGGGCATATTCCAGCACGCGGTCCCGCCAGTTTCTCGGTCGCGGCGCCGCGGGAAGGAGTCGCTGCTTTCTCAGCGCCTTGAGGATCAGCCCTTCCCGGATACCCCGTTCATTGATCCGCAGGAGATTGGCCGAAAAATGGGCCATCAGCTCGTCCGCAACAATCACACCGGCGACGATGATGTCCACCCGGTCCGGATTCAGCCCCGGGATCGACTGCCTTTCATTCGCATCCTTGCGCAGGAGCATGGCAAGCAGATGCACCACCTCGGAGCGAAGCATCTCGTAGCCATTGATGGAGCCATAGACTTCCTTGCGCTTCGCCATAACCATGGCGGCGATGGACGTCATCGTTCCTCCCGAGCCGATAAGGCACTGGACTGGCATCATCTCGCCGGCAAAAACGGCTTTGAGG
>JANXYN010000059.1 GCA_025356035.1 Geobacteraceae bacterium
CAATCTGTACCATCGCCGCAACTGCCGCTCTTTAAGGACGAGGAAGACCGGCTCCGACAGAGGCTGCGGGAGCTGAATATCGGCACCCTCACCCCCCTCGACGCCCTGAATATCCTCGATGAATTGAAAAGGATGGTTTAAAGTGAAACTGAAGTCTGCTGCAACTTGCTTAACCATGCTCCTGGTCGTCGCCTTAGCGCTGCCACTCTTCCCAGCCACAGCTGCTTCGGGAATGGAAGGGGAGCGCGATAAGGGTGCCCTGCAGAAGAACGGCAAGGCTCCGCTGAAAAAAACGGCAGTTAAGAAGCGGACCGCCAAGTCGAAGGGGGCCAAGGGGAAAAACCGTAAACGCAAGGTCATCTACCGGAAGAAACAGCTGAAGCCGGCAGTGGTTAATGAGATGCGGCATTGGACAAACCCCGACTACGTGCGGATCGTGTTAAGTGTCGACCGGGAGGTGGAGGTTGAGCACCACCAATTGCCGGCGGATCTGGCAGCGGGGTTGCCCCCTCGGATCTACATAGACCTCAAGGGCGCCCGACTGGGGAAAGGGGTCAGGGATATTCCGGTCGCCGGTGGCCTGTTGAAGGTGGCGCGGATTGGCCAGTACCAGAAGGATGTGGTGCGGGTGGTGCTCGACATCGAAAATATAAAGGATTACAAGGTATTCCCTCTGGAAGATCCCTCCCGGGTGGTTATCGACGTGAAGGGGGAGCGGCCGGTTGAAATTTCGCGGCTGGAGCCGGTGATCCAGGTTCCCCCTGGTGTCGCTGCTGCCGTTCCTCTGCCGAAGCCGACGGACGATGCCAGACCGGCTGCCGATTTCAAGCCGGCAAAAATCCGCCGAATCGTGGTGGACCCGGGCCACGGTGGTAAGGATTCCGGGGCGCTCGGGCCGGGCGGGGTCATGGAGAAGGATGTGGCGCTGAAGGTCGCGCTGAAACTTGCCAAGAAATTGCATGACGAGCTCGGTATCGATGTGGTCATGACACGCTCCACCGATATCTTCATTCCTCTCGATGAGCGGACCGCCATTGCCAACAAGGTGAATGCCGACCTGTTCGTCTCGATTCACGCCAATGCCTCGTTGAATAAGAGCACCGAGGGGATGGAGACCTATTATCTGAACCTGGCCAAGACCGACAAGGCGGCCCAGGTTGCCGCCCGGGAGAATAACACCTCCCTGGAGAAGGTGAGCGTGCTGCAGGCGATCCTGTTCGACCTGATGGCCAACTATAAAATCAACGATTCCGCGCAACTAGCTGCAGAGGTTCAGCAGGAGCTGTTTAAGCGGGTCGGCAGGGAATATCGGTCGGTCAGGAGCAACGGCGTGAAGCAGGGACCCTTTTATGTGCTGGTGGGGGCGACCATGCCGAGTATCCTGGTCGAGACCGCCTTTATCAGCAACGAACAGGAAGAGAAACGCCTGGCCGACGCCAAGTATCAGGATGCGACCGCAGCTGGCATATTAAACGGCATCAAGGCGTATATCGCGGCCTTGAAATAGGATGAATTCGCAAAAAGTCCATCTGCTGTGTTATGCTCATCCTTCGTCGCTGCGGCGTAGCGCTAACTACGCCTCACTCCTCGGGATTCGCAAGCCTTGCAGCTGGAGCTTTTTTCGAATCATCTAAAAACTGGATTTTTGCGAGAGCATCAAACAGGACTGGTACGGGCGAAAAGCTAATGACCGTGGGATTTAAACCTATTGCCGTTAGCCATGTGCCCTTAGCCAGTCTTTATCGAGGTCCCATGGAATTCGACATCGACCGATTTTTCCCTGATCCCGCCCTGGAGGGTGGCGACGCCGGCAGGGCATCCTTCGAAGAAAAACGGCCTCTCTACCTGGCCGGCAGCCGTAATTTCTGGGATCACTACCGTAGCGAGATTAGGGCCAGCCATGAAGCCGGCGCCAGTGGCGCGGAGGTGGTCGAAGCAATCACCGCCATGACCGACACCCTGCTGCAGAAGCTGTTTCGTTCGATAATGCGGGACGTCAGCCAAGCCGGCCGGGCAAAGGAGCAGTTGGCCCTGGTGGCCATCGGCGGATACGGGCGGGGGGAGCTGAACCCCCATTCCGACATCGATCTGATGTTTCTCTACGGCGGCAAAAACAGCCAGCGGATCGAGGATCTCGCCCAGAAGCTTCTCTATTTCCTCTGGGACATGCGGCTCGATGTCGGCTATTCGGTGCGAACCGTTAACGATTGCCTGGAGATGGCCAATGCCGACTCCACGGTCAAGACTGCCCTGCTCGATGCCCGTTACCTGACCGGTAGCCGCCTTTTGTACAAGGACTTCAGCCGGGTCATCCCCAGTCAAATGATGGCCCGCGGCAGCGATGCCTTTATCCGGGAGAAGCTGGCGGACCAGGAAAAGCGGCGGCAGAAATACGGTTCATCCGTCTATATTCTGGAGCCGAACCTCAAAGAGGGGGAGGGGGGGCTCCGGGACCTGCACACGGCACTCTGGGTTGCCAAGGCCAAGTACAAGGTCAATGACCCGCGGGAGTTGGTCATGAAGGGGGTCCTGGCCGAGGAGGAACTGGCCACCTACCACCAGGCGCTTGCCTACCTCTGGCGAATCAGGAATGAACTGCATTTCCAGGCCGGGCGCAAGAACGATCAACTTACCTTCGAGGCCCAGACCGGGCTGGCCGCTTTTCTTGGGTACCAGGACAACGGTAAGGTGTTGGCGGTGGAGGAATTCATGCGGGATTACTACCTGCATGCCACCAAGGTCGAGCATTTCGCGTCGCTGCTCGTCACCCGCTGTGCGACTCGCGGGGAGCCGGCCTTCGGCATCCTCGGCTATTTCACCCGCAGACCGGTGGGGGACGGGTTTTATGTGGTACGGGGCGAGTTGACCATCCCGGAAGAAAAGGTGCTTGAGGAAGACCCGGCACGACTGATGAAGATCTTCGAATACGCCCAGAAGCACGGGGTCGAGCTGAATATCAAGGTCAAGGGGCTGATCCGGCAGAACCTCCATCAGGTGAACGACCGGTTTCGCCGCAGCAAGGAGGTGAACCAGTCGTTCTTCAACATCCTCCGCTCGGAGAAAGGGGCGGTGGAGACCCTGACCCTGATGCACCACCTGCAGTTCCTGAACCACTTCATTCCCGAGTTTGAACGGATCTTCTGCAAGGTCCAGCACGATCTCTACCATATCTATACGGTCGATACCCATTCGCTGTTTGCCCTGGAGGAGATTGTCAAGCTCTGGAAGGGGGAGCACACCAAGGACCTGCCGCTGCTGAGCCGCTTGGCCCGTGAAGTGGACAAGCGGGAACTGCTCCTGCTGGCAGTGCTGTTTCACGATATTGGCAAAGGGCAAGGGGGCGGGCACGCCGACCGGGGCGCTGACATGATGCCGACCATCGCCCGCCGCATGGGGCTTTCCAAAGAGGATGGCGAGCGCCTCGAATTCCTGGTCCGCAACCATCTGCTGTTTGCCCATATCGCCCAGCGCCGTGATCTGCACGATGAGAAGATGGTCATCCAGTTTGCCCGGCAGATGGGGGAGAGCGAGAATCTGAAGATGCTCTACCTCCTCACGTATGCGGATATCAAGGCGGTGGGGCCGGATGCCTGGACGGAATGGAAGGCGCTGCTGTTGCAGGAACTCTATGAGAAGGCCTTCGAGGTGCTGGAGCGCGGCGATTTCCGACTCGAAGCGCGCAGCGAACGGGTGAAAAATGTCAAACGCAAAGTGCAGGAGCTGCTCGCTGACGAATACCCGTCGGCATCGATCAGGGACGAGCTGAAGGCGATGACCACCCGGCATCTCCTTTCCAATCCTGCGCCCGTGATTGCCGAGCATATCCGGATACTGATCTCCCTCGGGGACGAGACCTGCGTGATGAAGGTCGGCCACGAACCGGAGAAGGGCTATTCCAATTTTACCATCTGCACCCTCGATGTGCCGGGGCTGTTTTCTATGATAACCGGGGTGATGGCCGCCAGCGGCATGAACATCCTGGGCGCGCAGATCCATACCAGTACCAACGGCAAGGCCCTCGACGTCCTGCAGATTAATTCGCCCCAGGGTTTTGTCATCACCGATGACAGCCGCTGGCGCCGGGTGGAAGAAGATATGCGCCGGGTGCTGGAAGGGAAGGTCCGGGTGCGGACGCTGGTGGAAAAGCGGCAACGCCCGTCACTGCTGGGAGAAAAGGTCAAGCCACGTTTCCCCACTCGCGTGGAGATCGATAACGAGGTCTCGAGCGACTACACCGTTATCGACATCTATACCCACGACAAGGTTGGCCTGTTGTATGGGATCAGCAGCACTCTGACCGAACTGGGGCTCTATATCGGAGTGGCCAAGATCTCCACCAAGGTCGACCAGGTGGCAGACGTCTTTTACGTCAAGGATATCTTCGGCCAGAAGCTGAGTAGCGAGGAAAAACTGACCGAGGTCAAGGTGCGGCTGCTGAAGGCGATTGACGAGGAGTAGCGACCCATTGAATGCGTCTCAGCCTGGTATGCTCCATAGAGGATGGCGATGAACCACTACCTCGACCTGTTTCTCAATTATCTGGTGGTAGAGAAGGGCCTGACGAAGAACACCCTGGATGCCTATAGTCGTGACATCGGCAGATATCTCGATTTTCTCGACAAGGGTGGCCGTTCTGCCCCGGATCAGGTACGACCGCTGGATGTGGCCTCGTTCCTGGCGAGCCTCAAGGAGGCGGGGATCGGGCCGCGCAGCCGGGCCAGGGCCCTTTCCGCGATTCGCATGTTTCACCGGTTCCTGTTGGTGGAAAATTACGGCACGCTCAACCCGACCAGCATCATCGAGGCGCCGAAGGCCCTGAACAGGCTGCCGAAGGTATTGAGCTTTAGGGAGGTGGAGGCGCTGCTGTCATCTGCCCTCGGAGATGGGGTGCAGGACGTGCGGGACCGGGCCATGCTGGAACTCCTCTATGCCACCGGCCTGCGGGTATCGGAACTGGTCAGTCTGAAGGTCCGCGAGCTCAATCTGACCGCGGGTTATCTGCTCGCCTTTGGCAAGGGAAGCAAGGAGCGATTGGTCCCCCTCGGTGACGCGGCGGCTGCGGCGGTGGGCATATATCTGGGGAGTGTTCGGCAGAGCCTGGACAAAACCGGCGAATGCGAGTATCTTTTTCTCAGCAGGCTCGGCGACCGGATGACGCGCCAGTCATTCTGGAACATCATCAAGAAACGGGCGCTGGCTGCAGGGATCAGGAAGGGGATTTCTCCGCATACGCTGCGCCATTCCTTTGCTACCCATCTCCTGGAAAACGGTGCCGACCTGCGGAGCGTCCAGCTCATGCTCGGCCATGCGGATCTTTCAACCACCCAGATCTACACCCACGTCAGCCGGGAGCGGCTGAAGCGAATCCACGGCGAATTTCACCCGCGGGGGTGATAGGGCGGAAGGCGGAAGGCGGAAGGCGGAAGGCGGAAGGCGGAAGGCGTGAGGCGTGAGGCGTGAGGCGTGAGGCGTGAGGCGTGAGGCGTGAGGCGTGAGGCGGAAGACCGAGGTTGTGGGTTCTCCTTCCGCGCTTCTGCCTTCAGCCCTCTGATCTAAATTCTTCGAAAGGATACGATGATGAAGTATATGGTACTGTTGGGCGATGGCATGTCCGATGAACCGATGGAGGAGCTGGGGGGAAAAACCCCGCTGCAGGCGGCCAAGACCCCAAACATGGATATGATGGCGCGAAACGGCCGATTTGGCCTGGCCAGAACGGTGCCAGCCGGATATCCGCCGGGGAGTGATGTGGCCAATCTGTCGGTCTTCGGCTATGACCCGGCCACCTGCTATACCGGTCGCTCGCCCCTGGAGGCTGCCAGCATCGGGGTGGCACTGGAACCGGATGACGTCGCCTTTCGCGTAAATTTTGTCACCCTGGAGGCGGGTGCCGGCAAGCTGCAGATGCAGGATTACTCGGCCGGTCATATCTCCACCGCCGAAGGGAGCGAGCTGATCGCTGCGTTGCAGAAGGCGTTGGGGGACCATGAGTTCCAGTTCTATCCCGGCGTCAGCTACCGCCATCTGATGGTCTGGCGGCATGGCAAGGACCAGCTGACTGCAACCCCGCCCCACGACATTACCGGCAAGTGCATTGGCGACTATCTGCCGAAGGGGGATGGCGCCGACCGCCTCATCCAGCTGATGACCTCCGCGCAGATGGTTCTGAAGCAGCAACCACTCTACCGGCAGCGCCTGGAGAACCACAAACTGCCGGCCAATTCCATCTGGCTCTGGGGGCAGGGGAAGGCTCCCCGGATGGAGCGCTACCGTGAAAAGTTCGGCCTGACCGGTGCGGTCATCTCCGCCGTGGACCTGGTCCGGGGGATCGGTATCTATGCCGGCCTCGACGTGATCAAGGTGGAAGGAGCCACCGGTTATATCGACACCAATTATAGAGGGAAAGCCCAGGCTGCGCTTGAGGCCCTGGAGACCAGGGATTTCGTCTACCTGCACGTGGAGGCCCCGGACGAGGCGGCCCATTCCGGCAATCTGGAACATAAAATGCGGGCGATCGAGGACTTCGATAGCCAGGTGGTGGGACCGGTCCTGGAGGGAATCAAGCGCTTTGGCGACTACCGGCTCCTCTGCACCCCCGATCATCCGACCCCGACCCGGCTCATGACCCACACTTCCGACCCAGTTCCGTTTATCATCTATGACGGCAAAACCCCCACCAATCCGGGCGTGACTGGATATGACGAGGTTTCGGCGAAGGCCACCGGCCTGGTGGTGGAGGAAGGGCACCAGCTGATGCGAATGATGCTGCAGGGGTGAGTGACGTGCTGAGTATCCCGCTCGCCGCAAAAGAAAGGTGTGGAAAAAGAACGGGCCGGCTCTCGCGAGAACCGGCCCGTATTTGCATCAAAGAGTGGCGTCAGCGCCTGAGCACCGGTCCCATTGGTCGATACCAGTAGGATCCCGGCGCATATCCCCAATAATAGGGATCGTAATTGTAATAGATGCTTGGCAGCGGGTAGGGGTAGCCATACTCAACTGCATACTCTTTCCAGAGGTAAATCTCCCTGATGGCGATGACCGGGTAGGTGTACTCCACCTCGTCGAGGGGCATGGTCCGTTGTCCCTTGACTTCGCCGACGATGGTCACCAGCCGGCCCGGCTTGTAGATGAACGGATCGAGCAGGGCGGGGGAGGTAGCCAGGAAGCGGCCGTCCGAGTGATAGATGTTTGTCGGCGCATCGCTGCTGTCAAGATCGGCCTGCACGATTTCCAGCTGCGCACCCTCCTTGCTGTTCTTTACCCCGGCGATGCTGCCCCCCACCAGCACGTATTTTCCCAGCTGGGCGTCGGGGTTCTCGCGCAACCGGCTAAAGGTGATGGCGGGGTCCACCAGCCTGTGTCCTTCGTCGCTGATGGCATGGGCGCATCCGGACAGGACCAGCATCCCCAGCACCGGCAGCATCCAATTGAACCGTTTCATGCGTCACCTCCGTAGTCCCTCATTCATCTAAATTTTAGCGCCGCTCGGTTGAATGTCAAACCGCCGGCTCAGCCGAGCGGCAGCAGGAACAGCAGCAGCTGCACGCAGAGGATCTTGGCGATGGTGGCCAGCGGATAGACGGCGGCATACCCCAGATTTGGCAGATCGTTGTGGGTCTGTTCCAGTGTGTAGCCGAGCACTGCCGGCTGGGTATGCAGGCCCGCAAGCATCCCCAGCAGAATGCATGGAGCAGACGGTAACCAATCCAGAGCGTGACAAGGGCGGTCATGGTGGTGATCGTCGACGTACCTTTCCTATATACCTTTCGGCCGGTTCCCGGAAATATTGAGTGCCAGGGGAACAGAGCGCCGCAGTGGTTTAGAAATATTGACTGGCAAGCCTTGCTGGATCGGCCTGGAGAGCGGAATGAGCCACTTGACATTTCTTCTGGTGATGATATGTTTAAGCCACAAAATTTCTAAGAGGGGGAGGAACACAATGAAAAGTATCGCTGTTTGCGTCGGCATGCTGCTGACCGCTTCCGTTGCCATGGCGGGGGCGCAGAAGAGCTATCAGGTCACCGGGCCGGTCCTGGAGGTGAAGGACAACGCCATCGTGGTGGAAAAAGGGAAAGAAAAGTGGGAGATCGCCCGGGACAAGGATACCAAGGTGACCGGTGAGCTGAAGGTCGGCGAAAAGGTGACGGTGGAATATCAGATGAAGGCGGTCAGTATCGAGGTGAAGGCCGCCGCCAAGGGTGGGGCCAAAAAGAAGTAACCGTCGCGCGTTTGACTGTTACCAAGAAAAGGGGGGTGCGGTTGCCGCACCCCCTTTGTCGTGGCCTGACTAGTGCCATCTGGCCGCAGCCGAAAAAAGGAGTGACAAACCGCCATGCTGTATTGGGAATATGAGGAAACGATTGGCCCGCTGATGACGACGTGGGGTAACTGGACGCTGTTTCTTTCAAGCAAGGGGATAACCGCCTACAGTCTTAACTAATTACAAGAAGTTCGCCGTGCCAGATAATAGCGATTTTTCCAAGCAGAATGCGGAATCGGTAAAGATCGTTTAATTAATTACGCCATGTAATGACCTGATATTTGAAAAGAGTCCTAGGAGGACTTCCCGGAAGTAGTGCTCCGGGTAGAATCTAGTTCAAAGTGCACCACCCTGAGAGGTGGGTAAAAAACAAGTAGACACGGTGGGTTTCTGGTAATGTTGGAAGCGCGACCAACCATCACACCAGAAGGAGTCCACCGTGCCTTACCATCATCTTACATCAGAAGAGCGCTCTGTCATCGACTATTTTACCCGTCTCGGCATGAGCAGTGGAGAAATCGCCTGCCGTCTCGCCCGGAATCGTGCGACAATTTCACGGGAGGTGCGGCGCAATCGTTCGACAATTGGCTATTGTCATCAAATAGCCCAGCAACTGGCAGAGCAGAGGCGGTCACAGCCGCGCCATTACCGTCGCCAGCAATTTGAGCCGCTGGTTGCTTATATAAGCGACAAGTTAGGCATGGATTGGGCTCCGGAGCAGATTGCCGGTCGCATCCGCTTGGATCATCCGAACGATGAGCGGATGCGAATCAGTGCCGAAACTCTTTATCGCTGGGCGTATATTGATGCATGCCAAGGAGGCACCCTTTACCAGCGGTTACGTCGGAGGCACCGCAAACGTCGTCCCCAGACAGGCTACGGCAAGGGGCGCAGGTTCTTTCCCGGACGAGTCGGCATAGCCGAACGGCCCGAGGTAGTTGCAAGTCGGTCCCGCTTTGGCGACTGGGAAGGCGATCTCGTGGCAGGTGCTGTCGGCAAAGGGGCTCTGGCAACCTGTAATGAGCGCAAGAGCCGCTACCTGTTGGCTGCCAAGGTGTTTGACAAGACGGCGGTCTCGTTCTATACGGCCGTTGTCGACAAAATGGCTGCGGTACCAGTAGCACTGCGATGCACACTGACACTTGATAACGGCACTGAAATGGCCCGATTCAAAGACCTGGAAGAAGCTACCGGTCTGACAGTTTACTTTGCCGATCCATACTCGCCTTGGCAGCGTGGCGCCAACGAGAACGGCAACGGTCTTTTACGACAGTACTTCCCGAAAGGCTGCAACTTTCGGGAGATTACAGGCGAAGCAATTGCAGAGGCTGTTGAACGGCTGAACCACAGACCTCGTAAATGTCTCAGTTACCAGACTCCACATGAGGTTTTCACCCAAGCTCTACATGGTGCACTTGCAATTTGAATTCACCTTTTCCTGGCCCGCTCCCGTGTATATCCATTCCCTTGTACTGAAGTAGGATGAAGCTATCATAATGCGACTGATAAATCAACAAATCAACGCCCAGCAAGGTTTCCAAAGGAGTTTGATCTGTAACATAGACCCGCACTTCATGACCTTGAGAACTCGCGAACCATGCAGATCGATAGTTTTCTGTTATGGTGAGTTCGAGAATTTGCCTATCGTGCTCAACCAGCGAACGTTCGGCGACTGACTGACTGTCTAGTAGGTCGAGCATTGAACGAGCAGTTGCAGCTTTTTCCACGTTCATTGTGCGCAAGATCTCTTTGCGGTTAATTCCGCCCACATCGAGGCACATCCCCAAGGCATCCCGCTGTTCAGACAAGCGGACAATTCGATTGTCATCACCCAACAGTCTACGTTCGTGATCTCGCTTGGCGAAAAGTTCATCAAGTGCCGATGCGCTGTCAGGCTGACGCGCATTGATTATAGCGATCAGCCTCAACCATTCATCGCCGGAAAGTCTGTGAAGATCGCCTGACGAACTTATACGTTCCTTTAGAGGTAAAGCATCATTCAATTCATCTGCCGATATATCATGATCGAAAAGTACCGGATCACTCAGCCGCATTATGAGTTTACCTGTGCCGCCGCTTCCATGCTTGCGTTGCATGAGCACTGCACCAAAAAGCACCGGATGTTTACGATTGCGGAGTAGAAACACCACTTCCCGCCTCTCAAACTCCCAATCCACTGCCGAGAATGATTCCGCTGCCTCACCGTGGGCATGCAATGCTGCCTCAATGCGCTCGGTTCGCTGAGGCTCAAAAGACAACAAAAACCCTGCGTAAGTTTGAGGTTGATCCATATTAGAACGTTTGCGTGGCATAGTTTAATCCTACACGGACTTTTGGAAACGGTTCTGCTTTTGTTGCCTAATATCGGCTAGTTATGGAATCATTTTGGACGGCCTCGGTTTGAACAGGCCCGTAAGGTGCGTTACCCTTCGCTAGCTCCCCCTACCTGCTCCCGGCCTCGGTAATGCCATTACCTCATCCCCGCGGTCATGGGGCAGATTAGTATCATGGCTACACCTTTTACAATCAGTTACGGATCATCCCGCGCCCCGCCAGGGCGCTGCTTTTTTATCTTCTGTTCCGTGGGTTGCCGCGCTGCGGCTACCCACGGCTAATTTCCGTTGCCCCTTTGGGGCAAGCACCCTTAATCGGCCTGAAAGGCCGGATGGATATTAGCCGGGGGTAAGCCCTGCGGGCTGACCCCCGGAATCGGAATCCGCCGGATTCACCACAGATACCGTTCATCGAATTCCACGCCGGCCTGCCGAAGAAAAGTCAGGTATTCCCCCTTGAACGTCCGCGACCGGTGATGTTCCGCCTGATTCCGAATGTACAGCCTGACCACATCGCGCCGGTTGTCGCTGACCGTGAACGCCCCATATCCATCCTGCCAGGCGAACTCCCGCAAGGCAATCGTCTCATGGACCCATCGAGACGACGAAACCTTGATGTCCCGCAGCACGTCACATAAGCGGTGTGTGGCCTTCAGGCCGATCAGCAGGTGAACATGGTCGTCGATTCCACCCACGCATTCAGCAACACCTCCCATATCACTGACAATACCACCGATATAGGCATGGAAGCGTTCCTGCCATTCCTGGCCGATAAAAGGATGGCGCTCTTTGGTGCTGAATACCAGATGATAATGCAAATTCAAATGGGTTGACGGCATCGGCACCTCGTTTCGCATCATCCCGCGCCCCGCCAGGGCGCTGTTGTTATTATATCCATCTATTCCGTGGGTTGCCGCGCTGCGGCTACCCACGGCTAATTTCCGTTGCCCCTTTGGGGCAAGCATCCTTAATCGGCCTGGAAGGCCGGATGGATATTAGCCGGGGGTAAGCCCAGCGGGCTAACCCCCGGTATAGGAATCCCTGGAATCACCACAGATACCGTTCATCGAATTCAACGCCGGCCTGCCGCAGAAAAGTCAGGTATTCTTCCTTGAACGTCCGCGTCCGGTGAAGCTCAGCCTGATTCCGGATGTACTGTCTGACCGCCTCGCGACGGTTGTCGCTGACCGTAAACGCCCCATAACCATCCTGCCAGGCGAACTCCCGCAAGGCAATCGTCTCATGGACCCATCGAGACGACGAAACCTTTATGTCCCGAAGCACGTCGCATAACCGGTGTGTGGCCTTCAGGCCAATCAGCAGATGAACATGGTCGTCGATTCCCCCCACACATTCGGCAACACCCCCCATATCGCGGACAACCCCACCTATATAGGCATGGAAGCGTTCCTGCCATTCCTGGCTGATAAAGGGATGGCGCTCTTTGGTGCTGAATACCAGATGGTAATGCAAATTCAGATGGTTTGACGGCATCGGCGCCTCGTTATGAACCATCCCGCGCCCCGTCAGGGCGCTGTTGATATTATTTCTATACATTTCGTGGGTTGCCGCTCCGCGGCTACCCACGGCTAATTTCCTTTGCCCCGTTGGGGCAACATCCTTAATCGGCCTGGAAGGCCGGATGGATATTAGCCGGGGGTAAGCCCTGCGGGCTGACCCCCGGAAAAGGTAACCCCCGCAACGGTTGCCACGGAATGGCCCCCCGGAACCGACCGCACCCTACCTTCCCCCCGCCTTCCCCATCAACCGGTAAAGCCAGTACCCCATCCCCGCGGTCAGGAGCGAGACGATGCCGATCAACAGGGCTTTCTCCGTTTTGGCCCGGCGGTCCTTGTCCGGCGGCGGCCGGAAGGTCGGGTTTTCCCGAACCAGCCCGACGGTTACATTGGGGATTGTCGACTGCCGCAGCGCCTCCCGGTTGTCGAAGCGACTCAGGTCATAATTCGGCCTGGCCAGGGTGCCGCTGCCGAAGACGAGCAGATAGCTTCCCGGAACATCGGCCGAGACAAAGGAGAGCGTGCGCGGCCGCCACTCGATGGTCACCCCCCGGATTACCAGGGGCCGGTTGCTGCCGTTGTCGATGACGAGCCGCAGGAAGCGTGGTTTCTCCGCACGGCAGTCGATGGCCTCACGCCGCTCGCTGCTGCCACCTAAGAGGAAACGATAAAGGCTCCCCTGGCAGAGCTGACGGTAGGAGACTTCCTCCCCCGTGTCGCTGGCGAGGATAGTAACACGGCGATGGAAGTAGGCATCTGCCACATCCAGGGAGATCCGGTCAACGGGGACCCCTGTCGCTAGGGTGAGGACACTGTTGCCCCCTTTATCCACGGTCGCCGGCGGGGCGGTAATGGTCAGCCGGTCGAACAACTCCGCCTGCACCCGCGTATTGCGGCCGACTATGCCGCTGATCCGGATGTTTTTCGGCTGGCCGGTGCCGACGCTGAGGTCAACCCCCTTGTAGGAGAGCTGCAGCGCTTCTGCGCCGGGCTTTTGCTTTTTGTCGGCGACCAGGAGGAGCCGGAGGTAGCGGTAGTCGTTGCTCGGAAGGCTGATCCTGGTCTTGCGCAGATCCACCTGGGATGAGAAGTCATAGATGGCCTCCCTGGCAAGCTGCCGCCACTGCCTGCGGTCGTTGCTGCCGGTGACGGTCACGGTGGTCCGGAAGTCCCGGGCATCGGTTGCCAGCTCGAGCTCATTGATCGGCTGGTGCTTGGCCGGGAGCTCGACGGTGAGGAGCGCCGAGCTCTCCTTGTCGTCGTAGGCGAGGATCTTCAGCTGGTACTGTTCTGCCTGGTCTACCTCGGCACGATGGAGCACGAACGGCACTTCCAGATGGTCCGGGCCGAACAGCCGGAAATCGTCAAGGGAGGCCGCCCTCTGCAGGACCTCGGCGGGGAGCGCTACCATACAAACGCTGGTTGGGGTCACCGCCCCGGTAAGGGGTGCCTGGTAACGGAAATCGTTGGGGGCCAGGGCCGCCACCCGCCCGACCGGCATCAGCAGCGCCAGCAGGATGAACAAAAAAGAGCGTTGGACAGAGGTTCTCATCGCTTCTCCTCGCTGCCGATTACGGTCTTGAGCCGCTCCTTGTAACGGTGGTAGAGGTAGGAAGTCCCCACCATGAACATGCCGAGGATGATGAACGAGACGATCCGGTACGGGGTGCTGATATTGGCCATGTCGAAGAGGAAGACCTTGAGCAGGGTGACCAGGAACAGCCCGAGCGCCAGCTTGCGCAACAATGGAGATTTATTGCGGAAACCCATCAGCACCAGACCCACCGAGAAGATTGCCCAGAGCACCGAGATGGCGGCAAACCTCGCCATGGGGAGGTAGTTGAGGAAGAAGGCGGAGGTTTCCACGTTGAGGACGATGAAGAGGAAGATGCCGCCTACGGCAAAGAACGCCCCGGCATCGCTAAACTCTTCGCTTTGGGAGAGGAGCCTGAGCACGCCGCGGCGGGCCATCCGCGCGAACTGGTTGACGGCGCCGAGCACCAGCAGCGTGGTGATGAGCCGTTCCGCCAGCATGAAGCTGTAATCCGGCCGGAACTCCAGGTCGTTAACCTCCAGATTGAAAATTACCGGGTAGTCATAGCCGAGAAACTTGATGACGGTGACGGCCAACAGGGCATAGGCCCCGAACTTCAGACTCTTCCGCTCCAGCCGGAGCCCGGCCCAGAGGAGGGTGAGCGCCTGGATCCCCCAGAAGATGGTTATCCAGTGGCGGGAAAAGAGGATCGGAATGGTGAGCACCAGAAACAGGGCTGCATTGGCCAGGAGCGCCACGAACCCCTCCCCCCCTTTTTCGTCCCGGCGGTAGAGATAGCTCGCCATCGCCAGGAACATCCCGGCAAAACAGACGGTAACGATGCTGGCCCACTCCGGGGCAAAGCGCCCACGGATCATGGCGTAGCTGAAACCGAAGGCGATGAACGAGTTGGGGGTGAGGAGCGCGATCCCCCGCTGGGCCACCCCCCCCGGCCTGACAAACTCTGCGGCAAACGGGATGATGCTGTAGATCAGATAGAAGACGATAAGGAACAGCAGGGCCGGCCAGAACTTCTCCAGCTGGTAATGTTCCAGGTACCAGGCACCGTAGAGAAGCCAGGTGCATATGAAGCCGAGTATATTCAGCAGGTCCCACTTCCTGGAGAGGGCGATGGCGAGGAGGCCACCGTTGAGGATGGCCATGTAGGTGAAGAGGAACAGATAATTGTCCTGGCCGGTGCTGAGCATCAGTGGGGTGAGAAATCCCCCCACCAGACCTAACACCGCCAGCCACTTGGTGTCGTAAATCACCGCCAGGGCACAGGCCAGGGCGGTGATCAGGACCATCAGCAGAAATGAGACCGGCTGGCTGAACAGGTGATAGATCTGGAAGCCGGCAAAGGCGGCGAAGTAGAGGGTGGCGATCCCGCCCCCGGCCAGATAGAGGCCGAACACCTCGTAGTTTCGCTTGCGGAACCATTCACCGGCCCCCAGGAAGAGCGCCCCCCAGACAAAGGTCATCGCCACCCGGCCGGCTGGCCCCACCCACCCCTGCTCGAAGGAATACTTGAGGAAATAGCCGACGCCGAACACCATGGTAATGATGCCGATGATGAGGAGCCACTTCTGGCCGAGGTTGGCCTCGAAATCGCCGTCTTGACTCGCACGGGGCTCCCGGGGCTTTTCGGTTGGCGCTTCAAGCGGCCTGCGGTATGCCGGCACCGACTCGCCAAGCGCCTCGAAAACCGGGGGGGCAGGTACAACCTGCTCAACGGGCTTCACGGTGGCCGCCGGCGACTCTATCGGCAGCACCTGCAGTTCCCGACCCAGCTCTTTTTCATATCTGCCGAGCTGCGCCTGAATCCGCTCCATGCCGGCAGTCAGACTCTGGCTGGCGGCGCGCAGAGCCACCAGCTCCTCCTTCAGTCCGAAATAAAAGGTCAGCCGTTCATAGAGCGCTTCGCCAAAGTCACCGCCGCAACCGCTGCAGTACCTGCCGACCCGGGTGAGCGGCGTTTTGCACTGTGGACATTCCATGTTTCCCCCTGTGTATCGAGAAATCTCCCATTACATATGACTGCCAAAACGAAGGTCAAAACCTGCACACGGATACTATCTGAAAAATCGGATTAAATCGGATCAACCATTGATGAAACCGCAAAAAGTCTAAATCCACCACAAAGGCACGAAGGACACGAAGTTAACTGCATAAAACATAAATTGTTTCCTTTGTGTTCTTCGTGCCTTCGTGGTTAAAACAATGGTTTTGAGCCTGTGCTTAAATCCGCCTTGATTTCAGCGCGGCGCCACTCGTCCCACTACTTCGCCGGTGCAGCGGAACCCCTTGTAAAACGGAAACAGCACACTCTCCCGCTCAACCCCGGACAGTTTGATCTCGAAGCCGACTTTAGCGGCGTCCTGCCGAAGCAGTTCCAGACAACCCTCCCGGCTGTAGGCGCTTGCCACAAACAGCGCCGGCCGTTCGCCGGTGGCAGGGAGAAAGTACCGGGGCCCGCAGCCGCCAGCCAGGGCGGCACAAACCACGATAAAATACGGAAACAGACTACGCCTGTGGGGCCTCCAAAGCTTAATGTTTGCTGCAGCCATAATATTTTCCTCCTTAAAATCTCCTCGAGTCTCACTACAAGTGGCAATAACGAAGTTTGTGTCCTTGTCCGTGCACAATATATAAACGTCCATTCATTGTCAACGGCAAACCCCTGCCAGCTTTGCTTTGATCCTCAGGGTTGGGCGACAGCAGCCTCTCACTCGGCAGCCCCGATGCCAAAAGGGCCCAGCAAAGGCAATCAACTATAAACGTCGAATTAACTGAATATGCAGGCTAAAAACTAGAAAGGGCGAAGCATGAACAACCATGCTTCGCCCCTACAAGCGGATTAAGAGCATTTGAACGCTCTTATAGATAGAAAAAGCTGCTGGCTGATGCGGAGCTGCTAATCCTTGCCGCTCCTCCCAAGCTGGCCCACAATTTTGCGCAGTTCATCCAGGCCGATCCCCTGGCGCACCACCTTGCCAAAGGCCTCGCCGTCCTGTCGCTGATAGAGGTCGAACAGGGGGAGTTGCTCATCGCCGGCGCCTCTGGTCAATTTCACCGCTACAATGCCGACATCAGCCAGCTGGGGTTGGGAACAGGAGTTAGGACAGCCGGCGATGGCCCAGCCCTGTCGCTCACCATTCCCGCCGATGCTGGCGATCAACTCCAGTGACAGATCACGGGTGGGGACAAGGCCCATCCGGCATTCGTGGTTACCCGGACAGATCCGGAACGGGATTCGCTCCTGGGGCGAGCCGCCGCCGAAGCCGGCACGGGCCAATACCGCTGCTGCTTCCTCAGCGGCAATACCATCCTTGAGAAAAAATGCCACATTCTGCTCTGGCGTCAGGACCAGGAAACCACCGGCAAAGCTTGTAGCCACCGTCGCCAGCTCCCGCATCCTGCCGGCGCTCAGCTCCCCGGCAAATACCCGCGCTTCGAGATACGCTACCGGCGGTGCACCAGGCCGCTCCGTCAGACACTTGTCACACCCGTCGGATAGCGAGAGTGTCAGCTCGGGGTCAAGTCGCTCCTGGAGCAGCCGCCGGAACCCTTCCTGGCCGAGGTCCTTGACCAGGTGCTTGAGACGCTTCCCCGCCGGGGTGTGCTGCTGGTAAACCTTTATTACCGCCTCGATGAGCGGGATCAGACGTTCCTCGGCAACCCCCTCTTGCAGAAGAAAGCCTGCCTGCGGCTCCCTCCCCAGCCCCCCAGCCGCCCAGACGTCGTAATGGGAAACCCCGCTAACTTCCCCCGCATATACAAGGCCGATGTCCTGGATGAGGTGGCGGCCACCCGCATAGCCAGCATCCACGCCAATCTTAAACTTCTTCGGCAGACCTTCAAAGTGCGGGTTACCGGTAAAATGCAGGTGGAGCTTACTTGCCAGCACCTGGACCGCTGGAAAACATGGTAAAAATGGGGTGCTGCAGACCACAGTCCGCACCGCTCCACCACAGGCTCCGCGCGAGGTGAGACCGACTGCTGCCAACATCCTGATTACCTCGGCAAGACATTCTTCCTGCAGCCAGTGGAACTCGATGCTCGCCCGGGAGGTCAGATGAACGGACCCCTTGCCGAAGCATTCCGCAATCTCACAGACCTTGAGCGCCTGCTCGGCGGAGAGCACGCCGGCCGGGACCTTCGCTCGCACCATGTAATAACCGGGCTGGCGCTGCTGATAAACTCCCTCGATGCGCATTTTTGCCGGGTCTATTGCCATTTCGTACCTCTTTGTTTTCACGACAGATGTTTTATTGCTTCATTGACCCGCTGCCGCAGGTAGCTGGCTTCCGGATGCTCGGCAATCCTTTGCAGCAGAGGGATGGCGTCTTTGTTCCCAAGCTGCTCAAAGCCGCGAATGATGATTTCCAGTGCCCGGTGGTCGCTATCGCGGGAAAAATAGGCGGCAAGCTTATTACGCTCGAGGATTTCTTCGCCGATCTTCTCCAGCACCACCTCAAGCTGCTTCGCATCGTCCTTGACAACCCCCTTCTTTTTCAAGCTGATCAGGAACAGGGTAGCGAGCCCCTTGGTTTCGTTGTCGTCGTAGCCCTGGGCCTTGCGGAGCAACTCGATGCCGCGCTTCTGCCATTTGGCGCCCCGCAGGTTGTGATAAACATACCCCATAGCGGCGGTTTTCCCGTCCTTGGTTAGCCCATCGAGGACCGGCAGGGCCGTGTCGACATCGCCCAGGGTCAGCAGGGCACCGGCAGCCTGGATTTGCACGAAGGTAACCGGGTGGTCCAACACCTCGCGCATGAGCGGAATGGCCTTTTGATTGTGGGAGGCGCCGACAACCTTGCAGGTACCGGCGATGGTCTCCGGGTAATCCCATTTTTTCTTCACCACGTTGCTCACCAGTTTGAGCCACTCCCGGTTCCGGGTGGGGTTCAAGGCCGCCAAGGCGGTGGCGATGTCCCGGCCGTAAATGCGCCGTTTTGCCTTATCGGTCTGGGTAAACTTGTAGTGTTGATACCAGCGGACACTGGCGTGATCGCCCTTCATCAGGATCGCAAAGTATTTCAAGGCCTGCCGTTCACTGGCAAACCGCTCCGGGCCTTCCCAATCCCCGCCGAATTTATCGAACGCCAGCTGCTCCGCTTCGGTCAACCCTTCCTGGGCTGGTGCGGAAGCCGGAGCCTCCTTTGCCACCTCAACCGGGGGAGCCGGCTGCACTTCCACCCTTACATCCACCGGAAGGGGTAGTGCTGCCACGATTGGCACTGCAGGTGCAGGTGCAGGTGATACGGGCGCCTTTGGCGGAACAACCGGCGCAGGTTTCAGTTCCGGCTGCAGGGTCTCCGCTTGTGCAACTTCCAATGGAGCGGCTGCCGGAGCGGCGACCTTGATTTCGGGTGCCGGTACAGGAACTGGGGTATTGGCCGGCGCTGGGGGTGGTTTTACTTCAGCGATTGTCGTTGAGGCCGCAACCGGAGTGGCCATCGCAACCGGTGCTGATACCGGTTCAACCTGGGCCTTTGCCTCAGGCACCGGCTTTGCCTCAGTCACACCCACAACCGGCGATATCACAACCGGAGCCGCAACAGGTGCTGCCACAAGAACTGGGAACGGTTTACTCTCGGACTTCACCTCAGGCGCCGGCGCAGATTCAGGCTTCACCTCAGCTGGCTTCGCCTCAACCTTTGCAACATCAGGCGCTGCCGCCACTGGAGCCGGCTGGACTTTGATTGCCGGTACGGGCTTGGC
>JANXYN010000121.1 GCA_025356035.1 Geobacteraceae bacterium
GATGTAAGATGATGGTAAGGCACGGTGGACTCCTTCTGGTGTGATGGTTGGTCGCGCTTCCAACATTACCAGAAACCCACCGTGTCTACTTGTTTTTTACCCACCTCTCAGGGTGGTGCACTTTGAACTAGATTCTACCGACCGATAACAAATAAGCTACTACAGTTTTCTTCATGCTGCCTCCCAAGATTTCAGTTATCCATTTCCACGGATTTGTTACATTCTCCAAAAACAACCGGGCTCCGTTCCCCAGCAGTATGCGTATCCGGGGCCGAATCCCATGTTATTTCGATGGGGGGAGCGTAATACATCTGCGGGGGACTGTCAACCCAATAATCTGCAACTCCAACAACATATACAACTGCATCTGGCGCTACCTGGCAGTTTTCCCCGCCAGGCCAAGCCCGCAGGCGTTAATCTCTCTCTCCAGTGCCGCCGGGGTAATGCCGAGTACCTGGCAGATCGAGGCCGGGTCGCTGGCGTAGCGGTCCATTGCCATCAGCAGCAGCGCCTTTTTCAGGGAAGCCGACATTTTCTGCAGCATCTGACTCCCCGCGGTGCTGGCGAGCATGTTAAAGAGCGGCTCCAGATTTTCCTCAAACAGCAGGGAGCTCTCATCCACCCGCCGCTGTTCCTTTTCCTCCAGCCGTTTGGTCCGGAGAAGGTTGCCGATGAAGTCGTCCATGTTATCCTGCACGTAGCGCAGCGTGTCCTGCTCGCCAGCCACCAGCAAGTGCTGGGTGCGGCTCCCCTCTCCCTGCAGCGCCGACCGCTTCATGATCTTCACCTCCAGGACCCGGTAGTTCCGTTCGCTTCCTTGCTCGCTTGTCTCTGCGTATTTGCTGCACATGGCCCTATCCTCCTTGTCTGATCCTGTTTGGCATTGCCAGGTTGAGTGTCGTGACTCGCTATTATTTATTGTGGCAGGAGAAGCAGAGGCGGCTGCCGGTGTTATCCATGACCAGGTGGTTCTTTTCCGGGTTGAGCGGGTTGTGGCAGGTGATGCAGCCGACTTTACCGTCGACGAAGATCATCTGGCTCGAAAGGGAGTCGATGCTTTTGAAGGCGCGGTTACTGTAGCTGTAGCTGGCGTACTCCATCCCGATCGGGTGGCTGCCGCTGACGCTATCCATATCAACGCTTCCCGGCCGTGGGCTGTTTTTTACCCGCAGGTGGTAGCCTTTGGCGCTCATCCCGTCATGGCAGGCGATGCAGTTGGTGGAGATCTCGTCAAGCTCGGCGGCGTCGCCCAAGCTGGTCTCTTTGATATTGTTGTACATGGCTTCCACCGCGCCAGCCTGGGCTTCTTCCCGCTGATTGAGCCGGTTCACCTGCGCCAGGTAGAGGACCCGGTTGTACGGGGTGGTAAGCTCCTGGGCGAAGGCGCACTGGCCTTGGTTAGTTTCAGCGGCAACGGCGGCGAAGCTGCCGAGCAGAGTAGCTGCACAAAGGGTAACTATGGTGGCTCTATGAGAATTGATGGTTAGCATGGCGTGGTCCCTCCCTGTTTTTTTTCGTTGTTACCTATGGCTATTACAACATGGGTACCAAGCGAAAAAAATAACGCCAAAACCGCACAACGCGCCGAAATAATGGGATAATACCATCTTGTTCCAAAGCGGTAACGACATCCATTATCAAGAAGCGGCTGTGCAGGTTTTGCGCAGGGGGGCCGATTGGTGGTTGTATCTGCCCGGTATTATAGGTGATTATGCTGATTGGTCAGGTTGCACAACGGCTGCGGCTTGCACATTGAGGTGGGATTAGGGGGGTGGAGCGAAATCGAGTAATGAAAAGTTCAATCTTTGAGAGGGGCGGGACAAAAAAGGGGGGGATTGCTCCCCCCCTCCCTTGTTGCTACTTGGATGACATCGCCATTACAGTTCGTGCGGCGGTACCGACCAGGTCTTGGACTTGTTATAGTGGCAGACATCGCAAACGCCGAGGGCGTAAGTCTTGTCCTTGCCATTTGGGTAAACGGCACCGGTAATAGCCCCCTGGAGGTTGGCGTTCTGGACGTTGTCCAGGACCGAGGTGGAGGGATTCTCGCCATGAGGCATGCCGTGGCAGGTCTGGCAGAGGAGAGCGCTGGTATAATGGCCGCGGGCATTGATGAATTTGCCGAAGAGCCCCGGGTTCCAGGTAACATTTGTTCTATAGGTGTCCGAGCTGTGGCAGGCGAAGGCTGATTTAATGCCGGTGCTCGGGCTATAGCAGGTCGGCATCGAAGATGCTTGCCATGGTTGTGCCATTTGATTGGTGGCTATCCTCTGGGTCAGGTTGCCGTGGCAGTCGGAACACCAGATTGCGGTTTTACCCTTGTGGGCGCCCCGGTAGCAGTTGACGTTATTGCCGGGATGGCAGTCATAGCAGTTGTTGGCGATGTTGGGATCGAACTGGGTCAGCACCTTCTGGCTCTGGGCGTGGAAGCGGTGCAGCACGTCAGAGAAGGAGTAGACCGATTTCTTGAGGGTGAAGGTGGCGCCAGGAAGAAGTTTGGTGCCTGCGGGCCAGCCGGGGGCAGCGCTTTCACCCATGGCGGGATCCCAGTGACACCAGGAGCAGCGGACCGGGCCGCCTTTGCCGTCGCCGTCAGGATCGATCATCGCGATGTTGATCTTGCTGGAATTGGTTGCATGCATCACGCCGAGATAGGCGAAGGAGCCGGCGGGGGTAGCCGGATAACCGTTTTGTTTCGCCAGCGGTAAGTGGCAGGTGCAGCATCCACCGAAGGCCACCGGGACCACCGTGGATGTGGTGGCGAGGGTCTGGCCGGCGGTGTTCTTGACGACGATGTTGGCGGTGAGGTACGGATCACGTTTGGGGCCGCCCAGCGGGTCGGTCATGATGTCTTTGGCAGCGTTACCCGTGGTGATCGGGTAGGCAGGGATCCCCACCGCTGTCCAAGCCTTCGAGGTATTGTCATAGCTCATGGTATCGGCAATCCCCTTGCCAGCGAGCCCTTTGACCTTGCCACCCACGACCGGCTGGAAGCCGGGAAACATTTTCGGTGCATTGGCGATCCAGCTGGCGAAGTAGGGGTCGGCCTGGAGGCTCGCATCGGTTTCCTCAGCGAAGGAGTAGCTGACAGTTACGCCGCTGGTTACCATGATGGGTTTGTCGCCCCCATACTGGATAACCTGCGCCCGGACGGTGTTAAAGGGGGGGAGGAGCAGGAACCCTTCGAAAGTCGGGCAGGCGCAATGCATGCCCAGGTCGTTATTGGCGATGACCTTGTAAGTGGCAGCTGTCGCCGTGGTGGAAAAAATGGCCGTAGCTACCAGCGCCAGCAGCAGAGACATTCTTTTCTTCATTGTAAAATCTCCCTTATTTATTGGTATTCTACTCTGCCTGCAGATTTCGGGACTTGCAGGGCCGGTCATGTCCGCTCCCCGGAAAGCACCATTGAACGGCAGATTCAATGGCTTATGCAGGGCTCCCCCTTTGGCCATTTGTTACCGCTGCAGCAGTCGCAAAACCGTTATTTGCCGAATTCTCTCATCCTGATCCCTGTGGCCAGGCCGTTTTCGAAGGTGACTGTGTAACCAGGTGCATTGGGGCCGTAGCGGTAGGTCCACTCCGCTACCGGTAGGATGGTGCGGCGCTTGACCCCGTCGCTTTCCGTCTCGATGGTCTTGTTGCCCAGCTTTTCCTTCGCGATGGGCACTCCGCACTTCAGATACGTCTCGATCAAGCTGTCGCCAACCGCCAGCGCTTCGCCGTTCCGGCATCTATCGACGGAGAAATCACGCACACTCCCATAGCCGTTGTTGCTGATCTGCGCCAGTATGCCGTTTTCAAAGCGGTAGGTCTGCACCAGTTCCTCGGGACCGGAATCGTAGCTCCATTCGTCGATGGTCGTGGTGGTGCGGCGGGTCCCCGACTCGTCCTTCTCCTCAACGGTCACGACCCGCTGTTCCTTCAACGCTGCCTCGCCGCATTTCGCCGCCACTTGGTTCATTGTCTCGCTGATGTTGACGGTCTCCCCCTTGCAGGGAAGTGCCATGGCACTTCCCGCGAGGAGAAGGTGGAGCAGGAACGGGATAGTCACCGGGAGTCCGAAATATTTAAAAGCGTCACTTCTTTCCATGCAATGTACCTCTCTTCCGACTGTTTATTCCCGAAGGGACGGTTGCCGACAAAGGCCAAGCCGCCACTTCACTTCGCCTACTGTTTCACCAGGGGCGACATCGCAGGGGTCTTCAGCTTTCCGATTTCCACGAGGATGCGAAGTGCTGTGGAGGTTGAGTCGGGGGTCGAACCGTAGCCTTCCAACGGACCGAAGCCGCCGTTCACCGGAATGTAGATTTTGCCCAGGAAGGTGAGCACCTTCTTGTCATCCATCGCATTTTTCGATGTCAGTACCTTTGCAGCCTGCAACGCGTAGGAAAGCTCGTTCAGATCCGGCGTGTCGTCATTCGACGATTTTGTCCCACAGGGTGTAGCCTCCAGGAACCTAAGCGAGTTTTTCCTGGTGGTCTCGTCCAGCATCCCCAGTTCATTAAGGGCATAAACTGCCATGTAGGTGATCTTGGCGGCAGCGACCCCGTTCCCCTTCATATACCCGAACCCGCCGGTCTCCTTCCTCTCGAATCCCTTGATGAATGATGCAGTCTTTGCCTTGTCCACCGAGGAGAGCGCGTTCAACGACCCGAGGATCTTCACCGCGAAGTAAGTGGTGGCCATGGTCGACTCACGGGAGGCGCTGCAGAAGCCGAAGCCGCCGTCCGAGTTCTTCAGGGAGAGGATGAATTTCTTCGCCGCTTCGGTGTCGAGCGCGCCGGGGTTGTCCAGGTAGGCGAGCGTATCGAGGGCGATGTCGGTAAAGAGGGCGGAGGCGTCATTGTTGGCCTTGCCGCCGATGAAGCCGCCATCTTTCTGCTGGGCTTCCTGCAGGTATTTGATAATGCTCTTCTTACGGGCGGGCTCGATCGTTTCACCGAGGGCCCTGAGCGAATAGACATAGTCGTAGGCGAGGACGGTAGAGACGGGGAAATCGGGACGGCTTTCCATATCCTGGAAGAATTCCCTGGTCTTGGCGAAATCGAAGTTTTTGGCGTCGGCTTTTTCCATGGCGAAGGCATCGCTGGCAAAGCTGGCGACGATTGCGAGGAGGAGCAGGAGCAACGTGGATGTAAAGCGGCTGATTTTTCGCATGATTATTCTCCGGTTTAAATTTCTGCGGCACTTGCCGCATCCTTAAAGCAGGGGGGAGGGATTGCTCCCTCCCCCCTTGTGACATTAGATGTGATCCGAGTTAGTTGGTAAGGTGTGGCGGTCTTGCCCAAACGTTGGACTTGCTGGTGTGGCAGACGTTACAAACGCCGATGGCGTAGGTTTTGTCCTTGCCAGCAGGGAAGGTGAATGCCGCATTCCCCTGGAGTGTTGAATTCTGGACGTTATCGGCGGCCAGGGTGGAGGGGGCCTCAGCGTGGGCGGAGCCGTGGCAGCTTTCGCACAGGACGCTCCCTTTATGGCCGCGGTTGTCGATGAACTTGCCGAACAGGCCTGGATCCCAGCTCTTGCTGTTGCTGGTATCATGTGGGTGGCAAGCGAAAGCGGAGTTCACGCCAGGGCTTTTCTCGAAGCAGGTTGGCAGGGACTGCTGCTGCCATGGGTGAGCCATTTGGTTGGCGGCGATTCTCTCGTTCAGGTTGCCGTGGCAGTCGGTGCACCAGATGGCGGTTTTGCCCTTGTGGGAGCCGCGGAAGCAGTTGACGTTGTTGCCCGGATGGCAGTCGTAGCAGTTGGTGGCGATGTTCGCGTCGAACTGGGTCAGCACCTTCTGGCTCTTGGCGTGGTAGCGGTGCAGCACGTCAGAGAAGGAGTAGACCGACTTTTTGAGGGTAAAAGTTGCGCCGGGAAGAAGCTTGGTAGCTGAGGGCCAGCCGGGGGCAGCGCTTTCACCCATGGCGGGATCCCAGTGACACCAGGAGCAGCGAACCGGGCCGCCCACGCCGTCGCCGTCCGGATCGATCATGGCGATGTTGATCTTGCTGGAGTTCTGTGCGTGCATCACGCCGAGGTAGGCAAAGGAGCCTGCCGGGGTGGCGGGATAGCCGTTCTGGGAGGCGAGTGGGAGGTGACAGGTGCAGCAGCCGCCAAAGGCAACCGGGACCGTGGTGCTGGTGGTGGCGAGGGTGGTCCCCGTGGAATTCTTCACGGTGATGTTGGCGGTGAGGTAGGGGTCACGCTTCGGACCGCCGAGCGGGTCGATCATGATGTCTTTGGTGGTACCCGTGACGACCGGATAGGCGGGGATCCCTACCGCCTGGTACGATTTGGAAACCGCGTCGTAGGTCATGGTGTCGGAAAGCATCTTGCCGGTGATGCCGACGATTTTTCCCTGGGCGTTAATCGGCTGGAAGCCGGGGAAGAGCTTGGGAGAGTTGACAAGCCAGCTGGAGTAGTAAGGATCGGCCTTGAGGACTGCGTCGGTGTTCTCGACGATGGCGTAGCTAACGGTTACGCCGGTGGAGACAACGCTCGAACCGTTGAGGACCTGGGCGCGGATCGTGTTGAAAGGGGGAAGAAGCAGGAACCCCTCGAAGGTCGGGCAGGCGCAATGCATGCCAAGGTCGTTGCGGGCAATGACCTTGTACGATGCGGTGGTGGCGCTCATCGCCACTGCGGCGAACAACAGGATTGCAATAGCAGACGAGGCGATTACTGCCAACGTCTTGTTCTTGATGCTTTTCATTTAAATCCTCCGTGTTATGGATAGTTTCTTCCTTGAAGCCGATCTAACCTTTCGGGGAAAAGTCTAAATGCACACTTTTACCCGTCATACATATTGAACGAATAGTTCAATAGTCTTGCGGAGTCACTTTCACCTCCTTTCGTCGCTTAATGGGGCGATGCGGCAAATTTCCCGCTCGCTCTACAGCTTTTCAATATACCGCTGCAATAGCCGCAAAAAGCTCATTTGCCGAATTCCCTCGTCCTGATCCCTGTGGCCAAGCCGTTTTCGAAGGTAACTGTGTAACCTGGCGCATTGGGGCCGTAGCGGTAGGTCCACTCCGCTACCGGTAGGATGGTGCGGCGCTTGATCCCGTCGCTTTCAGTCTCGATGGTCTTGTTTCCCAGCTTTTCCTTCGCGATGGGCACTCCGCACTTCAGATACGTCTCGATCAAGCTGTCGCCAACCGCCAGCGCTTCGCCGTTCCGGCATCTATCGACGGAGAAATCACGCACGCTCCCATAGCCGTTGTTGCTGATCGCCACCAGTTTGCCGTTTTCAAAACGGTAGGTCTGCACCAGCTCCTCGGGACCGGCGTCGTAGCTCCACTCGTCGATGGTCGTGGTGTTGCGGCGGGTCCCCGTCTCGTCCTTCTCCTCAACGGTCACGACCCGCTGGTCTTTCAACACTGCCTCGCCGCATTTCGTTGCCACCTCGTTCATTGTTTCGCTAATGTTGACGGTCTGGCCCTTGCAGGGAAGGCCAAGGGCATTTCCCGCAAGGGCCAGATGGGCAAGGAACGTGATTGTCACCGGGAGTCCGATATATTTAAAGGTGCCGCTTCTCTCCATGCAAGGTCTCTCCTCTACGACCGTTTTTTCTGCGAAAAGGCGGCCGCCGGTAAAGGACAGGCCGCCCTCACTTAGTCTACTGCCAGATCAGGAGCTACTTCGTGGGGGCCTTCAACTTGCCGATTTCGACGAGAATGCGCAGCGCGGTGGTGGTCGAGTCGGGGGTCGAGCCGTAGCCTTCCAGGGGGCCGAAGCCGCCGTTTACCGAGATGTAGATCTTCTTGAGAAAGGCCATGGCCAGCTTGCTGTCGACCTTATCGGCAGCCTTCAACTCCTGCAAGGCCTTGATGGCATAAAACTGCTCATTCAGTTCCGGTTGTTCCTTACTCTGCTTGTCCAGATAGGGGGTGGTGGCGAGGAACTTCACCGCGTTTTTCCTGGTGACGTCATCCAGCGATCCGAGCGTGTTCAGTACAAAGGCTGCCATGTATGTGTTCTTGGCGTTCGCAACCCCCGGCCCCTTTACAAAACCGAACCCACCCTCCTTCTTCTCAAAGCCCTTGAGGTATTCTGTGGTTTTCGCCCTGTCCAGAAGGTCGAGGCCCCCTATCGTCTTGAGGACCCGGACCGCATAGAAGGTTGTTGCCAGGGACGAACCCTTTGACTCCTGGCTGAAGCCGAAGCCGCCGTCGGGATTCTTCAGGGAGGCGACGAATGCTTTGACCTTGCCGGCATCGATGGAGCCGGTTGCATTAATATAGGTAAGGGTCTCCAAGGCAAGGTCGGTGTAGAGGAGTGAGGCGTTTTTGCTCGCCTTATCCCCGACGAAGCCGCCATTAGTCAGTTGGACAGATTTGACATATGTGATGATGGCGCTCTTTCTAACCGGATCTATGGTATCCCCCAGAGCAGGGAGAGAGTAAGCGTAGTCATTGGCGAGCATCAGGGAGACAGGGAAGTCGGGACGGGACTCCATCTCGCGCATAAAGGTTTTGGTTTGGGCGAAATCGAAATCCTTGACAGGTGCTTTTTCTCCGGCGCAGGCCGTGGCGGCAAAGATGGCAGCGAAGGCCAGGACTAGGACGAGGATGCGGCATGTGATGCGACTGATTTTGAGCATGTGCGTTCTCCGGGTTCTGTGGATATTGTTCTGGTAAAACAGGGGAGGGATCGCTCCCTCCCCATTCAGACATTACATGAGATTACTGATGTTACAGATGTTACTGATGCGGCGGCACACCCCAGGTGGTGGTTTTGCCGGAATGACAATAGTTGCAGACGCCGAGGGCGTAGGTCTTGTCTTTCCCTGCCGGGAAGCTGTAGCTGGTGCTTCCCTGCATGGCGGACAGTTGGGTGTTGTCCAGGGTCATGGTGGACGGCGCTTCAGCATGGGCTTCGCCGTGGCAAGTCTGACACTTGATGCTACCCTTGTGGCCGCGGCCGTTGATGAACTTGCCGAACAGTGTCGGGGAGGCGGGATAGGTAGTGCCCCCTACAGCGCTGGTGGCATGGCAGGCGAAGGCCGGAGTTGCGCCAGCGCTAGCCGAGGTACAGGTCGGCAGGGTCGACGCTTTCCAAGGCTGGGTCATTTGGCCAGCGGCGACGCGCTGGTTCAGGTTGCCGTGGCAGTCGACGCACCAGATGGTGGTCTTCGCCTTGTGGGTGCCCCGGTAGCAGTTGACGTTGTTGCCCGGGTGGCAGTCGTAGCAGTTGGTGGCAACGTTAGCATCGAACTGGGTGAGGACCTTGGTGCTCTGGGAGTGGAAGCGGTGCACCACGTCGGAGAAGGAGTATTTGGAAACGACTACGTTTGCCTTGGTGAAGGTTGCGCCAGGCATGATCACGTAGTTCGGCCAGACTTTGTCGAGGCCGGGGGCAGCGCTTTCACCCATTGCCGGATCCCAGTGACACCAGGAGCAGCGGATCGGGCCGGAGGCGCCGTCGCCAGTCGGGTCGAGGTAATTGAAGTCGATCTTGCTGGAGTTTGTACCGTGCATCTTCCCCAGGTAGGCGAAGGAGCCGGTGGGGGTGGTCGGATAGCCGTTCTGGCCGGCCAGGGGCAGGTGGCAGGTGCAGCAGCCACCGAAAGCCACGGGCGTCACGGTGTTGGTGGAGGCAAGGACGGTCCCTGCGGAGTTTTTCACAAAGACGTTGGTCATCGGGTACGGGTTGCGGTTCGGGCCGCCAAGCGGGTCGGTCATGACGTTCTTGGTTGTGTCTGCCTGGACGAGCGGATAAGCAGGAATCCCCACGGCAGTCCAGTCGAGCAGGTTGCTATCGTATGCCATGGTCCCGGAGAGGCCGTTCCCGGCGATCCCCATTACCTTGCCATTCACCACCGGCTGGAAGCCGGGGAAGAGTTTCGGCGAATAGGTGATCCATTGCTGGAAGTAGGGGTCTGCCTGGTTAAGGGCGTCGGAGTTGTCGATCATGTTGTAGCCGATCGTCAGGCCGAGGCTCGAAGCATTCGCTGAGGTCACAAGGATGGGATCTCTGCCACTCGCATCGAATACCTGCGCCCGGATTGTGTTGAACGGGGGGAGGAGCAGGAAACCGGCGAACGTGGGGCAGGCGCAGTGCATCCCCAGGTCGTTCCATGCCACGACTTTATAAGAAGGGGGTGGGGTCGTCCTTGCCAGTGACGGCGCTGCCGTGGCCAGCATGGCAATGGCTACGAGTACCATTGTCAGTGCAATAAACTTGTTCTTGCTTCTCATGTCTTTTTCTCTCCTTTGGTTTGGTTGAACTTGATGTTGCAGATTTGCTGCTACTGCTTAGCCTGCCGGTAATCACCTCCTTTTGTCCCTGGGCCATTCGCTTTAAACCTGCTGGTGCACGCCACCGCACCATTTAGCAGGAAGCTAAGAGCGATTACGCTGCCGGAATTGCCGGGCCGTAAAAATCACATGCTGGCATCAGGTCTTTCAATGGAATATGGGTTGTTTTCGTCGGTTATAAGACGCTACTCGTGGAGAAGTGTCTAAAGGGGCGAGGCGCGAGAACTTACGGAGACAACGATAATTTCCGGGGAGGATGCGAGGTTTTTATTGTGAAATGATGTGAGAGAAGAGGTGGGCGGCACGACTGCCGGCGGTGCTGCGCTGGCGCCTGCCGCAAGATCCTGGACGATTTTGCAGCTGGGGCAATCGGGGTATGCCTCGCTGCTATCGTGCTGGGAAAAAGAGGGGAGGAGCGTCGCACAGAATATAACGGCGATTAGAAGCAGTGACAGACGCTTGGTCATGGGCACCCTACTGTTCATTGTGTAGCCAAAATGAAGAACGTAGTAACAAAAATCAGTGATAACAATTAATGTAAGTATACATTTATGACAATAATGAAATAAAGCAATTGAGATGCCAAAGTTGATTAATAACAGCTAAACCCCGGTAATTTACCGGTTTATGGATGCACCAGAGGAGATGACCATGCAATGCATAGACGTCAAATCACCGGATTGTTGCCCCCCATTTCAAAGGTGGAGTAGTCACTGCGTTGTAAGTTGCTGAAACTACAGGTTAAATCTAAGCCCTGCGAAATTTATGATAATTACGTCTTTTGACTTGCAAGCTGAAGTCGGTTTGGCCAGCAGAGACGGATGTTCATAATTATCCGCCACCTTGTTTAACCGCTCCGCCATTTTAGGTCCCTCCTGACTTTGCCGATAAGTACCTTGAACAAGAACGGTTGCCTACCTGTTCATCGGCACCGATTGCCTGAAGCAAGGGGAGCGAAACACGTGGTGAGCCGAGTTCTCAAGGACTTGACAGGGCGTACCGGGAAAACTGCGTCGGCGCTTTTTAGCCACTGGGGGGTGGGGGGCCGGTTTGTTGCTATCTTTACCCCTATGGCCCTGTTCACCCTGATCAATAGCTGGGATATGGTTGTCCATAACTCTATTCCGCTTAGCTGGTCGGGAATCATAGGCCATCATCTGCTGTTCGACCTTCTCCTGCTGGGAGTTCTGGCAATTGCTTCCCTGCTGGCCGCAAGGGCTTGGTTAAACCGGCAAAACGACAATGAAGCGCTGCTCATTGCCCATGGAGAGCTGGAGCAGATCTTTAATACTGCTTCAGACGGGTTGATTGTAACTGACCTGGAGCATAATATTGTCAGAATCAGCGATACCCTCCTCACCTTGACTGGCACCAGCAAACAGCAAGCGCTCGCCAGCAAATGCTATGATTTACTCCCTGGATTAGTCTGTGGTACACCCGCCTGTCCGGTCACGCGCATACTGGCCGGTGCAGAACGGATCGAATACGAGGAGGAAAAAATCCTGCCAGGTCCGGGGAAGCTCCGCTTCAGCATCATTGGCACGCCGCTGCGTGGTTCAGACGGCAAGGTTGTGGGGATCGTCCAGAGTTTCAAGAATATCACCGAGCGCAAGGAGATGGAGGAGGCCCTCAAGGAGGGAAAGGAGTTTGCCGCCAACCTGATTAGCAGCAGCGCAATGCCGATCTTTGTCCTCGATCCCAGCCATCGGGTGATCTTCTGGAACCGGGCCTGCGAGAGCCTGAGCGGGGTCAGGGAAGACGAAGTCATCGGCACCACCAACCAGTGGCAGGGATTCTACGACCAGCAACGCCCCACCCTTGCCGACCTGCTGATC
>JANXYN010000147.1 GCA_025356035.1 Geobacteraceae bacterium
ATCGACAAGGTGGTGCAGAAACAGCAGCTGGTCAGGGAACGGGAGCTGATGATCCTGGCGGTCAAGGAGAGTGAGGAGCGCTACCGGAGCCTGGTGGAGCTGTCGCCCAACGGGATTACCATCCACGTGAACGGCGAGTTCGTCTTTGCCAATGAGGCGGGGGCCAAGCTGCTCGGCGTGGCAACCCCGGAAGAACTGGCCGGCAGGCATGTCCTCGACTTTGTCCGCCCTGACTATCACCAGCTGATCAGGGAACGGCTGAAACAGATGGAGAAGATGCCTCAGCGGGTGCCGTGGATCGAAGAGAAACTGACCCGGCTCGACGGTAGTGAAGTGACCGTCGAGATAGCCGGGGTGCCGTTTGCGTATATGGGGAAACCAGCGCTGCAGGTCATTCTGCGCGACATTACCGAGCGCAAGATCGCCGAAGAACGTCTGGAGTACATGGCCCATTTCGACGCCCTGACCGGGCTGCCAAACCGGACGCTGTTCTTCGACCGGCTCCATCAGGCCCTTGCCCAGGCAAAGCGTTACAAGCATATGATGGCCCTCCTTTTTATCGACCTGGACCGCTTCAAGTTCGTTAACGACACCCTCGGCCATGACGCTGGCGACCAACTCCTCAAGGAAGTGTCAAAGCGGCTCAGCGAAATCCTGCGCAATTCAGATACGGTGGCGCGGATGGGGGGGGACGAATTTACCGTGATCCTCTCCAAGATCGCCGAGGCGAAAGACACGGCCATCGTTGCCGAGAAGATCATCGCCACCCTGAACCGGCCGTTTCGCCTCTCCGGCCAGGACGTCAACATTGGCGGAAGCCTCGGCATCGCCCTCTTCCCCGACGACGGCAACGATACCGAAACCCTGCTGAAGAAGTCCGACATCGCCATGTACCGGGCCAAGGAGCAGGGACGCAACAACTATCAGTTCTATGCCGGCGATTTTGCCTGCGTAGGCGGAGAAGATCATGATTAGCAGATCAGGAGGGAAAGGTGGGTGCTCAATAGGACGGCTCTTGCAAACCATGCTCTTGGCTGGAGGCATCGTCATCACCACGGCAGCTGCCGGCTGGGGAGAGGAGACGGTGCCACCCAATCTGGCGGAACTGACCATTGAAGAACTGATGAACGTCACGGTCTATGGCGCCTCCAAGTTCGAACAGAAACTGAGCGAGGCCCCTGCCTCGGTCACCGTGGTGACCAGCGACGAGATCAAAAAATACGGCTACCGTACCCTGGCGGATATCATTCGCGGCCAGCGGGGGTTCCAGGTCAGCTATGACCGCAACTACTCCTATGTGGGGGTGCGGGGTTTCGGCCGGACCGGCGACTACAACTCCAGGATTCTGCTCATTTTGGACGGTCACCGGATCAACGAGAACATCTACGACTCCATCTCTGTGGGGAACGAGGAGCTCCTCGACGTGGACCTGATCGACCGGGTGGAGTTCATCCGCGGTGCCGGCTCCTCTCTCTACGGCAACAACGCCTTCTTTGGCGTGATCAACATCATCTCCCGAAAGGGGGTGGATTTCAAAGGAACGGAGCTGGCGGGTTCGGCCGGCAGCTTAGACAGCTACAAGGGGCGGGCCAGCTACGGTGACAGCCACCCATCCGGCCTGGCGGCGCTCATTTCCGGCTCCATTTACGACAGCGCGGGGAACAAGCGTCTCTTTTATCCGGAGTTCAATGATCCCGCCACAAACAACGGGGTTGCCCAGGATCTTGATTACGAGCGGAGCTACAACCTGCTGGGGACTTTCTCTTACCGGGATTTCACCCTGCAAGGCGCTTATGTCGGCCGGGAAAAAGCGGTCCCCACCGCCTCGTTCGGCACTGTCTTCAACGACCCGCGCTATAAGACCTTCGACTACCGGGGATATCTCGATCTGAAATACGGGCATGCCTTCGGCAGCCTCGGGGTCTTGGCCCGGCTTTTTTTCGACCACTATGATTACTACTCTAAATCCCCCTATGATCTAGCCGCTGCGGGCGATCCGCCAAACGTGGTCATGAACCGGGATTCCGCCGACAACAACTGGTGGGGGAGCGAGCTGCAGCTGACCAGGACGTTTTTGCAAAAACACCGGGTCATCGGCGGCGGCGAGTACCAGGGAAACCTGACCCAACGCCAGGATAACTATGATATAGACCCCTATTTCAAGTACCTCGATACGAGCCACCTCACGAAAAAATGGGCGCTCTATCTGCAGGATGAGTACACGATTCTTCCCAACCTGGTCCTCAATGCCGGGGTGCGTTATGACCACTTCGACACCTTCGGCGCGGCAGTCAGCCCACGGGCGGCGCTGATCTATTCTCCCGTCGACAAGACCAGCTTCAAATTGATCTACGGCGAGGCGTTCCGCGCCCCCAACAGCTACGAGCTGTTTTACGATGTTCCTGCCTTTGACCAGAAAGGCAATCCGGCGCTTAAACCGGAAAAGATCAGGAGTTATGAGCTGGTCTTTGAACAGCTTCTGGGCGACCACCTCCGGCTCATCGTCAACAGCTTCACCAGCCGGATCGATAACCTGATCAGCCAGCAGACCGACGCAGACGACATGCTGGTATTCCGGAACGTGGCTGGGGCCGAGACGACCGGGGTGGGAACGGAGATCGAAGGGCTATGGGCCAATGGTTTCAAGGGTAATTTGAGCTACACCTATCAGGAGGCCCGGGATTCGGACACCGACGACATTCTGGTGAACTCGCCGCAGCATATGGTGAAGGGGCGCCTTACCATCCCGCTGGTGGCGGACAAGCTGTTTGCCGGTCCGGAGCTGCAGTACATGAGCAGCAGGAAAACCCTTGGCGGCAACAAGCTTAACGGCTTCGTGGTGGCAAACCTAACTGTTTTCAGCCAGAAGCTCCTGCCGGGACTGGAGCTGTCCGGGTCGGCTTATAACCTGTTTGACACGCGATACCGTGATCCGGGGGGGGCTGATCTCACCCAGGACAGCATTGAACAGGATGGCCGGACCTTCCGGGTCAAGCTTACCTATCGGTTTTAATCTGGATGCAGAAATGACTCTTCTTTACCTCATCTCAAAGCTATGCGGCGTGGCGAATCGCCGGCAAGTCACCTTTGCCGGCCTTGTCGTGCTGCTCCTCGTCTTTCCCGTGCTGTCCGGCAAGGCGCTGGCAATGGACGGCTTGGCGGAATACGAGGTCAAGTCGGCCTTTCTCTACAACTTCGCCAAGTTCGTGGAGTGGGGAGCCCAGGGAACTGCCGGCGACCAGCAGGAGCTGGGTCTTTGCATTCTCGGCAAGGATCCGTTCGGAGGGGGGATGGATGCGGTCAAAGGGCGGCCGGTCAAGAACCGCCGCCTCGTCGTCAAGCAGATCAATGGTATCGACGAGATGGGGCAATGCCAGATCCTCTTCATCTCCTCGTCGGAAAAGGGGCGTCTGTCGGAAATCCTCGCCGCCGTCGGCCGGTCGCCGGTGCTGACGGTGAGTGACATCAAAAACTTCGCCCAGACCGGCGGGGTGATCGGGTTCGTCACCATCGATGAGCGGATCCGTTTCGACATCAATCAGGCAGCGGCCGAGCGCGCCGATCTGCAGATCAGCTCCCAGCTCTTAAAGCTGGCGCGGTCGGTAGTTCAGTAAGGAGCAGGCTATGTTACCCTTAAGTCCATTTCACCGGCTATTTCGCGACTGGACCATCCGGCAGAAACTCATGGCCATCACCCTCCTCACCTGTGGCACCGTTCTGTTCGCCGCCACCTTGGCCTTTGTGGTGCACGAGGCCATTTCCATCCGGCGGGAGGTGAAACGTAACCTCGCCATCCAGGCGGATGTTATCGGGGTCAATGTCTCCTCCGCCATTGCGTTCAACGATAGCCGCTCGGCAACGGAGACCCTTGCCGGCCTGCGAGCGAATCCTTACATCATGGGCGCCTACATCGTCACCAGCGACAGCACTATTTTTGCCCGCTATGTGGCCAAGGGGGTCAATCCTGCATCTCTGCGGATTGAGAAACCGGGGAGCGATCCTCCAGAGGTCGATCGTCAGGCGTTTGCCGAGATCCAAGCCGATGCCGACTCACCATGGGAATGGGATAACGATTTGGAGCAGATCCGGGAGATTGTCCTTGACGGGCAGGAGATCGGCACCATTGTTATCTTTTCGGAGACCATGGAGGTACTGTCACGGGTTGTCTGGCTTGCCGGGGCCTTACTGCTGATCTCCCTTGTGGGCTTCTACCTTGCCTACCTCCTCTCCTCCCGTCTCCAGTCGCTCATTTCACATCCAGTACAAATGCTGGCTAACGCGGTCAAGGAAGTAACGGCGGCAAAGAACTACGCGGTGCGGGCCGAGGTGACAGGGAATGACGAACTGGGTGCCCTGGCCATCGGCTTCAATGGGATGCTGGCGACGATTCAGGCGCGGGACGAGGAACTCCAGGATATTAATGAAGAGATCAGAAATTTTGCCTACATCGTCTCCCACGATCTACGGGCGCCGCTGGTGAGCATTAAGGGCTTTTCCAGTGAGTTGGACAGTTCCATCAAGGAAATGCAGCCGTTGCTGAATAAATGCGCGGCCGCCCTGGACGAGAAGGAGCGCAAGCAGCTGGAGCTGATCCTCCAGGAAGATATCGGCGAAGCCCTCGGTTTCATCGCCTCGTCGGTGAACCGGATGGACGGCCTGATCGGCAACATCCTGAACCTGTCACGGCTGGGGCGCAAGGAGCTGAAACTCGAGCCGCTCAACATGACCGAGATCGCCAGTGGCATCCTCGCCTCCCTTGCCCACCAGATCGAGCAGAAACGGGTCACCGTTACCATGGCAGAGCTGCCGGAGGTGATTGCCGACCGAGTTGCCATGGAGCAGATCATGGGGAACCTGCTCGACAACGCCCTCAAATACCTGGAGCCGGGGAGGGACGGTGAGCTCTCCATCACCGCAGAACAGGGCGATAACGCGGTCATCTTACACGTCTGCGACAACGGCCGTGGCATCGCCCAGGATGATATGCACAAGGTGTTCGAGCTGTTCCGTCGGGCTGGGAAGCAGGACACCAAGGGAGAGGGGATGGGGCTAGCCTATGTGAAGACCCTGGTCCGCCGCCATGGCGGGCGGATCTGGTGCGACTCGCAACCGGGGGTCGGGAGCACCTTCAGTTTCAACGTTCCGGCACCGGTTAATCCTTCCGGCTGCCGGTGAAAAATAATACAGCGCGATCAGTTGAGGTAGACCATGTTTGGAATCGAAAAAATATCCCAAAAAAAGGAGCGGCAGCTGGAGCCAATCGATCGCAGGCGCGTTGAGGACGAGTCGAAGAAAGCCTATGAATTCACTCGGGCCATCCTCGACAGCATTAACGACCCCATTGTCATTCTGGACGTGCATACGTTCGAGATTGTCGGAGCCAACGCTACCTTTGTCCAGATGGTCGGGAAACCCCTTGCGGAACTCGCGGGAAAGCCATGCTATCAGGCGATTCATGGCCGCAGCGAGATATGCGCCGGGCCCGAGCAGACCTGCCCGCTCCTGGAAATGCGGGAAACCGGCAAATATGCTTCAGCCGAGCATATCCGGTATCGCAATGGCAAGATGAAAATCGCGGAGGTTTCCGCTTCACCGATCAGGGATGAGAATGGCACTATCGTGCAGGTCGTGCACGTGGCCCATGACATAACCGCCCGCAAGCTTGCCGAAGAGACGGTGCGGAAGAGTGAAGAGCATCTGCAGAATATCCTCGATTCAATCCGTGCCGGTATTGTGCTGGCCGACCCGGCCAAGCATGAGATCATCTATGTCAATCCCTATGCCGCCGCTCTGATCGGCGCCCCAAAAGAACAGATCATCGGCAGGGAGTGCCATGATTTCATCTGTGAGGCGGAGCGGGGGCACTGTCCCATAGTTGAAGAGCATGTGAAGGTTGAAAATTATGAACGGAACCTTGTCAGGGTGAACGGCGAACAGGTGCCGGTGCTGGAATCGGTTGTGCCGATCACCTATGAGGGCCGTGAGCTGTTTATCGAGAGTTTCATAGATATCAGCGGCCTGAAAAAGGCTGAGAAGGCGCTGCGGGAGATTAACGAGGAAATGCGCAATTTCGCCTACATCGTCTCCCACGACCTGCGGGCGCCGCTGGTGAGCATCAAGGGCTTTTCCAGCGAGTTGGTAAGTTCCATCAAGGAAATGCAGCCGCTGCTGAATAAATGCGCGGCCGCCCTGGACGAGAAGGAGCGCATGCAACTGGATATGATCCTCCATAAGGATATCGGCGAAGCCCTCGGCTTCATCGGCTCGTCGGTGAACCGGATGGATGGGCTGATCGGGAACATCCTGAACCTGTCGCGGCTGGGGCGCATGGAGCTGAAACCTGAGCCGGTTAATATGACCGAGATCGCCAGTGGCATCCTCGCCTCCCTTGCCCACCAGATCGAGCAGAAACGGGTTACCGTTACCGTGGCAGAGCTGCCGGAGGTGATTGCCGACCGGGTTTCCATGGAGCAGATCATGGGGAACCTGCTCGACAACGCCCTCAAATACCTGGAGACGGGTAGGGACGGCGAGCTCTCCATCAACGCTGAACGGAAGGATGACGAAGTGATCTTCCACGTCCGCGACAACGGCCGCGGTATCGCCCAGGAGGATATGCAAAAGGTGTTCGAGCTATTCCGCCGGGCAGGGAAGCAGGACACCAAGGGAGAGGGGATGGGGCTAGCCTATGTGAAGACCCTGGTCCGCCGCCATGGCGGCCGGATCTGGTGCGACTCGCAACCGGGGGTGGGGAGCACCTTCAGCTTCAGTATTGCCAAATAGGCGGCTCCTTTATCGGGGAGTAACTCCGGTGAACTTAATAAGAAGTGCAGCTGGTGGAGGTTGACGATTCATGAAATTAACGGGGAGCATTCGGAGCAAGGTATGGCTCTGTGTCTTGGTAGCGTTCAGCGGGTATCTGATCGCCACCCTTTCCAGTTTGTATTCCAACGCCCGGCTATCCGGAGATCTGGAGAATCTGCAGATTTTTCATTTTCCCCTCTCGATGAAAGGGGGCGAAGTCTTAAGCCTCTACAAGCGGCAGATGAAGCATTACGAGGCGTCCTTTCTCACCGGAGAAAGGGACGAGGCGTATAAGGGAAATGAGGCTGGCCGGGAGATCGTAGCCCTCATCGATCGGATGATTGCCATCTCCACGTGTTGTGACGTCCATAACTCCAACCGCATTGAAAAACTGCGCAACGATTACGTCAGCTACTTCCAGACCGCCTCGGTTATTTATCCCCGGGCCGCCCGGGGCGATTTCAGACCTGTACAAAAACAGCTCCAGCAGCTGGGCCAGGCACAAACGCTCCTGCTCGACGAATTTGAAGGGGTTTCCCGCGAACTTATCGCCAAGACCGGGACCGATATCGATGTTGCAAAAAACATCGCCCGGAACAACACCCGCTTTATCCTGGTCCTCTTTTGCCTGGTGCTGGTCATTGCCGCCCTTATCATCAATCTGGTTGCCAACCGGCTGCTGATAAACCCCCTCCAGCAGATTCACGGTATGATCGAAGACTTTGCCCGCGGGGATCTCGACTGTGGCGCCATTGCCCGCCTCGATGCCCGTGATGAAATTGGCGCATTGGCTGTCGCCTTTGGTGACATGGCCAAAGAGCTGCAAAAAACCACCGTCTCCAGGGATTATGTGGACAACATTATCCGGAGCATGACCGACTGTCTGGTTGTGGTCGATCCCGAAGGGACGATCAGAACCGTCAATCAGACCACCAGTGACCTCCTTGGTTATACCGAAGAAGAGCTCGTCGGGCAACCGGTGGAGCTCGTGTTTTTCGGCGAGAGTAAGGCACTGTTTAGCAGGGAGGGGCTTGCTGAGCGTCTGGCGAGTGCCGCGGTCCGAAACAGGGAACAGACCGTGATGACCAAGGACGGCCGGCCGATTCCGGTCCTCTTTTCCGCTTCGGTCATGGTCGATGGCGCGGGGAGGGTGCAGGGGGTTGTCTGCGTGGCCCACGATATCACTATCCGCAAAGCAGCTGAGGATGCCTTACGGAAGAGCGAAGTGAAGTACCGTGACCTGTTCGAAAATGCCAACGACCTGATCCAGAGTGTGCGTTTCTCCGATGGCAGCTTCCTCTATGTGAACCGAGCCTGGCGGGAAGCAATGGGTTACAGCGAGGGTGAAATGGCGCAATTGAGGATGTTCGATGTCATCTCGCCCGTGTGTGGCGAGCACTGCAGGGAGACGCTTGCGCGGGTACAGAAGGGAGAACGGGTTGATAACGTGGAAGCCGTCTTCGTTACCAAGGATGGCCGAAATATCACCGTGGAAGGGAGCGTCAACTGTGATTTCGTGGACGGCAAGCCATTTGCGACCCGCGGCATTTTTCGCGACATCACCGAGCGCAAGCACCATCAGGAAAAACTGCAGCATTATGCAGACGAGGTGCAGCTTATCAACGAAGAGATGCGCAATTTCGCCTACATCGTCTCCCACGACCTGCGCGCGCCGCTGGTGAGTATCAAGGGTTTTTCCAGCGAGTTGGACAGTTCCATCAAGGAGATGCGACCACTGCTGGATAAGTGCGCTGCCGCCCTGGACGAGAAGGACCACAAGCGCCTGGAGCTGATCCTCCAGGAGGACATCGGCGAAGCCCTCAGCTTCATCGGCTCGTCGGTGAACCGGATGGACGGGCTGATCGGCAACATCCTGAACCTGTCGCGGCTGGGCCGCAAGGAGCTGAAGTTCGAGCCGGTCAACATGACCGAGATCACCAGAGGCATCCTCGCCTCCCTCGCCCACCAGATCGAGGAGAAACGGGTTAGCATAACCCTGACGGAGCTGCCGGAGCTGTTTGCCGATAAAGTCTCCATGGAGCAGATCATGGGGAATCTCATCGACAACGCCCTCAAATACCTGGAGCAGGAGCGGGACGGTGAACTGTCGATAACCGCAGAGAAGCGTGCTGACGAGGTGACTTTCCAGGTCCGCGACAACGGCCGCGGTATCGCCCGAGAGGATATGCACAAGGTGTTCGAACTGTTTCGCCGGGCCGGGAAGCAGGACGTGCCGGGGGAAGGGATGGGGCTTGCCTATGTGAAGACCCTGGTCCGCCGCCACAGCGGAAGGATCTGGTGTGAATCGGCGCCGGGGGTGGGGAGCACCTTCAGCTTTACCATCCGAAATGCATAAATATCCTTCTACGGCAGGCGTGCATAAGGGCACTACAGATAGTCGATACGGTAGAGAGGCGGATAGAAGATGAGGACAGCCCCCATGGAGAAAATTATGCCGGAAAAATTAAACAAATTGCTCGGTGTTGTTTTTGTGCTTTGCTTGCTGCTCAGTGTTGGATCTGTGGCAACTGTTCTAGCTGGAGAAGCAGAGGAGTCGGCAAAGCCGAAGGACGACATGCTGAACCTCAATGTGGAGGATCTCTTCAATATCGAGGTCACCTCGGTCTCCAAGAAGACGCAGAAGCTGGCAAATGCGGCCGCCGCGGTCTTCGTCATCACCCAGGACGATATCCGCCGTTCCGGCGCTACCAGCATCCCTGAAGTTTTGCGGATCGTGCCGGGCCTTGAGGTGGCGCGGATCAACGCAACTAGATGGGCAATCAGCTCCCGGGGCTTCAATCATCTCTATGCCAACAAGCTGCTGGTGCTGATGGATGGCCGGGTGCTCTATACGCCGACCGTGTCCGGGGTAGATTGGGATCTGCAGGATACGCTGCTGGAAGATATCGACCGTATCGAGGTGATCCGGGGGCCGGGAGCCACACTGTGGGGCGACAATGCCGTCAACGGCGTTATCAATATCATGACGAAGCATGCCCAGCAAACCCAAGGAGCGCTGGTCACCGGCGGAGCCGGCAACGAAGAGCGGGGATTCGGGGGCGTCCGCTACGGAGCAAGGGTAGGCGATGACAGCTACTATCGCATTTATGCAAAATATTTCAATCGGGATAAGGGGGTGGATTCCATGGGTCATGAAACCCCGGAACAATGGGATTTGGCCCGCGGCGGCTTCCGTTTCGATAGCGAACCGGCACGAGGCAATGCGCTCACTATCCAAGGGGACATATTTGCCGGTAAGGCTGGTGAACAGCTGCAAACGGTAACCCTGGCTCCTCCTTTCACCACAGCTTTCGATGATAGGAGGAAGCAATTAGGCGGTAATATTCTTGGCCGTTGGCAGCGATCAAATTCTGACACCTCTAAAATATCCCTGCAGAGCTACTACGATCATAATGAATTACAAGACCAATATGCGACAGAGCGCTTGGACTCCTTCGCTGTCGAATTCCAACACCAGCTCCTCATAATTCCCCGGAATGAATTGGTCTGGGGGGTCGGTTATCGTTCGGCCTGGTCTACCCTTCGCGATGAATTGGCGAAGAGCGGAAGAATACCAGTTTCTCCGATGAACCCTGTCAGTCGCCAACTTGACTTCTATAATGCCTTTCTTCAGGATGAAATCGCGCTCGTTCCGGAGCAGCTGGTCTTTACCATCGGGACGAAGTTGGAGCACAACGATTATACCGGCTTCGAGCTGCAGCCGAATGTTCGGCTCGCATGGATGCCGTCAGAGAAACATACGTTGTGGGGCGCTGTGTCACGGGCGGTGAGGACGCCATCGAGGCTTGATTCGGATTCACGGGTCAACTACGCGGCCGGGCCAAACCCAGACCCGGTAACCAATAGCTTCCTCCCCAGTTACCTGGCCGTGATCTTCGGTAACAAAGTTGTGAAAGCGGAGAATGTTATCGCCTATGAGGCCGGTTACCGGTCGAGACCTCTAGATTGGCTCTCCGTTGACATCTCAGCGTTTTACAACGTCTATAAAAATCTGCAGACAGGGGTTGATGAAACGCCCTTTGTCGAAATGTCGCCCACGCCCCATATTGTAGTCCCCATGCGGTTTATCAATGTTAACGAAGAAAACGTCTATGGTGCGGAAGTTGCTGCAAACCTGAAACCGGTGGAAAGCTGGAGGATCATCCCTGGTTACACCTGGCTGCACATGCAGCAAGTCAATGGTCCCAGCATGAGCGGTCCCCATGACAATCCGCAGCACCAGTTCAGTCTCCGCTCAGAGGTTGACCTCCCCTACGCCCTGGAATTCGATTCAGCGCTGTATTATGTGGACAACCTTTCCAGTCAGGGGATGCCCAGCTATGTGCGTGTCGATGCACGGCTCGGCTGGAAACCATTGAAAAATCTCGAACTTGCACTGGTCGGGCAGAACCTCTTTGACGGCAGCCATTCCGAATTTGGCGGGATCTTTGTCCTCCCCAGTTTGCCGTCGCAGGTGGAGCGGAGTATTTACGGGAAAGTAACCTGGAGATATTAATCCATGTCAGGTCAGGAAAAGGGCCATTAGCCGGAGAACTGCACCAAGGGTAGCCATGAAGAGAGTCTTTCTACATATTCTGCTGATAATCCTGATGCTTTTCCCGGGATCTGTCAGCAACCTGGCGGCTGCTACTGCTTCGCCCGAAGATTCCCAGGTGGTGCTGGCGTTTCTGTATAATTTCACGTTATTCGTTGAATGGCCTGAAGGCGCTTTCAACAGCAAGGATGACCCCATAATCATCGGCATTATCGGCGACGACCCATTTGGTGAGGGTCTCCATAGCCTTAAAGGCAGGACAGTGAATGGGAGGAAGGTGTTGGTAAACATATTCAAGGATATTCAGGATGTCAGGGTCTGTCATATCCTCTTTGTCAGCGACTCGGAACGGGATCGAGTGGCAACAATCGTTGCTGCGTTCAGAAAATCGAAAATGTTGTTGGTCAGTCGTATTCCCGATTTCGCCAGGCGCGGTGGCACCATCAACTTTATTACGACAAGCAATAAAATCGGTCTCGAAATCAACCTGGAAGCGGCGAAACGTGAAGGGTTGACGATCAATTCCCGGCTGCTCAACATGTCAAAAATAATCAGCGGCAGTTAGGAAAATTGCATGCGACTTCTCCATAATCCTTCCATTAAAGAAACGCTTGTCCGGATAAGCCTCATGACGACTGGCGTTGTGTTATTACTGCAAAGCGTCATCCTGATTGGCAACCAATTCATCTCGTTCCGACAGGCCCTCCTCGAGACCCTCACCGTCCAGGCTAAAATGATCAGCAGCAATTCCATGGTCGCTCTTGCCTTCGATAATAAAAAAGACGCAGCAGAAATACTCGGGGCGCTCAGCAGCGCGCCCAATATAGTCCACGCATACATCTACAAAAACGACGGTGCCGTTTTCGTCACGTTCAGCCGGAAAGGCTCATCAGCGAAAGCAGAGCCGCTTCCTGTTCCTCTTTATCATTACTCGTTCGGCATGAATCGTCTCTCCCTCTACGAGCCGATCATGCTTGGCGGTGAGCGCGTCGGTGTTATCCATCTCGAATCCGATCTGCAGGACATGTATGGCAAACTCCTGCTCTTCTCGGCAATAACGCTGGTGGTGCTCGCGGCGGCTTTTTTCATCGCCTTCCTCATGTTATCGAAGCTGCAGGGGAGGATCACCGCTCCGATCCGGGATCTGGCCAACCTGACCGCCGCAGTTTCCAAGGATAGAGACTACTCCATGCGTGCTCCTGTAAATGATATTGAGGAGTTGCGGGCATTGGCGGCCGGCTTCAATGAAATGCTCTCCCAGATCCAGCAGCGCGACCTGCAGCTGGCAAAGAATCGGGAACAGCTGGAAGACAAGGTGATGACCAGAACTGCAGAGCTGGCCCACGCCAATGAACAGCTCCAGGCAGAACTCGTCGAACGGAACAGGGCCGAGGCAAAGCTCCAGCAGAATGCCGCCGAATTGAAGCAGAGCAACGACGACTTGAAGAGTTTGAACTTTATCTTCTTTCATGATTTGAGGACGCCGCTGGTAAATCTGAAAGGTTTTTCCGGCGAACTGCGCACGGCATTGACCATCGTCACAGACAGCCTGGCTGCGTCCTTTGCTGCGGCGCAGAAAGAGGATCAAATTCTACAAAAGGCTTTAGCTACAGATATCCCGGAAGCGCTGGAATTCATCGATTCATCCGTGGAAAGAATCTCTACACTGATAAATTCTGTCCTGCAGCTCAACCATCTTGGCCGTGCCCTACTCAAACCGGTGTGGGTCGATCTCGACAAGCTCCTGGCTTCGGTAGTGGCGAACCATCAGCAGGCCATAGCCCGCCGTGACATCGTTTTTGACATCGCCCCATTGCCCGCAATCATCGTTGACCGGCCTGCGATAGAGCTGATTATCGGGCATCTTATGGAGAATGCCGTGAAGTACCTCTGCGTTGATCGGCCGGGTCGGATAGCAGTGACCGCGGAACCTGGGGATGAAACAATAACCTTTCGGATCAGGGATAATGGCCGGGGAATTGAGCCGGAGGACCTGGAGAAGATCTTCGACATCTTTCGTCGCGCGGGGGTGCAGGATACAGCCGGAGAAGGGATGGGGCTCGCCTACGTGAAGACCCTGGTTCAACGCCTTGGTGGCCGGATCTGCTGTGAGTCGCAGCCGGGGGTCGGGAGCACCTTCAGTTTCAGCATTGCTGCGGCGGTGCGGCAGGGTTAGAGGAAGAAGCCGTCGAGCAACGCAGTACAGGTAAAATCCGGGTATTTCCGGCAGCACCGGTGCCTGGCAGAGTATCTTTAGCAGAAGGAAGGATTATGAGCATAAAATTCAAATTGCTCGCCGTGATGGTTTTGATCGATACCTTGCTGGGGCTGCTGGCCGGTTTCTCGATCTGGAGTGCGGCGCAGAATGTCCGGCAGATCGGATTAGCGGGGGAGGCGGTCGATGGCCTCTATGAGGCGGCCAAGATCCGGGCGCGGATCACCAGCCAGATGCTGGAGGTGACCGATTACATCTTGTCCGGCGAGGAGGAGACTGGCAAGCTCTGCCAGATGTGCGAGGTGAAAAACCGGCAGGTCGTGGACAACTGGGTAAAGGGTGCGCAGGCAAAGAGCCGCAACGGGGAAACGGCGATGGGACACGAGGCCCGCGTGGCGGATGTCGAAGAAAGTTATGAGCAAGCCCTGCTCCTGGTGAGCGATGCCTGTCTGCTGGCGAAGCACGGGAAGCGGCAGGCGGCCTTTCGTCTGATGGAAACCAAGGTAAAGCCCTGGCTCGACCAGGAGTTGTTCCGGAAAATTGATAAAATCATCGCCGTTGAGCTGGAGGCGGTGGATGATACCTATGGCGAGGTGCTGGTGAGGGGCGGCGCAGTGCCGCTTGGGGCGGAGGAGGGCCGTGCCGGGGTCAAGCGGGCGCGTGCCGCCATCCGCTATTTGCTTGCCGTCGATCGAACCAGGCTGACCATCAATCGGCAGATGCTGGGGGTTAAGAATTATCTGCTCTCTGGCAAAAGTGAAGACCGACTGGAGGCTGAAGCGCAGGTAATGGAGACTGCAGAAGCATTCCAGGAGTGGCATACTTCGGTTCAGATGCAACAAAGGCTTGGCGAGACCGGGGAAGACGACGATTTAGCGAAGCAACAGGCGACGGCAGCTAAATACGGTGTGGCGCTGCAGCAGGTCCGACTGGCCCTTGCCCTGAAAAATAGAGGGGCAGACCGTGAGGCCTGGCGGGTCATCGAGCAAAAAATCGATCCGCTGCTGGGGGATGTGGTACTGCCGGACATTGCCGCAGGTTTCGAGAAAGGCAAGGCGGAGATTGTCGAGACCCATGGCTCCCTCCGTTACCGTGCCATTGCAGCCGGAGTGGTGTTGGTGTCGGTACTGCTAACCGTCTCGATAGCCCTCATCGTCGTGACCCACCGCATCATCCGCCGGATGATCCTGGCCATCGGCAAGCTTGAAACCGGCGTACAGCGGATCGGTAGCGGGGATATGGGCTATCGCATCACTCTGCAGGGGGGTGATGAACTGGGAACGCTGGCTGCCTCGTTTAACGACATGTGCGACGACCTGGAAAAATCGCGGCAGGAGATTGTCAGTGCCAGGGACCGGAGCGAACAGACGGCCCAGGAGCTGCAGGAGAGCAACAACGAGTTGCGCAACTTCACCTACATCTTTTTCCATGATCTGCGGGAGCCCCTGGTGAATCTCAAGGGGTTCACCGGCGAACTGCAGGGGAACCTGGCGGAGGTCACCGAGCTGGTGGGTGAGTCTGCCGATCGGCTTGCCGAGAGGGTCAGGGAACGGCTAACCTCCGTTCTGCAGCAAGAGGCACCGGAAGCGCTCCAATTTATCAATGCCTCGGTGCACCGGATGGATCTTCTGTTCAACGCCATCCTCATACTATCTCGGCTGGGGCGGCGCAGGCTCAAGCCGGAAGTGCTGGAGATGGCGGAACTGGTGCAGTCGGTCGCGGCTGCCCATCTCCAGCAGGGTGCTAAGCTGACGATTGGTCCGCTCCCCGCCCTGGTTGCCGACCGGACCACTATGAAGCTGATCGTCGGCCATCTTCTTGACAACGCAATGAAGTACCTGGAGCCGGGGCGGCCGGGAGAGATCGAGGTGAGTGCCGAGCCGGGGGATGGGGCAATCACGTTTCACATCCGCGACAACGGCCGCGGCATTGCCCATGAGGACCTGTCGAAGGTTTTCGATATTTTCCGGCGGGCCGGCCGGCAGGATGTGGCAGGGGAAGGGATGGGGCTTGCCTACGCAAAGACCCTGGCCCGCCGCCATGGCGGCCGGATCTGGTGCGAATCGGCGCCGGGGGTGGGGAGCACCTTCAGTTTTACCATTGCGGTCAACTGCTGAGTCGCCAACTGAGCCGCCATGGGACTGTCCCAGTCGAACTATAGGCAGAGGGGAGATACATGAGGTTACGCAATCAGATTATCTTAGGCTACTTCGTCATTGCCCTCCTTACCGCCGTCGTCGGTTTGGTAGGGATTGCCATGCTCAACCTGGTGGACCGGGAGATCGGCACCATTTCGAAGAAAACCATGCCGGTAATGGAGGCAATCGACCACCTCCGCTACTCCGGCATGCGGATCGATTCCTCCACCAACGAGATCTGCATTCTTCTGGACGAGGAGGAGGACACTGCAGCGGAGGTGGCCAAGGAAAAGGCTCTGATCAGGGCGGCGCTAGAGGTCTTTACCCGCAACTTTGCAGTCTACGAGAGGATTGCCGGCAACCATAACGCAGAAGAGGCGGAAACCGCCCGGCTGATCCAGGCCAATCACCGACAATTGCTCAAGACCAGCGCCAAGCTGATAGCTTTGAAGGAGCACGGTAATCACGGCCGCCAATTCGCGGTGGCCAAGCACGCTTTTGAAGCGGCGGAACAGGCGTATTTCACGCCGATCGAAGAGGCCCATAAGCTGGAAACCGCCGAATTCGAGGAACAGAAGGAGGACCTGGAGCGGGCTAGAATCTATGCGCTCAAGGCAATAATGGTTCTGAGCATGGTGACCTTTGCCCTGGCGCTACTGTGCGGCTATTACATTTCCCGATCCATCTCGAAGCCGCTCATGGTTCTGACCGAATCGGCCGAGGCGATCGGCAAAGGCGATCTCGAGCGGAGGATCACGGTCACCTCCCGTGATGAAGTGGGGGAGCTGGCGGCAACCTTTAACAGGATGGCGGCAGAATTGAAAGACTCCCACGATCAGATGTCGGTGGCGCAAACCTACCTGAACAATATCATCAATTCCATGGCCGACGCGCTGCTCGTGGTTGCTCCCGATGGCGCAATCAAGAGTGTCAATCGGGCCGCCTGCACGCTCCTCGGCTATGGCGAGGCGGAGTTGGTCGGTCAGCCGTTTGCCCTGGTGCTGGTGGAAGCGGAGCCGGGCAAGGAACTGCTAGCAGATTTTACGCAGGATGGCGCCGTCAAGAACGATCGGGAAAGGGTTTACCGGGCGAAGGATGGCCGGCGGATTCCGGTGGCCTTTTCCGTCTCCGGGCTGGTTGATGCAGGCGGTCTGCTGCAAGGGTACGTCTGTCTCGCCCAGGACATTACCGAGCGAAAGCAGGCCGAGGAAAAGCTGCAACGCTACGCGGCGGAGTTAAAGCAGAGCAACGAGGAGGTCCTCTCCTTTGCCTCCATTGTTTCCCATGACCTGCGCGCACCGCTGGTGAGCATCAAGGGGTTTTCCGCGGAACTGGGCGTTGCATTGAAAGAGGCGGGGCCGCTGCTCGATCCCTGCTTTACCCATCTGGCCGAAGCCGATCGTCGGAAGCTGGAGACCATTCTCAAGAACGATGTTCAGGAGGCCCTGGAGTTTATCGGCGCTTCGGTGAACCGGATGGACGGGCTCATTACCGCTATCTTGAATCTGTCACGGCTGGGACGCAAGCAGCTGACGCCCGAAGTGGTCCCCATGAAAGGCCTTGTCCAGAACATTCTGGATTCACTTGCCCACCAGCTCGAGGCGAAATGGGTCAGTGTCTCTCTGGCGGAACTGCCGGAAATAACCGCGGACAAGGTAGCCATGGAGCAGATCATGGGGAATCTCCTCGACAACGCCTTGAAATATATGACGCCAGGGCGGGCCGGCGAGCTATCGATTTTTGCCGAGCGGGGGAGGGATGAAATTACCTTCCACGTGCGCGACAACGGCCGCGGTATCGCCGATGAGGATATGCACAAGGTGTTCGAGCTGTTTCGCCGGGCCGGCCAGCAGGACACCACGGGGGAGGGGATGGGGCTTGCCTACGTGAAGACCCTGGTCCGCCGCCACGGCGGCCGGATCTGGTGCGAGTCGGCGCCGGGGGTGGGGAGCACCTTTTCGTTCACGCTCCCGGTTCCCTGCAGTATGTAGGTTATGGTTGGTAGTGCCGCAATAGCTGAACGGCTTTCTGCCAGCATATGATTTGGTTGCAGCAGTTAAACGGAGCAATCCATGCAGACCATAGCCCTAGTAACAAGTTTATTGGTCCTCTGCGGTGCCGTCTTCATGGTCTTCGCCATCATGCTCGGGCAGCAGACCAAGGGGCAGGTGCCGACAGAGCTGCAGCGGCGCTGGCGCATTCTGATCGTTCTCATGTTCTTTTTCCTTGCTGGCTACCTGCTGTTCGCCGCAATTCTTCTCAGCAATCTCAAGTTTCCCACCGAACTGGTCACTGGGCCGGTCTTTCTCGGCGGGGCCTGCTTCGTCTACATCGTGGTCAATCTTGCCCTCGACACCATCGGCCGGATCAGAGCGGCGGAACAGAACCTGCGGCTGCTCAACGATTCCCTCGAACAGCGGGTGGCCGAGCGAACCATGGAGCTGCAGCGCTCCCAGGAGTTCCTTAAAACCATCCTGGACAGTCTCAACGATGGCGTGAGCATCATAGATGTGCGCGACTTCAGTATCATTGCGGTCAACGCCCCGTTTTTGAAAGAGTGTGGCATGCGCGAAGAAGAGGTAATCGGCAGGACCTGCTATGCGATCACCCATAACCGCCATGAGGTGTGCGAAGCGCCGGACGATATCTGCCCACTGCTGGAAACGGTGGCAAGCGGCAAACATGGGATGGCGGAGCACGTCCATTACGGTGTCGGTGGCGAAAAGCTCTATGTGGAAGTATCCACCTCGCCGATTCTCGACAAGGATGGACGAATCATCCAGGTTGCCCACGTATCGCGGGATATTACCGAACGGAAACGTGGGGAGGAAAAGCTGCAGCGCTATGCGGCAGATTTGCAGGAGACGAACAAGGAGCTCACGGCCTTTACCAACCTGGTTTCCCACGATCTGCGCGCGCCGCTGGTGAATATCAAAGGGTTTGCCGACGAACTGGAACTGACCCTGATGGGAGTGGAGGGGGCTCTGAACGATTATACCGATCCCCTTGATGAAAAGGCGCAAAATCTCGTGCACAAGGCTTTCCGGAAAGAGCTGCCGGAGGCGTTGCAGTTTATCAAGGAATCGGCGGGGAGGATGGACAGCCTGATCAATGCTATGCTGAAACTGGCTCGCTTTGGCAGCCGTAGGCAGCGTCTGGAGCCGGTTGAGATGAACGATCTTGTGCAAACCGTTATATTAAAACTGTCTACCCAACGTGAACAGCATAATGCCCAGGTGACAGTGGGATGGCTGCCGGAAGTGGTTGCTGATCGGATCGCCGTGGAGCAGATCATGGAGTATCTCCTCGACAACGCTCTGAAATACCTGATGCCGGAGCGGCCGGGAGTGATAGAGATAATTGCCGAGCGAGGGGAAAAGGAAACGATCTTTCAGATTTGCGACAATGGCCGTGGTATCGCCGCGGAGGATATGCACAAGGTGTTCGAGCTGTTCCGCCGGGCTGGACAGCATGCTGTGCCGGGCGAAGGGATGGGGCTTGCCTATGTAAAAACCCTGGTCCGCCGCCATGGCGGCCGGCTTTGGTGCGAATCGGAATTAGGGGTGGGAAGCACCTTCAGTTTCAGCATTTCACACAAGCTGGATATCGCGGAATAAGCAAAAGCCCGCTCCCCTGCCGGGAGCGGGCTTGCTGGTAATGTTCTGCTGCGCCTGTTAAAAGAACAGAAAAAAGCCGTTGGCGAAAAAGACCAGCCCCACGGCACCCACTGCAACGCCCATCAGCCAGACGTACTTCTTTTTCATCAGGGCGGCGATGGAGGAGAGGAGGATGGCGATCTGCAGGAAGATGACCGCCATGCCGAATCCTTTGCCGTGGATCTGGGCGTCCTCCTTGAGGGCCTTGAATCCCAGTGCCTCAGTGGATATTTCCTTCTTGTCCACCTCGTACTTCTCGATCTTGCCGGCATATTCCGCGATTTTTTTCTGATAGTCGCCAATCACCGCAGGGGAGACTTTCCCCTTCATCCCCTTCAATTCAAGCTCAAGCTTGTCACGCTGCATCTCGTAGATATAACCCTTGATGCTCTTGGCCTGGTACTGTGCCCATTTGTCCGACTCCAGCGCCTGGTTCATCACCGATTTCGTCGAATAGCCCCCCCCCTTGAAGGTGGAGAGCGTCGCACAGACCGCCAGGATGACGGTACTGAGCGCCAGATAGTTCAACCATGGTTCCTTTTTTTCTTCCGCTGCCATGCAACTCCTCCCGCTCTTCAAGATTAATGCACCGGCCTTTGCTAACAGGCTCGACTGCTACCATATACCATTAATGGCGAGGATTTTTCAAGCGCATAATATTTGGTGCTGGCGGCTTATTTGCCGGTGGTCGGTTTACAATATGGCTGCGTCCGGTAAAATCTATCTTGGATAGCTGACAACAACCGGGGAGGATACAATGACGACAGAGTCAAAAACGACTAAAGAACCGTCGAATCCGCAAGGAGGGAGCTACTATCGTCTGGCCCAGGGGGCGTGTGTCCTGGCGCTGCTGGCCGTTGCGACTGTCGTGCTGGCCGGGATCGGCAACCGGTTTGGCTGGTGGAATTTCCGCATCAGTCTGCAGATACTCAGGTGGGCAGCCGCTGTCGGAGCCGCGGCGCTGGTCCTGTCGCTGGCAAGCGCCTTAATGAACTGGCTGCGTGGGGTACGCAATGGCCTCATCTTCTCGATCATCGGCCTGTTGGCCGGGCTTTTGATTACCGGAACGGCGTTAAACTGGCGGCAGCTCGCCCGGAGCGTGCCGCCGATTCATGACATCTCCACCGATACCGACAACCCGCCGCAGTTTTACAGCATTCTGGCGCTACGCAGGGATGCGCCGAATCCTGCTTTCTATGGTGGCCCTGAGATTGCGGCTCAGCAGCGCGCCGCCTATCCCGACATCAAACCGCTGATGCTGGCAGTTCCGACCGACAAGGCCTTTGACCGGGCCTTGGCCGCGGCCCGGGCCATGGGGTGGGAAATTGTCGCCAGCAGCCCAGCCGAAGGGCGGCTTGAGGCGACCGCTACCACTTTCTGGTTCGGTTTCAAGGACGATGTCGTGGTCCGCATTGCCCCAGACCGGCAAGGGAGCAAAGTCGACGTGCGGTCCGTGTCGCGGGTGGGTAAGAGCGATGTCGGGACCAATGCCAGGCGGATCAGGGCATATCTGCAGAAGTTGAGTGGCAACGGTTGAAGCAAACAAAGACCTAAATCCGTTGCACGCGGATCAAATCTGGTAAAACAACTAAGTGTCTGTACGCTGCTAAGAGCGCAGCTACAGTCACTAATGAAAAAGGCGGATTTAGAAGCATTGGTTCAAAACCCTTTTGATTTTTGCTTAATCCGATTTTATCCGCTTTGATCAGACGTTATCCGCGTGCTGGTTTTGACCTTGTTTTGCTGTAGTCCCGTTACACCGCGTTTTCGTCTATCGGCATTAAAGCTGTTGCCTGAAGGTGCACAATCTGCCAGAATGTCCGGCGGACGCGCAGGCCAATCTATCGGTGAAGGGGAACCAAACGGGATGCAACATACGCGGCTGATGGCAATTTTCATTCTGCTCTGCACGGTTACCGCCGGTTGTGCAACGAAGCAAGTTGCGCCTCCGCCTCCGCCGGCCAGGGTGGCGGTGGTGCTCGGGGCTGGGGCGGCCAAGGGGTTTGCCCATATCGGCGTGCTCAAGGTGCTGGAGGCAAACCATGTCCCTGTTCAGCTGCTGGTGGGCTCCAGTGCAGGCAGCTTTGTCGGCTGTCTCTATGCCTACGGCTACAGCGCCTACCAGCTACAGCGGATCTCCTTCGACATCGAGCAGGGGGACCTCGTAGACTTCACCCTCCCCGACAACGGCTTCATCAAGGGGGAGAAGCTCGAGGCATACGTCAACAAGCAGGTTCGCTCCACTCCCATGGAAAAGATGCGGATTCCGTTCTACGCGGTGGCGACCGACATCCAGAGTGGCCAGGAGGTAGTTTTCGGCACCGGCAATACCGGCACGGCGGTACGGGCCAGTTGCTCGATTCCGGGGGTCTTCACCCCCGTGCTGATCAACAACCGGATGTACGTGGATGGCGGGGTAGTGAGCCCCGTGGCGGTTGATGCGGCCCGGCGCTACGGTGCGGATGTGGTGATAGCCGTGGACATCTCCGCCGACGGCGAAGCGCCCCGGCCCCAGGGGACCCTGGAAACAATGATGCAGGCGATCGGCATCATGTACTCAAAACTCGCAACGCAACAGCTGGCCAGGGCGGACGTGGTGATCAAACCGAAAGTAGGATACATCGGCTCCGCCGGCTTTGATAAGCGGCACGAGGCGGTGCTGGAGGGGGAAAAAGCGGCCATGGAGGCACTCCCTGCCATCAATGCCATCCTGGCAAAGCTGCGGGCCGAGGGGCGTTTGTGAATACTCTGAAATCCATAATTACTCATCTGCGGAGGGTATCATGAAAACGAAAAAATGGTTGAAGGTCCTGGCGATTGTTGCAGCGGTGGTGCTGGTAATCATTGTGGCACTGAGCGTGCTGGCGAAGCTCCTGATCACGCCGGAGCTGGTGAAGAGGACCGTTCTCCCCAAGGTGAAGGAGGCGCTCCATCGGGAGGTGGAACTGGGGGATGTGGAGGTGAGCATCTTTTCCGGTATTGCCCTCAAGGATCTGGTGATCAGGGAGAAGGAGGGCCCTGAGCCGTTTGTCAAGGCTGACCGGCTGGTGCTTCGCTACCGTTTCTGGCCGCTGTTGCGGATGCGGGTGGTGGTGGATGAGGTGCGGCTCGATGCACCACGAATCCGGGTGGTGCAGCTCACCAAGGGGACCTTCAACTTCAGCGACCTGACCGCCAAAAAAGCGGGCGAAGCCCCGCCGCCCAAACCGCCTGCCGAGGGGGAAAAGGCGCCGCTCAACCTGCAGATCTCCCAGGTGGCCGTGAACGACGGCGAGGTGACCTATGAGGACCGTAGCGTGACTCCGGCGCGGCCGTTCAGCTACAAGGTAACCAGCATCCAGGTGTCGGCCAAGGAGATCTCCCTGGAAAAATCTTTCCCATTTTCCGCCAAGGCCAGGCTCCCCGGCGCAGCAATTGCTTTCGACGGTACGGCGGCGAACGTGGGGACCAAGCCAGCCTTGGACGCCACGTTCAAGTTGATCGATGCCGACCTCCGGCTGCTGACCGCCGCCCTTCCTTCTGAGGTGAAGGAAAAGCTGGCCGCGCTTGACCCATCCGGAATGATCAACGTCCGGCTGCACCTGGCCGGCGACGTTGCCGCTCCGAAGGAGCTCCTCAAGGACGGCGAGGTGCGCCTCAGTAATATCCAGGCCAGCGCAGGCGGCCAGCGCCCGGCCCTCACTGGGACCCTGGCGCTGACCAAGGACGCGGTCAGCAGCCAGAACCTGACACTGGCCGTGGGTGGTAACCAGCTCAAGATCGACTTCAAGGCCACCAATCTGCTCGGTAAGCCGCTCGTGGTGACCAGCCAGGTGAAGGGGGAGCAACTCGACCTCAATCCGTTTCTAAAGAAGGATGGGGGAGCAACCGGCGGGACCGCTGCCGGACCTGCTTCGGCGGCTAAACCGGCCGGGCCGGAGCCGGGGCCACTCAACTTACCGGTCCGAGTGACCGGCGCGGTGCAGATCGGCAAGGTGCTCTACCAGGGGCTCACCATCGACGATTTTGCGCTCCACTACCGGCTGGCGGATAACATCCTCACCATCGACGATCTCACTGGGAAGGTGGCGGGGGGGATGTTCAGCAATACGGCGCGGGTAGATCTGGGGCAGAAGGGTTTTGCCTACGGGGCCAAGCTCAAGGTTGCGGGGGTGCAGGCCGAGCCGGTTGTCGCCGCTTTTGCGCCAAAGGCAGCCGGGACCGTATTCGGGGCCCTCTCGCTCAATGCCGACCTGAACGGCAAGGGAACTCACCCGGAAGTGCTGAAGAAGAACCTTTCCGGCCAGGGTGATTTCGCCATCTATGACGGCCGTCTGACCGGCGCCGGCTTCATCGAGGGGCTGGCAAGCTACCTCAAAGCAGAACAACTGCGGGTGCTCCGCTTCAGCAAGTTTGCCGGCACCTTCCGGGTCCAGAACGGCAAAATCCTGCTGGACAGCGATATTGCCGGCAAGGACGTGCTGGTCAAGCCGAAGGGGACGGTGGGGCTCGATCAGCTCCTCGACCTCTCCGTTGAGATGCGCCTCTCCCCCGAGCTCACCAAAAAGGTGGCGGGGGGGGAGATTGGCAGCTACATGTCCGACGATCAGGGGTGGGGGCTGGTGCCGCTCAAGGTGACCGGCAGTGTTTCCTCGCCGAAGTTTGCCCTCAACGCCGCCCTGGTGAAGGAGCAGGCCAAGGCGAAGGCCAAGGAAAAGCTTCAGCAGAAACTGGAGGAGAAGTTGTTCAAAAAAAAGGATGGCCAGTCGCGGCCGGAGCAGAAGCTAATGGATAAAGGGCTGAAGGGGTTGTTCGGCAAGTAGTCCTATAAAAAACCGTTGTCCACGAAATACACGAAGCCGTTTCTCCACAGGGAAACGGCTTTTTTGCTTCCAGGAGGTTCATGTTCCCCTTGAAACCAGAGTAACGGTGGGGTATAGTGCTTGCCAGCTAACGGTGAGAGCACGCTTAATCGGCTGCAAGGCAACCCGGCCCGTAGCGGCTCTCGTCCCCGCTATATTTCATTTCCAACAGCCAAAAGGAGAAAACCATGAAGGACCGTCCCACCTCGATAACTGTTGTTTGCTGGGTTTTGATTGTCACCGGTGGCATATCGCTAGTCACGACTACCCTCATGATCGGTAATCCCATGGTAAAAGAGATGATGAGTAAAAGCATGGTGCCGGCTTCCGTCCAGTATCTGCTGATGTATGTGGGGCTGGCCATTTCGATCGTCAGCGGCATCATGATGCTGAAGGGACAGAACTGGGCCCGGCTCCTCTACGTGATCTGGGGTGCCTTTGGCTTTGTCTTCAGCCTGGTGACCTCACCGATGAAGCTGGCGATGATCCCTGGCCTGGTGATCTTCGCCATTATCGTCTTCTTCCTGTTCCGTCCCGCGGCAAGCGAGTATTTCGCCAAGTGAGACAGGTATTGAGCATCATCTTCTACTGCGTAGCCGGCTTCTTTGTCTATATGGTGGGGCTGCTCGCTTTCATCAGCGGGCTGCCCCACCTGGAAAAATGGGCGTTTGTCGGCGGATTATCGGTGCCAGGAGTGATCAGCTTGCTGATCGGCCTGGCGATCGGCCGGTTTCGCAACTGGCGGCGCAGCACCGGCATCGTGCTGTTGGCTGGCACCGCCGTCAACGCCCTGGTGGTGTTGACATTGATCTGCATATCATTGTCGGCGGAATACAAGGTAATGTTTCCCCGCAACGAGCTGGCGTTTATGAGCGATTATCGGAGCGGTTTTTTCTTTATGCTGATCATCGTCGCTGGTGGGGGGGGCCTGCTCCGGAAACCGCGAGTAGCGGGCTGAAAATTCGATGGTGCTTTGCCCAACCAGCGGGACAAAGCGCTAAACAAACGGTCCAACCTTTCGCCAACTGTGCGTTCCGTTGCGATCTCCCACAGGTTATACTCAGGGTAGAATCTAGTTCAAAGTGCACCACCCTGAGAGGTGGGTAAAAAACAAGTAGACACGGTGGGTTTCTGGTAATGTTGGAAGCGCGACCAACCATCACACCAGAAGGAGTCCACCGTGCCTTACCATCATCTTACAT
>JANXYN010000151.1 GCA_025356035.1 Geobacteraceae bacterium
TGGAAAGGGTGGTGGCATTTTGCCGCCCCCCCTTTATAGCTATTCAGGATTCCAGAATAACTCATACCCGCCGCACGAGCATTAACCCGCAGCCGAAGCCCTTGGCCGGGCCGATGCCGTCTTCAAGCACCTTTACCAACACATCAGGCTCTTCTACACGAAGAATGCCTTCAAACAAGATTGGCATCAGCTTTCCATCCCGCTTTTCTTTTTGCTTGTAAAAAAAGATCGGCGGCAATTTCCTAACATACACAGCTTCCGGAGTCGCAATACCCTTCAATCTGTCGCGCAGCCACTGGATCTGCTGTTCTTCCTTTATTAACGGCACTCTGCACTTTTTTGGTTCCCCTTTTCTATTAAGACGCCCGGCTTCATCATTGATCGTTTTAACTGGGTTTGCGGCCATGACAAAGGCAAGCCGCTGGCCTTGCGATGGTTGCGGATTGAACACTCTTGAAGCAATCACCCGTGCATGCTCGGCTACCTTCTGTGGTTCACAACGGGACTGTACCATTATGATCGCCGGACACCCCGGCTCGCTTTGTTCTACTCGGAATAAAAAACCTTGGCGCGATTCCTCAGCGTTTGTTCTTGATTCTCGTTCTAATTCTGGGAATAGCTTCCATATTGCACGATGCAGATTATAAGGGTTTTTTGCGCTTCCCCAAGTGACCTCAACTCGGCTGAGAAACATCAAGGACCTCCTTGGTTTCGGCGTGGATATAGACCATCCGTGTACCGAACCGTCGTGTTTTACCGTGCATAGGCACATCCCTCATCATCAGGCATTGTTGTCCTTTCAACGGTTTATTCTCTGCATAAACAACTCCCTTTGCACCAAATATCAAATTTAGAGCGTCCTTTCCGGTTTCAGCCTCTTGGCTCGATACGAAAAGCGGCTCAGACAATGGACACGAACGCCTCCCCAATGACGGCGTATATACGGGTTTTTGAACAGCTCCCAAGATTGCATCCAAGCTGATCGTCGCGCTGGGGCGTGCCCCAATTGCTACTAGAAATGAGGCGTCAAACAGATATTCTCGCCGGGTTTGCACAGTTTCGCCTTCCTTGGGCTTCCTGTTGGCGCGACGGGCTTCAATGATGGTGTGGTAATCGGAAAGCTTGACACCACCTCGATCAACCTTGACCGTAAATTCAACACTTCGCGCTAGTTGATTCAATCCTTCGTGGTCTTTTCGATCAATCCCAACACACGCTGCTATAAGCCCCAGCAGGCCACTCCTAGTGGGAAACAGATTGCTAGGTCGAAAATCCTCGAAGGTATGTGTACCCCATGCTTGCAAAGGACCTTTCAGATTAAGTATGAGAAAACGGGACATAATGCCGTACCTCAACTTTCTTTGCCGTCATTGGCAATCCACTTTTTCATTTTGCCTACTTCAGAAAACGGCTTCAAAACAGGCGGCCAATCTCCGTCTTTCTGCGCATCAAGTACCGAATCGTCAAAGAAGAACGCTGCTGCCTGGTCATCAATTCCATACCCTTTTTTAATTTTGCTCCAGTACATGACCAGATTATTAACTGACGGACGTAAATAACCGCTGTTACGAACTGCCGGAACCGGTTTTTCAAAGGCATTTGCAAGTGAAATCGGCTGATCTGAAAAACTAACCAAAGCGAAATCGGCCAAGTTGTGTGCGGCAAAAGATTGCTGTTTGGCCGATGGGACAACGGTAGTAAACAGGTGAAAAACATGCATGGCCACGTCAAGGGCCTTTTCCCTGCTTTCCTTGTTTTCTTCAGACTTCATGTTCGGGATGAGTCCCAAATTCACCTGCAACTGTTTCATGTTCAGGCTGGCATATCGGTAAAAGACGCCGGATGAAAACTGTTGGGTGTTGAGGTGTCCTGCCCCGCTTTCACCGGCATCCTGCGTAAGATCATCAACGGCGGTGAACCAGTCTACATCCTGAGGCTCCACGGCATGGGTCGTAATAGCGTGTGCCACGGCCAGCGCTCCATCAACCGAGAGCATAAGGCCACTGGTCGCCATGCGCCCGGAAAGGGCAACATCCAATGCATTGCCGATAGCCGAACGAAGCTCACAGATCTTTACTTCGATCCTTTTCGCGATTTTAGTTTCAAGCGCGATATCAAGACAATCGCTTTCAGTAAGGGTTTTCTTGTCTTTCCCCTTTCCAGCCGACTTGCCAAGTTTTTTGAGCGCCTTTTCCTTTTCTTCGCTGCTTAATCCTTCCTTCTTCACCTCGCCAATAACCCGGCACAGAACCCGTATTTCCTCGATTACCCAAGGGGCAACCGCCAGCTTCTTGGAATCACCGGCTACAATCTCTTCCTGCTCGGCTACAATTTCGCCGCCATCAATTTCTTCCTCATCAGCCGCAACTGATGCCTTTACAAAGCGGTTGGCAGCTTCTTCGACAAGTTCTTTATTGAACTCGTCCTTCAGAGATTCCACAAGCAACCCCTTGGCTTTTTCCAGACTACGCGTCCGCATGGACGATTTCCCAAACTTTAAAGTGTAATAGTCACTGGTTCGCATGGCGCGTTTAAGTGACTGGCTTGAGATACGAACACGGGTTACACCCCCAAACACGGCTGTTTTCTGCATGTTCATGTCATCACGGTTGAGGCAGGATGGGCTGTGGGAAAACAGGATGTGAAAATTGACGAAGTTCTTGCTGTTCATGGATAAAGCTCCTTTCTGTGTTTATTTAGATGATTGATAGAAAAACTCTTCGACGATGTCTTTTCGTTTGGCCTTCACGTCCCATTGAAACAGTGTCCAACCTAGCTTCTCCCAATTGATTGTCGGCTTGATCTGTATTGCAAGCCGACGGAGAAGTATAAGATCAAGCGGTTCTTTGGCACGGGCCATTTGAAACAATCTGCTTTCATTCACATTTGCTTCAGCCAACAACGCCCCAAATGATTTGGCCTTGTCTTCTCGCCCTTCTTCGCATTGAACGCACCACGGCAGCAGGAACACCACGCGCAACCAACGATCACTGGGGCGGGCTTCATGGAAAAGACGGTAGATAGCAGCGGTATCCCGAATATCTTCAGGGTTTGCCACCCTGCGTAAAGCTGCCTTCAATCCGTTATCAAGAACGGAGTATCGCCGATACAGATCAACGAAATCAGGCTTTTGATCGTTTTTGTTTTTTCCGTGTATTTGCATTCTGTTGGTCTCCTTCCACGAGATTATGCAGTTCAAAGTTCATTAATCGGCGGGTAACGGCAATGATCGGGACAAGCTCCACATTATGAGTGTATGGCTCGGTCAAACTCTCGAATATTCTCTTGCAGATTTCCTGTAACGATTCAGCGAGCAGTTTTCGCGCAGTCTTGAATTCCTTGAAGGTCATGGAGTCTTGCAAATACTCGTGCAATACCCCTTCGGATTGCGCATAAAACATTTTCTCGCCGGTCTCATGAATTGGTGCGCCGATCCCTTTCAATTTCTTCTTTTTGTTTCCTTGGCTGGCATAGTAGAGCCTGCTCTTGAGAATCTTTTTCGTCTCCTTGCCAACTTCGACTAGAGCCTGCAAAAACTGGAGATTATTCGCCCACCCCTCGGCCAGCGATATAAGTTCATGCCGACGCTCCAAAACAGCAGCCTGCTTGTTCCGGTAGCCCCCCACAATGAGATGCAATCCATCAGACTCCAGCAGGCTTGCCTGGAGAACCGGGGCTGCTGGTGTTGTTCCCTCTCCGGTATCAGAATTCATGCCGGGAACTACGAACTCAGTAAGCTGAGTCCAGGCAGGGGCCGTAGTGGTGAAAGATAAGAATCGAAACTCCAGTTTGCCTTTCTTCTTTGCGGCAATCCTTACCCCATGCGGGTGAGGCCATACGCCTTGCATGTTGTACGGAAACTTCTCCGAGCAAAACTTTTCGTATACGTGAGCTGATGCTTGGCCCGTGAGATCGCATATACCTTCCACATCAGCCGTGATCAGTTCTACATGGGCAGGCTGCCAAAACAGGCCGCGCAATAGCCCTATGTCGTTTGAGAAAATGGATTCGTTCTTCGCGAAAGGCTCAATCCAAGTAGGCTTGTCGCGGTTGAAATCCGGTTCATAATCCGGCAAGCGTTCCCGTACTAAAGGAAGGGTTACGACATTGCGCCAGATGGTTTCGCAGAGCGTATCTCCACCCACCAGCGTTGTTATGGGCGCTCCACCACGTAAGCCCCCCTTGAATCCCCCACCAAAGCTTGGACAGTTGGATGCTTGATTGAAGAGCGCAATGGCTGCACAGCCAGGACTAATCTGCTTCACCTCACCGACCTCGTTGAAAAAGGAGTGATTGTTCCCCTCCGGTAATCCAATAAGGAGCTTTTGAATGGGTGTCGCTTCCGCTGCTTTAACTCCGCGTGTCTGCATGAATGGCTGCGTTGGATGGTCAAGGTCGAACCAATCACGGAACGGTTCAACCCTGTCGCTAAACTCCTCGGGTGTAACTAATCCCACGAGACGTCGGCGCAAGTCCCTTTCATCTGTTGGCAAAAATATCGCCTGAGTTAAACAGATAAGCAGTTGTAGGCAGGCAAGTTCAAGGTCATCGCGAGGAAGACTGACCCGCAATTCTTCCCCCTTATCTCCATGACAAAGCAACTCCTCATACCTGAGAAGACGAAACTCTCCGGAACCGCCATTAGTGCGAATCGGAATCCATGGTGCTACGAGCAGGTTCATCAATCCCTCCTTTTGACCCAAATAACCGACAGCGCAACGAGCAGCGCGAGAACCGCTACTGCCATCGGGGTTGCCGAGTTGGCGGTCCCAACAACTTTACCAATAATGTCAATCAGTTTTTCCATAACCATACCTCCCACGGATAATCACCCATGCGAGAATGATAATTGCACTAAATATGTTTGTCAAGTAGGTAAGTTTTTTGAAATCATCACTATTGTGTTTTTTCCAAAAATACGTTACACTTCACTTCAAACGTTCCCTCCCTGAGGGATGACCCGTAGGTAAGTTTATTAAACAAACCTGTACGTAAATGTTCCCCGCACTCGCGGGGCCAGCGCCGGTCGGCAAAAGCCGTCCGGCGCTACTCTTTTTCCAAACCAAAATCCTTCGAGTACCGAAACTTCGTCCCACCATCAGCTTTTACCCATGAATCTTTTACTTCCAGTGCAAATTCAATGATAAAGCGCCCATCATCGTCCGTCCGATAGCCATGCAGATATTTTCCCCAACTGGCAGGTACTGGAACACTATTGAGATTGATTGCCTCGGCATAACCTTTCTCGTCGTTTATATTCGATTTGTTACCATTCAAAAATCTTCCATCGGCCAGCATCGGCACAACCGTCAAACTCATTTCACCGTCCCGTGTGAGTGAGGTAATCCGCTCATCTTCGTCGCGGAACTGAGACATGGTCATTGTCGTCAGCCGTTGCGCTTCTGCGACCTTGTTCATTTGACTTTGCATAAAGGCAAAATGTTCACCGACAATATTGTCCGGTTCATCCCAATCAGTGCCAGCATAAACACTATTTATCCATTCGCGATAAGCTCCAGGAAACTTGATAAGACTATTAGTGTCCTTCCGTAACAACTGCTCGGTCCGCCAGAGTACCCGTGCATTGCCGTAAATCTCTTTGTGCAGCCCATACGTAAAATTCTCGACCGTCATAACAGTACACCGTGGCGTATCAAAGCCGATAGGTCGCTCAGTTTTAGTGCCAGCCGGTCGTTGTTGAGGCTCATGCCTATGGAGGCGCCCCATACGCTGAAAAAGCAGGTCCACAGGGCATATCTGCGTCACCATCCAATCGAAATCCAAGTCAAGACTTTGCTCGATAACTTGGGTAGCAACCAGAATGCGACCGATTCCCCACTCAGCATTCAAACCATATTCGTTAAGCGCCAAGGTCTCTTTCATCTGACGATCAATAAAACGATATCGGGCATGAAAGATGTCAACCAGTATCCCTGAAGGATTGCGAGACGAATCACGAAGGAGCCTTGCTATTGTTTGGGCGTCGTTGACTAGATTCGCAATGACCGCAACCCGGCAGCCAGCTTCCGCAGCCGCAATAATCCGGGCAAGAAGCGCTTCATCCGGCATGGCACTGGACAGCGAGAGGCATTCCACATACACATTTCTCAGTTGTGGCATATGTTCTTCTGGAAGATCAAATATTTGTGGTCCAGCAGTCGTTACCTGAGTTATCAGGGGGTAGGTGTCGTCCGTCACTACATTGCCTCCCCAGGTGGCAACAATCTCGTTGCGAAGCAGCGGTGGAAGTGTCGCTGACAGGAGAATCACGCTGCCTCCAGTGTCCCGTTGTCGCTTAACTACCTCGGCAAGTAGGCCGTGCATATAGCTATCGTAGGCGTGAACCTCGTCAACTATAAGCACCGACTTGTTGAGACCGTATCCTCGTACGAATTTGTGTTTCACCGGCAGAACGGAAAGCAAGACCTGGTCTACCGTACACACCCCAATCTGGCCCAAAAAGACGCGTTTTCTGCTCTGGTTCAGCCATTCTGAGCACTGCACTGAGGCATCGTCCTTTCCCTGAGCCGTCCTTCTCTGACCCGCATGCACAAGATTCTGGAACTCGTGATTGAAATCCCGCTTACCGTGAGCAAGTACCACATTGACAGAACCGTACCCGAAAAGCTTTTCCGCAAAAGCCTCTACGCGTGTAAGCATGGCATTGGCCGTGGCTTGTGTCGGTAATGCAAACACAATGGACTCTGCATACCCTGCATCAATCAGCCGCCAAGCATAGGCCAAAGCCGCTTCAGTCTTGCCAGCACCGGTCGGCGCTTCAATGAGTGTAAGACTCGGCAAAACCGGCAAAGAATCAATGCGGACCTGCACACCACGCGGCAAATAACCTTGTTTAAGCAAAGTTTTAACTCCAGCATATGTGCAAGAAGAACGGACAACCCCAAACCTTGATAGTAATTGACCATCTATGACATGTGCCTGTTGGGCATGAAAATACTGGGCTGTATCAATGGTCGGCTTCCGATATGGAAAAGCTTCAATGTCTGCATTCGATCCGATCCAGTCCGCAATAGAACAGAACCCCGCCAACAACAACGTAAAGGCCAGTTTATCACTGAACGGAATAGATTGAATGGAGATTCCAACCGGTTCCAGAAATAACCTGTTCATCACCTCAACAAACTGACACCGTGCTTGCTGGTCATGCGTACGAATATAATCTTCGGAGCATGGATATGAATGCTTATGCGCATCGTTAGGCACATCTGGCAATTCACCATGATGACCGGTTACAGCCAATAACCAAGGCCGCAAAATGCCAAAGTCACTATCCTTGCCAAACCATTCCTTATGCTCTTTGCGCGCCAACCAAAAGCCTGTTACGCCATGATCGTATTTTTTTGAATCATCATAGACATCGACTTTCGAATCCAATTCCGGCCAGCATTCATTAAGTATATCAGGAGCTTTCAGCTGAAAGCGGACGTCAAATTTTCCGATGTCATGAAGCGATACAAAAAACAGAATCAATGCACGTAGTTGCTGTTCACCAACTCCTTCCAAATCGCAAGCAATCAGAAAAATTCGTCGTATTACCGGGCTTGCATCCCACCACGCCGCAGCCACCGCCGCCACATCCAACGAGTGATACACTAGCGGATGCCATTTAGGCTCGCCTGGATACTCCTTCTCAGCCTTCCCCCAATACCGAAAATAACCCTCCATAAAATCCCCCTGAATCCCCCTTTCTCAAAGGGGGAGCAGATTCTCCCGTAAATGTATCACAGACTTGCGACAGAATAAGTCATTTTAATCTTCGTCGTATTATTCTTTTCTCCTCCACCTGCCGGACACCCACGCAGGGGCGCCTTTTCTTGAAACCTGGACGGCCAAGGCCGGAAAATAAGGGCGGCCACATAGGGCCGCCCCTACGTTACCATTGCCAGCCATACCCGTGCGGTGAGCCGCGCATCGTCCAGTGCCCGATGCAACCGCAGATCGTCCGGCAAATCGCCGAGCAGATGCCTTGCCACCGTCGCCAGCCGGTGGTCGGGCAGGCGCGGCAGGCGCCGCCGAGCCAGCTCCAGGGTGCAGACGTGGCGGTTGGGAAACCCCAACCCCAGACGACCGAACTCGTGCCGCAGAAACGGCAGATCGAAGCGGGCGTTGTGCGCCACCAGCACGTTCCCACCAATGAAATCCAGCAAAGCGGGAAATACCTCTTCCGGCAACGGTTGCCCGGCAAGCATCTGGTCGGTTATGCCATGCACCCTGAACGCCTGCCGTGGAATACTCCGCGGCACCTGGATCAGGGTCTGAAACTCGTCCACCAGCTCGCCACGCTCAACCACCACCGCGCCAATTTCTATGACCCTGTCCCCACGCTGCGGCAAAAAGCCAGTTGTTTCCAGATCAATCACGATACTTCTGTCAATAGAAATCACTCAACTTCTCCCGTTCCGTCCCCCACAGGTGCTCCTCCAGCCCATGCACCCGCCCATCCTCCGCCACATGGGCTATCGGTCCATCCATGTTCATCTCTCCCCCAACCATCGAGCAAACCAACGCCCGGCAATATATCACGAATCCGCGACAAAATAAGTCAGAATTAATTTTTCCATTGCAATCGGAATCCGGTCTGCCCCCTACAGGTCCATCTCTCGCCCATTAGGAGAAAAACCACGTTTTGACAACCGGTTAACGCTGTGCTAGATTGTGTTCATCACCATACCGAACAGCAACACAAACTACCTGACTCGAAAAAATATCTGAGGAAAACCGATGAGCATAGATGACCTGAGAGCCGAAGCCCTCAAACTTGCCCCGGAATCACGGGCCTTGCTGGCACGGGAACTCCTGGCCAGCCTGGACACCATGAATGAAGAGGAAATAGAGCATCTTTGGGCCGATGAAGCCATCCGCCGGGACAACGAGCTTGACGAAGGCAGCGCCCAGGCGTTCCCGGCGGAAGAGGTTCTGGCCCGTGTGCGAAATCGCCGAAAATGAAGCGTTCTTTGTCAATCCACGAAACGGCGGAAGTGGAAATCAACGAGGCCGCCGACTTCTACGACCTTGAGAACCCTGGACTAGGAGCAGTTTTCGTTGACGATATTCAAAGAGCCATCGAACATATTGCCCGTTTCCCCGAGTCATATCCACTTATTCAAGGTCGCGTCAGAAGGAAACCCCTTGGCAGGTTTCCGTATTCGCTGATGTATTCGGTCCGCCCTAACGAGATAAGGGTCCTGGCGATTGCGCATCAGAAGAGGCGTCCTTTTTACTGGCACGGCAGACAGTGATTGCGTTTGCGCGCCGCCCGCTCCGCCGTCCTCCGCAGGTGCTCCTCCACCCCATGCACCCGCCCATCCTCTGCCACATGGGCTATCGGTTCTTTAAGATCCATAGTCTTCCCGCTCCGCCTTCCCCCAATACCGAAAATAACTCTCCATCACTCCCTCTCACTTGCTCGAAATGTATCACAGGTTTGCGACAGAATAAGTCGCAATGTTTCCACGCCCTGCCTCACATTACCATTCCAAGGAAAAGGGCGCGATGAATCCGCGTGCGATAAATCTGGGCGCGATGAATCGCGCCCCTACGCGGGCGTTTGACAATCCGGGTTATCCTTATCCATCTTCCATTTTAGCGGATTTTCCTCGATATACTGCCGTGCCCGCAACAATTCACCATCATCGCGGATGACCCGTTCGTAATAATTGCGCTGCCAGGCAAATCCAGACAGATGATTTTTCCGTATCAAACGGGTGGAGGCGGCCTTGAACGTTCGAACAATTTCCCCCAACGTAGGGGCGCGATTCATCGCGCCCGGATTCATAGCGCCCGGTTTAATTGCGCCCAGATTCATTATCCCTTTCCCGTCTGCTTCACCATCGGTTTTGGGCGCAATTTTGGGCGCAATGAATTGCGCCCCTACGTGACCGGCAATGCAAATTATTCCATGAAAATGGTTCGGCATGATGATCGCTGCATCCGTTTCAACACCGGAAAACCGAACCGGCAACCTTTCCCACACAGCCTGCACAACCTCTCCTGACTCATTCTGCCGCATTTCCCCATCGACAATCTCCCCGAACAGGCATTCCCGCCCTTGGACGCAAATGGTAATGAAATACGCGCCGTTTGCCGAATAATCATAATCCCGCAGGCGGATCGAACGGCGATGATGGATTTCGGGATCGTATTTCACGTGCGTCTCCCATGGGGGCGACCTCGCGTGGGTGCCCTCTCCTGCGTGGCCGCCCTGTTTTTGGATTCGGGCACCCACATGGGGGTGCCCCTACGTTGAAATGCAGAATGCGTATTTGTATGACTGATTGTTACAGAAACTTTGGCAATTGGCCATTAAATATTTTAAAGAAAGGTAAAACCTGGAAACGATGATAACAGAAGGGTATGACAGAATAAGTCACAAAGTAGATGTGCGGGTAGATTTACAGCCGGATCAGATCCTCATGCTCTTCCTCATGGGGGTTGATGTGGATCATCACGTCGCCCACATTGGGGAAGTGCTCGAAGATGCGGCGCTTCACCTCGGTGGCGATGGCGTGGGAGCGTTTCACCGTCATCTCCGGGTCCATGTCGAGCTTCAGGTCGATGATCAGATACTGGCCCGAGCGGCGCCCGCGGATCTCGTGGACGTGCTCCACCCCTTCCACCCCTTCCGCCAGCATGGTGACGGCGGTGACCAGCTCTACCGACGGCAGGCCGTCCATCAGGTCGTGGGCTGCGCTTCTGAAGGTCTCGTAGCCGATATGGAAGATGAATAGGGAGGTGAGGCCGGCAGCCAGCGGGTCCATGATCGAAAGACCAAAAAAAGCGCCGGTGACTCCGATGAGGGTGGCGATGGAGGTGATGGCGTCTTTGCGGTGGTCCTTGGCGGTAGCGAGCAGGGCCGGGCTCTGGAGCTGGGCGCCAATCCGGTACGAGTAGCGGAACAGCGCCTCCTTGACGATGATGGTAACAAGGGCTGCGGCCACGGCGATCGCCTCGGGGGTTTGGGCAGCACCGCTGACGATGGTCTGGATCGACCTGACCAGAATCCAGCCGCCGGTGGCGAAGATCACCAGCGCGACGATAATAGCAGAGATGCTCTCCGCCTTGCCGTGGCCGTAAGGGTGCTTCTCGTCGAACGGCTTGCGGCCGATCCGGAGGGCGATCAGGGTGGAAAGGATCGCTATGAAATCGGCGGCGCTCTCCATGCCGTCGGCAAAGACCGCTTCCGACCTGCCGAAATAGCCGGCCGAAAGCTTCATCACCATCAGTCCCGCGTTGACCCAGAAACCGATCTGGATGGCCCGTTCTGCCAAGCTGAACCGCTCATGCCGCTGCATAATAACCTCTTCCATTATGTGATATGTGATAATTCATCATGCCTACAGAACCAAAACCATCCGAATCCCGGTTCACGGTTTACGCTTCCCGGTTCCCGGCCTCCCGGAGATCCTTCAGCCTGAGCTGCACACTTTTCCTGCCGTTCCAGACGTTCTCCTGTACGGCAAAGACCGCGTCGATACTCCCTGCCAGCGCTTTGCCTCCCGCCATATTGAAGCCGATGGCGTCAAAGGTGCTGGCGCCGGCCTTAAGCTTCAGTTTCAGATGCCGCTCCTTGAGGATGCGTTGGTCAACCAGTTGCATTCCATACATGACGAAGAGCGGTTCGGGGTTCCCCAGGCCGAACGGCTCCAGACTGCCGATCTCAGCGGCAAGATCGAGAGTCACCTCGGCCGGCGTGAGTTCCGCATCTATGTTCAACTCGGGCTGGAGGTCTTCGGCGGTCAACAGACCACTGGCCACCTCTTCGAAACGTTCGACAAAGGCCGCCAGGGTCGCCTCATCAATGGCAAGGCCGGCGGCATGGCGGTGCCCGCCAAATTTGAGCAGATGGACCGCACAGGCGCCAAGGGCGTCATACAGGTGAAAGCCGCTGATGCTCCGCCCGGACCCTTTACCGGTGCCGTCCTGAAGGGCAATGAGGATGGTGGGGCGGTGAAACAGCTCCACCAGGCGGGAGGCGACAATGCCGATCACCCCCGGGTGCCAATCTGCCGAGGCAAGGACGATACTCTTGTTGCCGTTCATCCCCTGGTTCCCCCGCACCTGGCTGATCGCATCGCGGAGAATCTCCTGCTCCACCGCCTGTCGTTCGGCATTGCTGGCATCAAGCTCGGCTGCCATGGCAGCGGCCTTGGTTGGGTCATCCGTGAGAAGCAGTTCCACCCCGAGCGCTGCGTCCTCCAGCCTGCCGGCTGCGTTGAGCCGTGGCCCCAGCCGAAAACCGACCGCGCCGCAGTTAACGTCGGCACCGACCCCCGCCACCTGATTGAGCGCCTGAATGCCAACCCTGGCTGATGCAGAAAGCTCCTGGAGGCCGTATTTGACGAAGATCCGATTCTCATCCATGAGCGGTACCACGTCGGCAATGGTGCCTAGAGCCACCAGGTCGAGGTAGCGCCGCAGATTGGGCATCTCTTTCCCGGTAAAATGGCCGTCCACCCGGAGCCTGCCGCGCAGTGCCACCGCCAGATTGAAGGCGATCCCGACCCCGGCCAGCCCCTTGAAGGGGAACGGACATTCCGGCTGCAGCGGGTTGATCACGGCAAAGGCCCCAGGAAGGTTCGCGCCCGGCATATGGTGGTCGGTGATGATCAGATCGATGCCAAGGGTCGCACAGAGGCTCGCTTCGGCCACGGCCGAGATTCCGCAGTCGACCGAGACGATAACCGTGGCGCCGCGCTGGTGAACGCCCCTGATTCCCTCGGCGGCCAGACCATACCCCTCCTCAAGGCGGTTGGGGATATGATAGAAACAGTCGAGACCGACGGCGCGGAAGAAACTGATGAGCAGGGCGACCGAGGTGACACCATCCACATCGTAATCGCCGTAAACGCAGACCCTCTCGCCGTTTCTGATGGCAGCGGCAAGCCGTTCCACCCCCACCGCCATGCCGCTCATCAACAGGGGATCATGGAGATCCGCCAGGGTGGCTGAAAGGAATTGCGAAGCAAGGAGAGGCTCGGCAACCCCGCGGTTGGCAAGAAGCAGAGCCGTGCAGCGGGAAAGACCGCATTCCGCCATCAGCGTCTCTATTGCTCCCGCGGCAGCATTCCTGATCCGCCAGCGCCGCTCACTCACCGGTTCCATGACCACTCCTTTTTCGTGCGACGTGCTGCGTGCGACGTTGACAACCTTGAATCTCACGATTCACGTCGCACGAACAACGTCGCACGTCGCACGATTCACGTCGCACGTAAAAAAACCCGCCGAAGCGGGTTTTTTGATCATCTGAACTTCTGCGAACTCGCCTTGAGTTCGGCGATCATCCCCTTCACCTGCTGGGCCTGGGGACTCGTCGAATCGATGGCCAGGAAACGGTTCCATGCCTCTATCGCCTTGTCCGGCCGCTTCAGATCCGTGGCATAAACCACGCCGATATTGAACAGACTCTGCAGGTGTGTCGGGTCGATCCGCTGGGCCTTCTCGAAGTTGGCAATCGCCGTCTCAAACTGGCCAATCCTCCTGAACATAACCCCCTGGTCAGTCAGTACGTTCGGATTGTTCGGCTCCAGTTCAAGGGCCTTGGTATAGGCGGCAATCGCCTCCTGCGGCTGGTCGCTGTCAAAATAGTCGTTGCCGAGCTGGATCCAGGCCTGGAGGTTCTTCGGCTCCCTGGCCACGATCTTCTTCGCCTCGGCGATCCGCTGCTTGTAATCAAGCGGCGAGCCGGCCCCGGCAGGAATCCCGCCGGCAGGGAGCTCACCCACTTTTCTGGTGGCAAGGTTGAAGATCAGCAACACCCCCAGAAACGCCACCACCAATGCCAAAATCAGGATAACGATATTCTCTTTTTTCAAGGTATCCCCCCCGGCTCAGGCTTTGCTCGCCTTGGCGCGATTCTCCCAGACCACCACGATCGGGCTGGCTACAAATACCGACGAATAGGTTCCCACCGCCACACCGACCACCAAGGCGAAGGCGAAATCGTGGATCACCTCGCCACCGAACAGGGCCAGTGAACTGGCGGCCAGGAAGGTGGTCAAGGAGGTAATAATGGTCCGCGACAGCACCTCGTTGATACTGGTGTTGAAAACCTTGTCCAGCGATTCCTTGGCATTCTTGTGCAGGTTCTCCCGGATCCGGTCGAACACCACCACCGTGTCGGTGAGCGAATAGCCGGCAACGGTCAGGACGGCGGTGATAAGAAGGAGGTTGACCTCTTTATGCATGACAAAGAAGACGGCGAAGATGGCCAGCACATCATGGAACGTGGCGATGGCGGCGGCAATGCCGAATTTGAAATCAAACCGCCAGGCGATATAGATAATGATTCCAACCATGGCGATGACTACCGCAAACAACGTATCTTTGCGGAGCTTTTCGCCGATGGAAGGGCCGATCGCAGTGCTGCTCTCGACGATGAAACTATTGCCGGGGAACTCTTTTTTGAAGATCCCCTCCACCGATTCGGTCACTTTTCCCAGGTCGGTGGTGCTTTTGCGCATTTTGACCAGGAGTTTGTTGCCGTCCTTGATTTCCTGGAGTTCCGCATCTTTCAGCCCGTTGGCGGCGAGGGCCTTCCTGGCATCCTCCAGGATGATGGCCTGGTTAAACCGCAGCTGCATGGCGATACCGCCGGAGAAGTCGATCCCCATGTTGGCCTCACCACGGGCAATCTGAATGATGCCGATAATACCGATAATAGAGATAATCCCGGAGATAATGAACGAAATATTGCGTTTGCCGATGAAATCGATCCGGGTCTTGCCGATGAATTCCATGCCGATCCTCCCCCTTCTATACGCTAAGTTTTTTCACCCGCCAGCGGCTCAGGACGGAGTCGAACACTACCTTGGTCCCGATTAGCGAGGTGAACAGGTTGATGATGACACCGAGGCTCAGGGAGACCGCAAAACCCTTGACCGGGCCGGTGCCGAACTGGAAGAGAACCGCCGCCGTGATCAGTGTGGTGACATGGGAGTCCATGATGGTCAGGAATGCCTTGTCATAACCGGCGTCAAGCGCAGCCTTTGGCGTCTTGCCAAGCCGCATCTCTTCCCTGATCCGTTCGAAGATGAGGACGTTGGAGTCAACCGACATCCCGATCAACAGGACGATGGCGGCAATGCCAGGGAGGGTGAGGGTGGCGCCGAACATGGCCAGGGCCCCCATCAGGTAGATGACGTTCAACACCATTCCCATATTGGCCACCAGTCCCGACAGCCGGTAATAGAACAGCATGAACAGCACCACCAGAGCAATCCCGACCAGACCGGCCATTAGCCCCTTGTTAATAGAGTCCTGACCGAGGGTTGGGCCAACAGTGACATTCTGGATGATCTTCACCGGAGCCGGCAGCGACCCGGAGCGAAGCACGATGGCCAGGTCGGACGCCTCCTTGGCGCTGAACGAGCCGGAGATCTGCGCCTTGCCGCCTGAAATCCGTTCGCGGATCACCGGCGCCGAGTAGATGACGTCGTCGAGGACAATGGCAAACCGCTTGTTGACATTGGCAGCAGTCACGTTATCAAACAGCTTGGCTCCCTGGGAGTTGAACTCGATGGAGACGTTGGGCTGATTGAACTGGGAATCGATCTGGACCCGGGCGTCGGTGAGGAGACCACCGGTGATGATCGCCTTTTTTTTCACCACCAGCGGGATCTGGGAGGTCGTGCCGGTAACGGAATCGGCCTTTTTCTCCATCAGGATCACATCATCCTCGGGGAGGGTTCCTGGAGTGGCGGTGAAAGGGTTCACCGACTCATCAACCAGCCTGAATTCGAGCCGGGCAGTCTTACCGATCAGTTCAATGGCCCGCTTCGGGTCTTTGATGCCGGGGAGCTGCACAACGATATTGTTTATCCCCTCCCGCTGAATCAGGGGCTCAGATACGCCGAACTGATCAATCCGGTTGCGGATGGTTTCCAGTGCCTGCTGCACAGAGAGATCTTTCTTACTTTTGATCTCAGCCTCGGTCATCCGCATCTGCAGGCTGATGAAGCCACCCTCGTCAGCCGGCGACTGCTGGTCAAAACCAGGATATTTCTTCATCAACTCCTGAACCTTGGCAGCGGTATCCTTGTCATAGAGGAGCACCGAAATTTGATCGGCGCCAACCCGGCTGACCCTTTTAAACCGGTACCCCTTGCTGTTGAGGGTATCCTCCAGGTCGGTGGTGAGGAGATCCAGAGAACTTTCGACCGCTTTGGCCGTCTCCACCTCCATGACCAGATGCATCCCCCCCTGCAGGTCTAGTCCCAGATGGAGCTTGTCCTGGGGGAGGAAGGAAGAGCCTTGCCACCAGGAAGGGAGCTGAGGGATGAGGGTGGGTGCCAGAAAGAGAGCAGAAAACAACAGGAACAGCACAATGAGGCTTACGCGCCAGGAGAGACCCTTGGACATGCAAAATGCTCCTTTCATTCAGAAATAGTAACGGTTGACGATTTACTCTTTATTCAGCAGACTGGCGATATAGCCCTTGGTTACCTTGATGTTGACCCCGGTCGCCACCTCCAGGGTAACGGTGGTATCGTCGATCGAAGTTATTTTGCCGTGGATGCCGGCAACGGTAATAACCTGGTCACCCTTTTTCAGCCCGTCGAGCAGCGCCTTGTGCTCCTTGGCCTTTTTCTGCTGGGGGCGGATCATGAGAAAGTAGATGATGACGAACATCAGGATGAACGGAATAAAGAAGCCAAAGCCACCACCGGCAGCCTGCTGCCCTCCCGCGGGGGGAGCCATTGCGAATGCCAAACCTAACATGTTGTTACCTCCGTTTTATTATTAATTGTGATCTGGGACCGGGGACCAGCAAAGCCTTTCCCGATTCCCGATTCCCGATTCCCGATTCCCGATTCCCGATTCCTGTTCACTGCCGTTTAGCATAAAACTCCTGACGGAACTGGCTGAACCGACCGTCCTTGATCGCGACCCGCGCCCCTGCCATCAGGGCTAGGTAGTAATGGAGGTTATGGTAGGTATTCAACCGCGACGCCAGGATCTCGCCAGACCGGTAGAGGTGGCGAAGATAGGCCCTGCTGTAATTTTTGCAGACGTAACAGCTGCACTCCGGATCGATGGGAAGGCGGTCCTCGGCGTACTGGGCCCCTTTGATATTCACCCGGCCAAACGAGGTGAAGAGCATGCCGTTACGAGCATTTCTGGTCGGCATGACGCAGTCGAACATGTCAACCCCGCGCCAGATCCCTTCGATCAGGTCCTCCGGCGCGCCGATCCCCATCACGTAGCGCGGCTTTGCGAGGGGAAGGAGCGGGATGGCGTACTCCATCACCTCGTACATCAACTCCTTTTCCTCTCCCACCGACAGCCCACCCAGGGCGTAGCCGTCAAAACCTATCTCCACCAGCTCCTGAGCGCTCTGCTCCCGCAGATCCCGGTGCATTCCCCCCTGCACGATACCGAACAGCGCCTGATCGTCACGCTTTTTTGCCTCTTTGCAGCGCCTGGCCCAGCGGCTGGTCAGCTCCAGGGAACGCCGCAGATACTCATGCTCCGCAGGATAAGGAGGGCATTCGTCAAAGCACATGATGATGTCGGAGCCGAGTGCCTCCTGAATGGCAATGGCGCTCTCCGGCGTGATAAAGTGGGCGGAGCCGTCCAGGTGCGACTTGAACTTGACCCCTTCTTCACTGATTTTGCGGAGCTCGCCGAGACTGAAGACCTGGAACCCGCCGCTGTCGGTCAAAATCGGCCCAGACCAGTTCATGAATTCGTGCAGCCCACCCATCCGAGCCACCAGCTCATGGCCAGGGCGGATATAAAGGTGATAGGTGTTGGCCAGGATGATCTGTGCCCCGATTTCCCGCAGTTCATCCGGGGTCATGGCCTTTACCGTCGCCTGGGTACCGACCGGCATGAAGATCGGGGTCTCGATCGTGCCGTGGGGAGTTGTCAGAGAGCCGTGCCGGGCCGCACTAGCGGCATCCTGCGCTATTACTTTAAAATCGATCGCTGACAAATAATGTTCTTTCTGGATATGTTATCAAAATATCATCATCGCGTCACCATAGCTGAAAAACCTGAACCGCCGGCGCACCGCCTCGGCATAAGCCTGAAACAGCAGATCCTTGCCAGAAAACGCTGCCACCAGCATCAACAGCGTCGACTGCGGCAGGTGGAAATTAGTGATGAGGGCGTCCACCAGCTGGAACCGATAGCCGGGGTAAATAAAGATATCGGCCTCCCCTTCCCCTGCTGCCAAAGTACCGTCAGGGCGAGCCGCATGCTCAAGAGCCCTGGTGGTAGTAGTGCCAAGGGCAATCACCCGCCCCGTCCCCTGCTTTCTTGCATTGACCGCCCGGGCAGTCTCTTCCGGGACGGCGTAATATTCCCGGTGCATCCGGTGTTCCCGCAGGTCCTCGACCCGTACTGGCATAAAGGTGCCAAGACCGACATGGAGAGTCAGTGTGACTATCTCCACCCCGCGTGCCTTGACCGCCTGGAGCAGCTCTTCGGTAAAGTGCAGGCCGGCGGTGGGAGCGGCCACTGCTCCACGTTGCCGTGCAAACACCGTCTGATATCGTTCCCGGTCGGCATCTGCCACTTCCCTTTTGATGTAGGGAGGGAGTGGCATCCTGCCGAACTGCTCCAACCAGGTGTGGAAATCCACATCAGCCCGGAAGGAGACCTGCCAGCTCTCTCCTGCATGCCGCTCCACTACCTGACAGGTCATCCCTCCTGGGAAGAGGATGAGACCACCCGGTTGGGGCGGCTTTGAAGCCTTGATCAGGCACTGCCAGACTTCCCCATGGTTCTGGAGCTTCCGCACCAGAAATACCTCGACCCGACCACCACTCTCTTTGGTACCGAGCAGGCGGGCCGGAATGACCCTCGTATCGTTCAGCACCAGCAGGTCGCCAGAGCGGAAATAATCCGCGACCGTCGCAAAGCCAGCCTCACCGATGATTCCACTGTTTCTCTCCAGGGTCATCAGCCGCGAGGCTTCCCTTTTCTCGGCGGGAACCTGGGCGATCAGTTCCGCTGGCAGGTAATAGTCGAAATCTTTGAGCAACATCCTATTCGCCGTAACGCTTCTCCAACCTGGCAGCCGGGTAATAGTGGGAAAGGATTTCCCGGTAGCTGGCCCCTTTCAGCGCCATGTTCTTCGCTCCCCACTGACAGAAACCGACCCCATGACCATTGCCAAAACCGCTGAAAACCATGACGGAACCAACCCGCTTTACCGAAAAGTTGGTGCTTTTGATCACCTCATAGCCGACAGCCTTGCGAAAGGCGGTGGCCGCGAGGGGGGTCTCCCCCGCTCCAGTGACGAGGATCAGTTTCTCGACTCTGCCGCTCCGTTTTTTCCCCCCGATCTTGATCTCGGCAAGGGCGTCACACTTATAACCGGCGCCTTGTAAGAGAGACTCCAGCCTTTGCAGTGAGAGGGTCTGTTGCCAGTGGAATGAGGGGGAGGTCCGGCAATAGCTGCATTCAACACCTTTAATGTAAGGGAGGCGGAACCCCCAGACATTTTCTGGCGCTTCGGTATGCCCACCACAGACCGAGTGATAAAACGCCTGGATCACGGCCCCGTCAAAAGTGAGCACTTCACCGGCTGTCTCGCTCACCCCGCGTGCCGAACGGCTGTC
>JANXYN010000167.1 GCA_025356035.1 Geobacteraceae bacterium
ATGGTGCACTTGCAATTTGAATTCACCAGGATTTGGTTGGCCGGTACAGTTAACTTCTTTGCAAAAACTCTGCAGAAGACCACCACCAACCATAATTGCAGATGGGACGAGGACGCTTGCAGTATGCCTTGCCTCTTCATCTCCAACTGCGTGAGAAACCGGCAGATCAATTAAGGGGTCTTCGTTATAGACGAGTGCTGTCAATGGCGCCTCGTCCCATTCATATCCGTAGTAAGTTTGAACAGCCAGAGAATCCATATATCCGGCCATGTTGCCCGCCACGATCGGGCGTTTGAAATAAGGGTTGTTGTTCTTCAGATAATCCAGATATGGCTTGATTAAAAAGCCACGATATTTCATGAAGTTGTTCTCATCCCTGCTATCATCCCAGTGTCCAGCGACCCACCACTCATATCCGTTGTACCACTTGGTTGCGTGCTGCCAGTGATTCGCTCTATTCACATGAGCTGGAACCGCCATATCCTGAAGCAAATGAAGCGCACGGCCAATGTTCTCCCATGCACTATTAACACCATTTGCACCATCTTTTGAATAAATTTTCTTTGCTTCTTCATAATACCTTATTGCACGGTTTTTGGCATTTTCAGAAAAGGACCATTTCCCATTTACTTTTGCAGAACCACCATAAAGACCAGGTTGAAAATCCGGCAATATAGGATTATAAAAATGATATAAAGCATTACCTAAGTTTTCGTCGTCCTCAAGGCGATTACCTTTATTAATGGATGCTCTATTTAGTATCAATACATCTTTAATGCCACTACTAAAATCTAAATTGTCAATGGAATAATCGGTCATATTGTTGTGTGTTCCAACGATATCGCCGCGAACTAGTTGCCATGCAGGCTTCTTTGCATCATCAATGGCTTTCATTGTCAAGTAACCAAAGCATTGGGTCGCTATAGTGATCAAAAAACAAATTACACATAAGATAGTAACAAGAGCTTTAGTCATCATCACACCTCCATATTTTACTTATTAACATTAATCAATTTGTTAATCTCATGCTCTACAATCCTTGAGTTATTTGGAAAGATTTTTACTAATTTTTGCATAATAATGGCAGCTTGCTTAGGGTCACTTACTTCTTTATATATTGAAACTAAAGCATATAATATTGTTTCGTTATCTTTAGTTGATTCTGCAACAAATGAGCTTCCAAATTGATTGTCATATATGTAAAAGTCATCAAAAAAATATTGTTTTTCGCTCACCGTTAGCCCTTTGATAAAAAAATCCTGTATTTCTAATTTTGAACGCAAATCTAATACGTTTTTGAAAAAATCAATTGGCTTTTCGATAGGTTCCATGTGTATGATGAAATCAGATAGCTCCTTCTTGGTTGAATCGACCATTGGGATTAGTGTGTTTTTATATCCATGGCTGTATGCTATAATTTTTAATCCATTATAGCGGCTTGCAATAATAGGGAACGTTACTCCATAGACAGTTAATGATTTTGGGTGCCGTGGAATTTGGAACTCGCCTTTTTCATTGGTCTTTGTAAAATAGCTGTTATACGGTCCTATATGGCCACCTGCCGGGGTTATGGATTCGGTTTCCCAAAAAGATTCAATATAACAATTTGCTATTTGCCTAGAAGTGCTCGCATCCAAAACCTTACCCTTGACCAGCGGGCTTAAAGGCGAGAGAATTATCGGTAAATTCGGAAGAAAGGTCGTAAAGAGCCATAGAATAAATATCAACAGAGCAATAGTTTTGATTGGCCAACTGAAGATAGCCCTTTTCTTGAACACGTACAGACTCCAGGCAACGATACCCGCCGACACCAGGATAATGATCACGTTTCTTGTCATAAGCACCTCTTTTAAAAGTTTTCTGACATATCTTCAACATTAAGCGCTTTCTTGGATAGCGTACCTTGTAAAGTAACGCTCCTTGCTTGAATTATGATTCGAGCTTTTTGTTGTCTTTGCTAATAACTTTGCGTTGAATACGGCGAATTATAGGATAAGCAGCCATACCAAGTATCCATGATCCTATGACCCATATTGATGTCCCGGTTTTTGCTACAAGATCGTCAAATATTCCAGAGAATGACAAAAGGAAGAAAACGAAAGACCCGCTGAGACCTGCAACAAGCCAGTCTTCAGGCTGATCCTTAAACTTCCACCAAGGACCGGATACTTTTGAAATTTTGAATTCAGGCCAAATCTTCATTGTTCTACCCCATGAGCGAATCTCTTCCTGAGTCCCTTAGCTTTTTGCTGGGGGTGCACCCCCCTCTTCACTCGGTTGCTGCCCCTGTGACCGCCGCCGATTGATGACGGCAATCACGGCCGCAGCCATAAAGCCGGTGAGAACTGCCGTATAAATGAACGATACCGGTGTCATCATAACGATCCAGGCGATGTTCGCCGCCGGCTTCCCCGGCAGCTCCGTTGAAAAAAGCGCTGTGACGATCCTCTGCGTCATGCTGATGAGCGTGAAAATCCCGAGCACTGGCACGATCAGGCCGACGAGGTGACCATATCCAGACCGGCGATCTCGTAGGTAGAGAAAGACCCAGACGCCTGCTATGATCAAGGTGAAAACCCAGTCGGCGTAATTTACCACCATAATATTGTGACTCTGGTTAAAACCGGTCATACGGTCGGCAGGTTGCTGGTAGAAGAATCGAGCGATGAAGAAGATCCCAGTGCGGACAAGGTAAAGCAGCACGGCAACGAGGGCGGAACGGATCAGGGTTTTGCTTTTCATGGATGGCCTTCCGTGAGATTCAATTGAGGTAGCTTGACCAAACCAGCATAGGTTAGGCATTCCGAGATTATTCGGCTTGCTTTCCCGATTGAGATTGCTTTTTCTCAATTTTCGAAATCTTCATGAGATATGCAATTGTAAATAGTAAGATGGTGAAACCGAAGTAAATGTAGGCTATAAACCCAACTAATAAGAAGCTGACAAAAGCGGACCATGCTAGAGAAAGTGTGCCTAACGCAACTATTGTCCATAGTTTTGCTGCATCGGCGGCAACGAGGATCGGATAGAGAATTAACTGCAACAAGGGTGCGAGAAAAAGACCACCAAAGAAAAATATGAGAGAAGCACCACCGGGTTCAGAAGCGAATGCTGGTGACGCTTGAACGATAGAGACAAGGGCTAAAAGTATCACTGCATATATTCTGTGAGTAAATTCCGAAGATGACGTAGTTTGCCGTTTTTTCATTTTTCCCTCCGCTGCTCGCCGTGGCTGGCGCAAGAACATTAAATTCACTTATATTTTGGTAACCGCTTTTGCTTATTTGCTGTCACATCAGATAGCAATGACTATTTTCGGCCTTCACCACGCTGGTTTGCGGAATTATATAAGTAAGCCATTCCTAACAAAAAAGCCCACCGCGAAAGGTAGGCTTCTCCATGAGAGATGATATCCAACTCACCCGTCACTTCACAGCCCCTCTAGCCTGCTATCACAGGACTGGTGGCTTTGTGCCGCACGATTGCTCGTGCTTTACCCTTTGGCGACGTCAATGATAAATTTTGACATTCCGTATACTTAAGGAAACGTCATTATATTTTTATAGGATTTTTTGTCAACTAGATTCAGCAGAGAGATGAAAAAATGATTGCTGGTCGTATCGGCAGGGGGGAAGATATAAAAGCGGACTCGCGCAAAGCACGCTAAGTCCGCCAAGTAAAATCGGTAGCCATCAATAAACGATTCTGGTGAGGGTATATATAAGCTGAAGAGAAAAAGAACGGCAGGAAATCCCGGCTATGCTTTTACCTGTTTGCAAAAGAGTATATCGCATCGGCCAGCCGGGCAAACTCCGCCAGCGACAGGGTCTCCCCACGCCTCCCCGGCTCGATGCCAGCCTGCCTGAGTGCCGCCTGCAGGGTTGCTTCATCTACCCCCAGCTCCGCCGACTTCAGGCAGTTCCAGAGGGTCTTGCGCCGCTGGGAGAAGGCGGCCTTCACTACCAGCCGGAAGAAGCGCTCGTCCGTCACTTCCACCCGTGGTTTGGCGAGGGCGCGGAACTTCAGCACCACCGAATCGACCTTGGGGACCGGGCGGAAGGCGCCCGGCTTGACGATGAATTCACGGGAAATGTCGAAATGGAGCTGGCAAAAGACACTGAGGATGCCGTAATCCTTGCAGTCGGGGGGCGCGGCGATCCGTTCCCCCACTTCGCGCTGCAGCATCAGCACCAGCTCGGAGAAGAGTGCCGTGTGGTCGAGGAACTGGAAGAGGACCTGGGAGGAGATGTTGTAGGGGAGATTGGCGGCCACCTTCCATTTGCCCTGCCAGCGGCTGGACAAAAGGGTCGGCAGGTCGGTCTTCAGGATGTCCGCCTCGACCACCTCCACCTTGGGGTTGCCGGCGAATTCGTGCCGCAGGATCGGCACCAGCTGGCGATCAAGCTCCACCGCCAGCAGCTGCGCCCCCTGCTCGACCAAAAGCCGGGTCAGTGCGCCACGCCCCGGCCCCACCTCCAGGATATGGTCGGCCGGCTCCGGATCGACGGTCTCGACGATCCGGGCCAGCACCCCTTGGTCGTTGAGAAAGTTCTGGCTAAGGGCCTTTTTCGCACGCGGCATCCAGCTCACAGGACCCCCTCAAATGAAGCGGTCAGGGTATCGAGGGGCCAGTTGGCCAACGCATCGAGTTCCAGACCGCTAGTGATGCCATTGGTAAGATAAAAATCGCCGGGAACGCCGATCATGGCTGCATTGTCGGTACAGAGAAGCGGCGCGGGAATATGCAGCTCCAGCTGCTGCTCTTTGGCCAGCTGCTCCATGCCACGGCGCAGACCGCTGTTGCATGCCACCCCACCTGCCACCACCAGCCGTTTGATGCCGCTGGCGGCCATAGCGGCAGCGGTCTTGCTCACCAAAACTTCGCAGGCTGCCGCCTGAAAAGAGGCGCAGATATTTGCAAGGGATCCCTCATCTCCAGCGCGCGGCTGCTTCTGCAGATGGTTGAGCACCGCGGTTTTCAGGCCGCTGAAGCTGAAGTTGCAGCTCCCGTCGTGGAGAAGCGGCCGGGGAAACTTGATGGCAGCCGGGTCGCCCTGGGCCGCCAACCGGTCGATGGCTGCTCCGCCCGGATAGGGAAGCCCCAGCAGTTTCCCTACCTTGTCGTACGCCTCGCCGGCCGCATCATCCAGGGTCTGGCCCAGGGTTCGGTAACGGCCGACGCCGTCCACCCGGTAGAGGTGAGTGTGGCCGCCGGAGACCACCAGGGCGATAAACGGAAACTCCACCGGGCCCTCGAGAAACGCGGCCAGCAGGTGCCCCTCGATGTGGTTCACCCCGATCACCGGCAGCTTGCGGACGCATGCAATCGCCTTGGCGGTGGAGACCCCCACCAGCAAAGCCCCCACCAGCCCTGGCCCCTTGGTGACCGCAATCCCCTCAATATCGGCAAGTGTCACTTTGGCCTGCCGCAGTGCCTCATTGATCACCGGGACAATCGACTCCAGGTGCCTGCGTGAGGCGATCTCCGGCACCACCCCGCCGTAATCGGCGTGTTCCTTCACCTGGGAAGCGATGCTGTTGGAGAGGATGACCCGGCCGTCCTTGACCACGGCAGCGGCGGTCTCGTCGCAGGATGTATCGATGGCGAGAAGGAGCATAGTATCCAGAATTTCGGAGTCAGGAGTCAGAATTCACTATCAAAAGCTGCAGCACCAGCAAGGCGATTTTTGGCCAAGGTCAAGGCGGGCAAGGAGGCGGGCGGAGGCGTACGGATAGTACGCCGCACAACCGACTCCGCAGCCCAACGCAGAGATTGGGCAAAAGGCGCCTTGTTTACAGGAGATTTGCCGCCAGTTCGGCCAGCTCGCTCCGCTCACCCTTCATCATAGTGACGTGGCCGGCGATCGCCTGTTCCTTGAACCGTTCCACCACGTAGGTCAGGCCGTTGCTGGAGGCATCCACATAAGGGTTGTCGATCTGGTAGGGGTCGCCGGTCAGAACGACCTTGGTCCCTTCGCCGGCTCGGGTGACGATGGTCTTGATCTCGTGGGGGGTGAGGTTTTGCGCCTCATCGACAATCAGGTACTGGTTCGGGATGGAACGGCCACGGATATAGGTCAGCGCCTCGATCTCCATCAGCCCCATTGCCATCAGCTCCTTGTACCCTTTGCTGTGGCGCTTTTCCGCCTCATGCCCGGAAAGAAGCAACTCCACGTTGTCGAAGATCGGCTGCATCCAGGGGGCCAGCTTCTCCTCTATGTCGCCGGGGAGGAAACCGAGGTCCTTGCCGAGCGGGAAGACCGGCCGGGAGACCAGCAACCGGTTATATACATTCTCCTCGGCGGTCTTGTGCAGACCGGCGGCGATGGCCAGCAGGGTTTTGCCGGTCCCCGCCTTCCCCACCAAGGTCACCAGCTTGATATTGTCATTCAACAGGAGATCCAGGGCAAAGCTCTGCTCGCGGTTGCGGGGATGAATGCTCCAGACCCCCTCCTTGGTCCCTTTAATGATCGGCACAACCTTGTGCTGGCCGGCATCGTACTTGCCGATGGCGGTATGGGACGGGTTGCTGCTGTCCCGGAGGGTAACAAACTGGTTCGGCAGATACTCGCCGGGGAGTTCAATCCACCCCTGGCCGTAGAAACGGTCGATCAGATCCGGCGCCACGTCCTCCTCGACGAAGCCGCTGAACAGCTCGTCGATATCCACTTTGTCGGACTCGTAATCCTGGGCCGTCAGGCCGAGGGCATCGGCCTTGATCCGCAGATTGGTATCCTTGGTGACAAAGATCACCGGAACGCCGCCGTTTTTTTCGCGCAGATCGACCGCCACCGCCAGGATCCGGTTATCGCCGCTTTTTTCGCGTAACTCCGGCGGGAGACGATTCATCACCTTTTCGTCGAAGATCACCACCCGCAGGATGCCGCCGCTCTCCAGCTTCACCCCCCCCGACAGGGAACCCTTTTTCCGCAGGTCATCCATAAAACGGGAGAACTGCCGGGCGTTGCGGCCGGTTTCATTCATATCCTTCTTGAACCGGTCGATCTCTTCGATAACCGTAATCGGGATAATGAGGTTGTTATCCTCAAACTTGAAGATGGCCTGGGGATCGTAGAGCAACACGTTTGTATCGAGGACAAAATTTTTCATTGGTGCCTTTCTGTTGATAGGGATGGCAGTTCTCGCACCTGAGGGGGGATGAACCAGTCAAATGCAGAGCTGCTAATGCACTGCAGGTGTGTGGAGCCGCCGGGAAAACCGGGGCGGTTTTCTCTCAGCGCTCGGAAACGTAGACCTTCAGGCCGGTGGTCAGGGCCAGGATCTTGATATAGACCGACTGATTCTTGTAACTGGACTCAAGCACCACTTCACCGTCCCGGTTGATGGCCGCCAGCACGCTTTCAGGAGATTCCTTGATGGTGTAATAATTATAGATCCCTGTCTGGTAGAGCTCTTCCTTGGTGATCGGCCGTTCGGGAGGGAGGGAGCAACCTGCAACCAGCAAGGTAACCAAACAGGCGATCAGCAGCACAAGATTTTTCACGAATTCCTCCTTATCTCTTCAGTATGGTTCCCAGGGCCTGCAGGAATGCGTCGATCTCCGCAGGGGTGGTGAACCAGCCCGGACTTACCCTGATGGTTCCGCCAGGATAGGTGCCGATAGTCCGGTGTGCATCGGGCGCGCAGTGAAGGCCGACCCGGACCGAGATCTCATGGTCATGGTCAAGGGCGAAGCCGATCCTGGCAGGGTCCACATCGGCAACGGTAAATGACAGCAGTGCCCCCCGCTCTGCGGAGACAGCCGGCCCGTGGAGCAGAACACCCGGCACCCCCTGCAGCCCTTCCAGCAGCTGGGCAACCAGGGCCTCTTCATGCCGCCTGATCCGGTCAATGCCGATGGTCTGAATGAACGACACCCCCGCTGCGAGGCCGGCAATCCCGGGGGTGTTCAGCGTGCCGCTTTCATACCGCTCGGGGAGCGCCGTCGGCTGGCCCGGGTCCCCGGAAAAGCCACCGGTCCCCCCCACCAATAGCGGGGTGAGTTCGATCCCTTCGGCAATATAGAGGAGTCCGGTCCCCGGTGGGCCGAACAGCCCTTTGTGTCCCGGTACGGCCAGCAGATCGATCCCCAGCTCCTTCACATCGATCGGAATCACGCCGGCGCTCTGAGCAGCATCAACCAGCAGCAGGGCGCCGCTTGCACGCACCAGGCGACTGATCTCGGCGATCGGCTGGATGCTGCCGGTCACGTTTGAACAGTGGGCCAGGGCTACTAGTCGGGTGTTTGGCCGGAGACAGGCAACCAGCTCGGCGGGCGCAACGAGCCCCTCCTTGCTGCAGCCGACCCGGCTTACCTCTACCCCCCTGCCGGCAGCGGCGTGTAATGGGCGCGCCAGGGAATTATGCTCCATGGCAGTGGTGATCACATGGTCACCGGCCCTGAGGAGGCCGGTAATGGCCAGATTCAGCGACTCGGTGGCACTGTGGGTAAAGATCAGCCGGGATGAATTGCCGATGCCAAAAAATGTTGCCAGCCGCTCCCGCGCCTCGAATACCAGCCGGTTCGCCTCGATCCCCTGCCGGTAACTCCCCCGGCCCGGTCCGACTCCGACCCGCCGCAGGGCGTGCTCCACGGCCAGATAGACCGGCTCGGGCTTGGGAAAGGTGGTAGCCGCATTGTCGAGATAAATGGCCATATTAGAAACTAGCATGTTCGCGACAAATTGGCAAATGCTTTGATCGCCGTAAACCTGCGGAGATTGGCAACGCTGGTGCTTTCTCAGCCTGGGACCAGCGATAGTTAAGGTACCGGCCCCTGTGATGCAGGGGGTTTTGGCTCCACCGGCGGAAATACAGGGGCGGGAATCGGCATCATCCCCTCCGTCGACCCCGGCCTGAGCTCCTGGGGGAGCAGTTTTTCACTGACCGCCGGTTCCGCTTTCTGTTTCCTGACCGCGTTGTCCGGTACCGGACACTCGGTGCTGACGGTTTTTCCGTCCGGCAGCTCCTTGACGCAAGGCTTCATGGTCTCCGTCGGCATCGTCACCTTAATGATCTCGGGCCGCAGGATATTCTGCTCGCCGCCAACCAGACCTTTCACGCAGCCGGTGCAGGCCAGCACCAGCAGCGAAGTTGCCAGCAACAGCGCCACCCGCCCCTTGGTCAGTGAGTCACGCATGCCACTTACTCCTTTTCGGCAGATCTGCAATATACCTTGTTTTTCACCATCTCCTTGGCCTTGTAGAGAAGGCTGTCAATGCAATTCAGCAGCTCTTCCT
>JANXYN010000191.1 GCA_025356035.1 Geobacteraceae bacterium
CCTATGTTCGCCTTGAGCATTACCAAACCACGACTGCGGGTGACCTTCGACCGATGCTAACTATCTGGGCAACTATCCTCAAAGATCTCCTCGAACTTCGCCGTGACCGGGCCGGCCTGATGGTGCTTCTCGTCATGCCGATGGCGCTCGTACTGATCGTCTCGCTCGTGCAGGATAACGTCATGCAGGCAACCGGAGAGGCGCCGATCCGGGTCCTCTTCGTCGACAGGGACAGGAGCTTCCTCGGAGAGGCGATCGGCAAGCAGCTCAAAAACGGAGGCGGTTTTGAGCTCGTCTCTCGACTAAAGGGGGAATTGGTCACCGAAGAGGCCGCCAAAATGGCGGTCGTAAAGGGAGATTTTCAATTCTCCATCATCATCCCCGCCGGCACCGGTGCCGCCTTCAAAGAGATGGTCAGGGAGAGGGCGAAGGCAGCCATCGTCGTGAAGGGAGGGGGCGCGCCGAAGGCGGCGCCGTCAAATGAGGTGAGACAAGCAGGTATGATCGTCTATTTCGATCCCGCCGTACAGGGTGCCTTCCGCACAGCGGTGATCAACGCTCTGCAGAGGGTCGTACTCGGCATCGAATTCCATGAACAGGCCGCCGTTCTCGCCGAGACCTTCCCGGCAGAGATGAAAAAGGCGATGTCCGGCATGATGAACCCTTTTATGGGCGCCCCGCGCGCACCCGAGGTGAGCTTCAGGATGGACACCGCACCGGTGCTGAGACTCACCGAGGAGGTCGCCTCCAACAGCCGTCTGCTGAAAAGACCCACGGCCGCCCAACAAAACGTGCCCGCCTGGGCGCTCTTCGGCATGTTCTTTATCGTGGTGCCGCTTTCCGGGTCCCTGATCAGGGAGAGGCAGACCGGCACCCTGGGGAGGCTCATGACCATGCCGGTCTCCAGCCTCACCCTTTTGGCTGGAAAGCTTTGCGCTTACGTGCTCGTTTGCCTGGTACAGTTCGCACTGATGCTCGGCGCCGGCTGCTTCGTGCTGCCGCATCTCGGTACCTCCGGCCTGGTCCTTGACCATCAGCTCTTGATCATTGCACCGATCGCCATTGCCGCCGCGCTGGCGGCGTCCGGGTACGGGATCATGGTCGGGACCCTGGCCAAGAGCTACGAGCAGGCCTCGATGTTCGGCGCGGTATCCGTCGTCATCGCGGCGGCCCTCGGGGGGATCATGATCCCGGTCTACGTCATGCCCAGTTACATGCAGGATTTAAGCCGTGTCTCGCCGCTCGCCTGGGGGCTGGAAGCCTTCCAGGACGTTTTAGTCCGGGGCGGCAATCTCGGCACGGTTTCGCGGGAAATCACTTTGCTTTTGGTCTTTTTTGTAGTGACAATCACGGTTTCTTGGCTTGTGCTGCGCCGCAACCGCACAGGGGCATAATTCACACAACAGGCATGGCAGGTTCGTCAAGGGAGTAGCAATGTTAGAAGATAGTTTAGAGCAGGAACTTTCGGAGATGATCATTGAGACCTGCAGGGTTGCTGGGCCACTCCCGTTTGAGATAACGCCGGACGCCCCGCTGATCGGTCCCGATTCCCCGTACGGCCTCGATTCGCTCGATGCGGTTGAGGTGGTTGTGGCGGTCCAGAAAAACTACCATATAAGGATCGAAGCCCAGGAGACCAGCAGGGAGGTGCTTCAGTCACTGAGGACCCTTGCAGCATTTATCAGGAGTCAGCAGAAGTAAGGGGGATGAGCCTCATGGTGGATATTTACCGGTCTACCCGGTAATTCCCCATGAACAGTGCATCAAGTGGGGCCTTCTCAAAACATCTCATGGCGTCCTCGGGGGAGCAAACGATTGGTTCCTGTAGGTTGAAACTGGTGTTGACGAGGACCGCATAGCCAGATAATCTGCCGAATTCCTCCAGCAGCCGATGGATCTCGGCGTTAGACTCCCTCGTGACAACCTGAATCCTCGCCGTCCCATCCACATGCGTTATCCCCGGCAGACTGTTCCGGTACTCGCTCCTGACCTTGGTGGTTACCAGCATGTAGCGGGTCAATTCAGACAGAGGCTCCTGCAGCTCGAAATACTTCAGTGCTGCCTCCCTGGTTGCGATCGGGGCAAAAGGCCGGAAATACTCCCGTTTCTTGACGGTTGTGTTCAGATGGTCCTTGATCCCAGTCCAGCAGGGGTTGGCCAATATCGATCTGTTGCCGAGTGCGCGGGGACCGCTCTCCATGCGCCCCTGAAACCAGCCGATGACCTTGTTTTCCATCAGGGCTTGGGCTGCCTCGACCCAGGGGTGCTCCGACTCCCGAAAGTTACTTTCCCGCTCTCGTAGGGCGCGTAGTATCTCGTCGGCACCGAACGAGGGGCCCAGGTAGGGGGAGAAACAGGGGGACTCCTGCAGGGGCTCCCCACAACAGACAAAGGCGGCATAGAGGCCAGCTCCCACCGCCCCGCCGCTGTCGGAAGGGAAAGGGGGGACGAACGTCCTATCATGACTTCCGCCTTGCAGTATCTCCCTGTTGATGTCGCAGTTCAGGAACACCCCGCCCGACAGGCAGAGATGCTTGTGTCTGGACGCGGCAGAGGCATGCCTGACCATATGCAGGATCGCCTCCTTGATGCTGTTTTGCATACTACAGGCGATATCGAAGTGACGCTGCTCAAGTGGTTCGTTCGGACGGCGCCTGCTGCCGAACTCCTTTCCCAGGCCGTTTTCGCTGAAATTCCAGATTCCCAGGTATTTTCTATTGAGCAGGGTATAGCGACCGTCGGGTTTCAGTCTAATGATCTGGCGGAAAGCATCCTTGAAGGTATCCCGCCCGAAAGAGGCGAGAGCCATGGTCTTACCTTCCTCATACATGTCAAAACCAAGGAAATTAGTAAATGTCGTGTAGAGTATACCGAGGGAATCCCAGGTGGGAGCCTGCCACTGCAGCCGGAACCGGCCGTTTTTCATCGAGAAGACCGACGTGGAACAGTTCTCACCGTGTCCATCCACAACGATCACATCTGCATCCTCGCGGCTGAAGGGGGAGAGATAGTAACTGGAAGCGGCGTGGGCCAGGTGATGATCCACCCAGACGATCCGCCCCTTGAACTTCCCCTGGTAGATCTTGTTGAAGGTTCTTTTCAGCCTTATCGAAGCCAGGATGGAGCGGAAGTTCTTGGGGGGCCTGAAATTTCGCAGGATCTGGAAATAAATCAGCGGGGCAATGGTCAGCTTGAACAGTTCCGCCGCAGCGGCCTTGAAGGGGTTCCAGTTGAAGGCAATGACGTCGACGTCCGAAAGCCGCACCCCTCCTTCTGCCAGGACAAAATCGATTGCGTTGACGGGAAAGGCTTCGGTATGTTTGACGCGGTTCAGGCGCTCCTCTTCCACGTTTGCAATCAGCCGGCCGTCTTTGATGAGACATGCTGCTGAATCGTGGACAAAGGCTGATATGCCGAGAATGATCATGAAGTCAGCTCCAGAGGGGACAGTCGGAACTTATACGGCGGTGAGAAGCAGGTATGCCACGGAGAACCTGCCGCTTTCCGGAATCATGCAGAGGATTGTGTCGCCCCGTTTAAGGCGCTCCGAGTGAAACAGCTCCTCCAGCATTATATAGATCGAGGCGGAGCCAGTGTTTCCCTTGGTCGACAGATTGGTGAACCAGCGCTCCTGGGGGATCGAAAAGCCGATCTCCCCCATCCGGTCATGGAGGCTCTGGCGGAAGTAATCCGACGAGTAGTGGGGGAGAAACCAGCCGATCTGCTCGGGGGATAGGCTGTGCTTGGCAACCACCCGGGTAAGGGTCCTGTTCACGATGATGTTGATGATTTCCCTGTTCAAGAGCTTCACGTCCTGCTTGACCAGCATGGCTCCGCTATCGGCCACCCCGTCCAGGGAGCGCCAGCCGGTGATGCTGCCGTCGTTATTCTTCACCGCACCGCTGTACATACAGGTCTCCAGCTCACCAGCGAAGGAAAGGTGTTCGATCCAGTCGATCCGAAGCGAAAGCCGCTCGGGCGGGGGGGTAGCGCTGATAAAGGCGGCGCCGGCACCATCGGAAAGCATCCAGCGCAGAAAATCCGCGTCGAAGGAAAGGCTCGGGCACGACTGCAGCTCGGTGGCTCTTTCAGGCGAGACCGCATCGAACAGTTCGGACCGCATGAAGGTGGAGGCGAGCTCGGATCCCGTAGCCACAGCGTTGCCGGTAATCCTGGCCGCCACGTTCAGGGCCGCGTACTTGAGTGCGCTGATCCCGGAGAGGCAGATGCCGGACATGCTCGCCACATCGCAAGGAGCGCTCGCCAGTTCGCCATGAACCATCAGGCCGTGCCCCGGCATGAGCTGGTCGGGGGAGGAGGTGCCGCAGGCAAGGCATTCTATCTGGTCCAGCATGAACCCGTCGTAAGGGCGGAGCCGGCGCACCGCCTCGGCAGTGAGCTGGGCGTTGGTGTGGGTGATCCGGCCAGTGGCAGGCTCGATGGCGTAATAACGCTCGCGGATCTTGTTGTTCCTGAGGATGATGGCCCGGGTACGCGAGGGGGTCTGGTGAGCCATGCCGAGGACCTTCTCTATGTTCTGGTTGTCAACCGGCTCGTTGGGAAGAAATGCTGCGATATCCGTTATATATGCTTCCATTACTGACGTACCCCTATAGTTTCGCGTTGGCGTGGAACGCCTTGATCAGTCTGGCGTACTGCTGGTAAAAGCGCTTTTCTCCGAGGCGGGTTGGCACGACCGCGTTGGTGAGCGTGTAATAGTCGAGGTCCCGGATGGTGATACGTTCTTGCATCTCGGCATAAAGTGGCGTTCCCGGCAGCGGTGTCAGCACCGTCAGGATTGGAAGGTCGATAGCCCGCCTGGTCACGTAGTTCTCCAGGGCATCGAAGCGGGCGTCGTCGTAATCGGGCGAAACGATGAAGTCGCCGACGATGGTTATGCCCAGATCGTGGAGGATGGCGATCGCCTCGTCGTTGACGGCGACGCTGTTTTCCTTGTTAAAAAAGGTGAGGTCCCCGTCGGTGATCTCCTCGAAGCCGATTACCACGGAGCGCAGCCCAGCCTCCTTCCACTGCTGCATGAGGGACGGATGGCGCACAACCGTGTCCGAGCGGACGTCGGCGATGAAATGCTTCCTGATCCCAGCCGCGACGATCGCCTCGGCCAGCAGGCGCGCATGCCCGGTGTTCCCGAAGGTGTTGGCATCCACCAGGCGGATCACCGGGATGTCGCCCAAGAGCCGGATGTCCCGGATGACCGCCTCGATAGAGTGGGTCAGGTAGTGACCAGCGGTCAGGGAGCCGATGCAGCAGAAGGAGCAGCTGTGAGGGCATCCGAAGGCCGAAACCACCATGCCGAGACGGGAGTTGAAGGATGAGAGGATGTAGCTGCCACGATTCTCGGCGACTAAGTCGTAGCGCGGGGGGGCGTGCTCTGCGAGATCAAGCGGTCCGTAGCGTCGGGGGGCAAAGGAAAGCCGGCCTCCAGGCCTGGTTGTGGCGATCCCGGGGATCGCGCCGGTCGGGTTGCCCGCCTCGATCGCCGCGGCCAGCTCGGCAAAGCTCCCCTTGCCAAGACCGACCACGACGTAATCTACGCCGGCTTGGTTGAAGAAGGCGGGATCACTGCTGGCATGGATGCCGCCCACCACGACCTGTGCGCCGCAATTATCTTTCAGCTCCCTGGCCAGCCGCAGGACCGTATTTGCTTCGCAGGTGACCGCGGTGAAGGCGACCAGCTCAGGCTTGAAGTCGGCGAGGGTTTGCTGCATGCCGTTGGGCTCAGCCTTCAGATCCATAATCCGTACCTCATGGTCAGCCAGATTTCCGGCCAGCACTTCAAGCGCCAGGGGCTCGCCGCGGAAGATCTGGCGTATCGAATCGATGTCGTAGCGCTCTTCCGGGATGCTTCTGCCGCAGTTGGGTGGGTTGATGAGCAAAATCTTCATCTGGCTTCCGCCTTTTTTAT
>JANXYN010000219.1 GCA_025356035.1 Geobacteraceae bacterium
GGGCTACGGGGACGTTGTTTATTAGTTGACTAATACCTCTTTTGTTGTTACTCTTTCCGCATGCCGAGAACTGCCCGTATAGATGCTCCTGATCTTCTCCAGCACGTAATTATCAGTGGCGTGGACCGTTGCGACATTTTCGACGACGATAATGATCGCAGTCGCTTTGTCGGCAACCTCTCCAAGCTTCTTGCCCAGACCGGCACAGAATGCTTTGCCTGGGCACTTATGTCCAACCACGTTCACCTCCTCCTTAGACCGCGTCTAACCCGTCTCGCTCCAGTCATGCGTCGGCTGCTCACCGGATATGCTATCTACTTTAACCTCAGACACAAACGTTCAGGCCATCTGTTCCAGAACCGTTACAAGTCCATCGTGTGTGAAGAGGATACCTATCTGCTGGAGCTGATTCGATATATCCATCTGAATCCCCTGCGGGCCGGGATCGTTCAAGACCTTGCGGCATTGGATAGTTACCCTTGGTCCGGCCACTCAGTCATCATGAGAAGAAGCGTCATGGAAGGGCAGTTAGTGGATGAAGCTCTTGCCTTTTTCGGCAAACGGATGCGCGAGGCGAGAGAGAGGTATCGTCAATTTGTTGCCGATGGAGTTGCGATGGGAAAGCGCGAAGAGCTTAGCGGCCGACGAAAAATGTCGAACCTTGAAGAGCTAGGTGAAGAGCCCTACGATGCACGGGTTCTTGGTAGCCGTGATTTCATTGAGGAGCTGCGGCTGCGTCGAGGCCTTGAAGCACACTTATCGCGACCCATAGAGATAGAGATAATCGTTTCCAGGGTTTGCGATTACCTCGGTATTGAAACAGATTCATTGCGGCACAATACTCGTGCAACGAAGATTGTAGACGCTAGAAGCGTCATTTGTTATCTTGCGGTTCGGCGGGCAGGGCACAGTGGCGTAGAGGTAGGCAAGCAGCTTAACCTGCTTCGTGCCGGAGTCAGCGTTGCAGCTGGAAGAGGCGATAAAATCGTGCTGAATGATCCAGCGCTGTTGGAGTTTATTGACAAATAGAATGTCCCCGTCAAGGCCTTAGAGTGGACCATGCGCGGTTTCGACTATCTGAAAAACGTGGCGACCCTCACGCTCGACCGTGACACCTGCATCGGTTGCGGCAGATGCGCCGAGGTCTGTCCTCATCTGGTGTTTGTCGTTAGGGAGCAGAACTTGTCGCCTTCGACAGCTGCATGGAGTGCGGCGCCTGTGCCAGAAACTGCCCGGTGGCTGCAATCCAGGTCGATGCCGGGGTAGGGTGCGCCTCGGGCCTCATCACCGAATGGCGCAGGAGCCTGAAGCTGGGGCGGGGGAGCGGTGGCGGATGCTGTTGAGACTTGTCTAAAGCAAAGGCGGCGCTTTCGGGCACCGCCTTTTTTTATAACAGCCGTTCCAACTCCTCGATCAGGTCCCGAAGAAAGTCGTACCCCTTCTGCCAGAAATCGGGGGCGTGCAGGTCGATGCCGGCCGGCCCGACCGTATCCGACGGCGACTGGGAGCCGCCGCTGGCGAGGATTGCCTCGTAGCGAGGGATGAAGGCCTTACCTTCCTCTAGGTATTTTTGGTATAGAGAGAGGACCAGGAGCTCGGCGAAGGTGTAGGAATAGCAGTAAAAGCGGGAATGGATGAAGTGGGAGATGTAACTCCATCCCCAGCGGTACGGCTCGATCATGGTCACGCTGTCGCCGTAGAGCCGGCCGTTTTCCTCCCACCAGAGCTGGCAGAGACGCGAGGAAGTTAAAAGCCCAGCCTGCCGCTCCCGGTGCATCCGCTCCTCGAAGCGGGTCAGCACATTCTGGCGGAAGGTGGTGGCGATGATGTCCTCGATCTTGGCGCAGAGGAGGGCGATCTTGACGCTTTTGTCCGGTTCCCGCTCTAACAGGTAGCGGGTGAGGAGCATCTCGCCGAATACCGAGGCGGTCTCCGCCAGCGGCAGCGGCGCATGGTAGTTGAGCATGCTCTGTCGCTGGGCCAGCAGAAAGTGGAGGCCGTGCCCCAGTTCGTGGGCGATGGTGGCCACGTCGCGCAGGTTGCCGGTGAAGTTTAGTAGCAGATACGGCGGGAGCGAAGGAGTCATCCCCATGCAGTAGGCGCCGCCCCCCTTGCCGGGGCGTGGGAGGGCGTCGATGCGCCGCTCTGAGAAGAAGGCCGCTGCCAGCTCCCGGAATTCCGGCTTGAATTCACCGTAGGCGGCAAGCACCAGTTCTTTGGCCTCGTCAAAGGTGTATTGCCGTTCCACCTCCCCAACCGGCGCATAAATGTCGCTGTTTTTCAGCTGCGGCACCCTGAGGAGCCGCGCCTTCAGCCGAAAATAGTGCTGCGCCAGCGGATAGTTTGCCTCTGACACCTGCATCAGGTTCTCCACCACCGAGGCATCCAGTTCGTTGCCAAGGTTGGTTGGCTGCATCGGGCTCTGGTAGCCGCGCAACTCCAGTTCTTGGCCATGGTCGAGGGCGATATTGTTGAATACCGCCGACAGGACGATCCCCTCCTCCTCGTGCCGCCTGAGGAAGGTTGCGAAGGCCCGCTCCCGGACTTCCCCGTCGGTGTGGTGGAGCATCCCCCAAAGTTCCTCACCGCTGAACTCCCGTTCTTCTCCGGCCAGCTCCATTTTATAGCGAAACGAGGCGGACAGTTCGTCGAACAGGCGGCTGAAGGCCTCGGCTCCGGTGAGCCCCTTCTGCTTCAGGAGCCGCTCCTCCCGTTCTGGCAGGGTATGGGGACGGAACTTGCGGATGCTGGTCAGGTAATGGCGGTAGTTGGCGAGCCCCGTGTCGGCAAGTAAGCTCTGGAAAGGCTCATCGGCGAGCGCCATCAGTTCCAGGTCGAAAAAGAGAAGTTCCCGGGCCATCAGGTTGCCGAACTCCGCACTCTTCTGCATCAGGCTCTTGTTCAGGTCGTCACCGCTGTCGGCGGAGAAGAGGAGCTGGGCATACATTTGCGGCTTGACGATCAGCTCCTGCAGCGATTCATAGGCTTGCAGCGCTTGTAGAAGGCCAGTGGCATCGAGGGACACAACCGTTTCCAGGTAGCGTTCGCGGAAGTCTTTGGCCCTCGCCCCTGCCAGCTCAAACTCCTGGGCAAGCTCTGCCGATGAGGGGGACGGGTAAAGGGGGGTCGTATCCCAGAGCAATTTTGTGACATCGTATTCCATCGGTTCCCTCCAGAGAAGAGGCTGCGCGGCAGTGTAGCCCGTAGTGACTGAAATGGTAAAGCAGAGTAAGAGTAGTGCATGGGCGATGGTCTGTCAAGGGGCAACCGGGGGGGTGGTCCGATCACTCCATGGTTGAAGGTGCATTTTTGTTTTGAACAAGTAAGCACGCTCTGATATACTCGGCGCCGACATTGTCGATGCAGGCACCCGCGCAGTAGCTGTATCTAGTTTTACTGGCAGATTAACCGTTGCTGCGCCAGCCACCGGCCAATAAATGGCCATGCTCTTGCTTTCTTGGCAAGTAATTACTAAGTGATGGGGAGGGATATTTATGAAAAAAGCTATATTGCTGGTAGCAGCACTGCTGGTGTTGACCGGTCAGAGCGCCCAATGCGCCGAACGGAACCTGGTTGGCAACATCTTTGTGGATGGGCTGTTGGGCGGGCTGGTCGGGACCATGCTCGGTGGGGCAGGAATTGCCCTAACCGAACATCCGGGCGACCATCTTGATTACCTGCGCTACGGCGCTGCCATCGGCGTTATCGGCGGTTCCGTGTTCGGCATCGTCGACTACAGTATTGACCGGTCCTTGGCTGAAATCGAAGATGGCAAGGTCAAGGTCGCCTTCCCGACCATCATGCTCGACCCGGCTGCCAACAGCGCCAAGGGCGAAGTGCGGGTAGTTGCCAATCTGGTCAAAGGGCGGTTTTAGGCTAGCGTTGCAGAAGATACTAGCGTAAAGAACGGGGTGGCGTGGAGCCACCCCGTTCTTCTTTCAATCGCTGATATTGCGATTATCTGCGAAACACAAGCCCCGCGCCGATCAGAAGCAGGGTTGCCCCCAGCGCGCGTTTCCCATCCAAAGGTACCGCCCGCAGGCCGAACAGGCCGAACTGGTCGAGGAGCAGGCCGGTAACCAGCTGGGCGGTGATAGTTGCGGCCATGGCAGAGGCGGTGCCGATCCGTGGGACGACCACGATGGTTAGGGTGACGAAGAAGGCGCCGAGCAAACCGCCGGTCAGCTCCCACCACTCGGCTTCCCCGACCCCCCGGAGGTTGCCACGGCCGCTGATCAGCACCAGGGCCAGCAGCGCCAGGGTGCCGACCGCGAAGGAGATACAGGAGCTCTCGATCGCCCCGACCTTCTGCGCCAGTCGCCAGTTGATTGCAGGTTGGACGGCGACGGCGATTCCGCCGCAAAACATCAGCATGAAGAATAGGGCTGAACTCATGGCAATTTCTCCTTTGGTGGCTGCGGCTCATTTGTTGTAAATTCGGTAAAGTAGTTGACAGCTCCTGCCGAATAGTGAAACTATGTTGACGCGCTTTTGAACGGCCTGTAATCATTTTCGGCAGATTAAGACTAATAGTAACACGCAACACGATTACCGCCCAACAGGCAAGCACAACCGGCTGTAAGCACAAATACATGCAGAACGAGGGGGGAAATTGTCATCTTGGAAGTCATCAGATAACTATCTCATAACCAAAGTTGTATCGTTCCTGGTCTTGTTTTCACTCTTTGCCACCCCTGTCTTTGCGGAGCTCAAGGTGGTCGGCAGCGGCAGCGAGACGCGGTTTGATCCTGCGGAAATCCCCGTCAATATGAGACAGAGTTACCAAGTGTTGATATCGCGCTGCGCCAGTTGCCATTCTGTGGAAAGATTGGTGGATGCCGTCCGGAACGGCATTGCTCCCATCACTGGCCAGCCTTTTGACGCGGAGTCAGCGGGTGTGTTGGTGCGGAAAGTAGCCGGCAAGCCTGACTCGAATATTAATGAAGTTGAGGTGAAAGAGATTCTCGGCGTCCTTAATTTTTTATTCACCAAACAGGCTGCCAAGTAAGCACATTAACCAGGATAATGCCGACAGTCATGGCCCCGTCGGCTCTCCCCGGCCGACACCGCCAGCCGTTGTCGCCCGGTTCCAGCGTAGCTCCAGGGTCCCATCCACGGCCAGCTCCACTTGCGTGCCGAACCTTTTCCCTTCCCGATTGAGGGTGTCCCTGAGCCACTCCGTGTCCGACCGTGAGGCCCGGTTTAGCCGGAATTTCTTCACCTGCAACGGCACCAGCCGCAGGCCTGCCAGGTTCCCGCGCGCCGGGTCGATCCGGACGAAGTACATCAGACTCAGATCGCCCCGGTAGGATTCATAACCGCTGATTCCCTCGTAGTCGTTGATGAAATCGCCGCAGCCGTAGATAATCAGTCGGTCCCGGTGGACCTCGATCCCTTTCACATGATGCGAGGAATGGCTATGGACGACGTCGACCCCGGCCGTGTCGATGAGGCGATGGGTAAATTCCGTATGTTCCCGCGGCACCTCATACCCCCAGTTTCCTCCCCAGTGAAGAGTGGCGATCACCAGATCCCCAGGTCTTTTCACCGCCTGAACCCGGCTGGCAATGGCACGGCTCGTCCGCTCCGATAGATCGGGGAGTAGATTGACGCCGGCCCTTGCCGTGGTTGCGCCCCAGCTTGGAGGGATGCCGCTCGACACAGCGCCGAAGGCGAACACCAGCACCCGTCCTTTCCCCGCCACCTCGATCACTGCGGGGGCCTCCGCATCTAGCAGGTTCTGGCCAGCCCCTGCGCTTTTCACTCCGGCATTTTTCAGGGTCTGCAGCGTCTCGGTAAGTCCCGCATAGCCCCAGTCGAGTACGTGATTGTTTGCAAGGGCGCAGACGTCGATTCTGGCAACCGTAAGGACGGGGATGTTGGCCGGTTCCATCCGGTAGTTGATTCCCTTCCCTCGCCAGTAATCGTTACTTTTCGTGACGCTGGTCTCCATGTTGATCAACCGCAGATCCGGCGTCTGCCGCCGCAGTTCGGTCAGGGCGTCCCCCCAGATGTAGGAAAAGTCCACCGGTTTGGTGATTGTCCCGTTGGCCGCCTCGGCCAGCTCCACGTAGCCAAGGGCGCTCTGCAGGTAGGGCTCGTGGATGCGCGGATCGCTCGGGTGGGGGAGGACCTGGTCGATCCCCCGGCCGGTCATGACGTCGCCGCACATGAAGATGGTGATGAGGATATGGGATAGCGGCCCGCTCATTTGCGCCCTCGCTCCTTTCCACACTCGCATGCTTGAGAGAAGGGTAGAATCTAGTTCAAAGTGCACCACCCTGAGAGGTGGGTAAAAAACAAGTAGACACGGTGGGTTTCTGGTAATGTTGGAAGCGCGACCAACCATCACACCAGAAGGAGTCCACCGTGCCTTACCATCATCTTACATC
>JANXYN010000022.1 GCA_025356035.1 Geobacteraceae bacterium
GGTGTATCTGCTTCGCCCGGTTTTGACGGTGTTGGCGGCAAGAAGGGCGAACGAAAACAAGGGCGAAGCAGGTGAATCGTTTGCTTCGCCCCTACGAAAAATGATGGAATGCAGGCAAATGCGTAATTACCCATGATGGGCGGAGGTGCGAGCGTATGATTACAACCATGATTCTTTTCTGCGTGCTGCTGCTGGTGGTCCTGATATTTTTCCGGACCGGCGGGCGTGGTCCGGATAGGGAAGGGGGGCGGCCGCTATTTGCACGGTTCCCGGCGACTATCCGCCGGTTTCCGTTTGTGTTGGCGACCTCCGTCATCGGCACTGTGGCGGGGATCTGCCTCGTGGACAGCTCTGCGTATGCCAACAGCTGCAAGAAGGGATTAGCCGTCGCCCTGCTGGCTCTGCCGCTCCTTTTTTGTGCAAGAATTATGGTGGAGCGCAGGGGGCAGAAGGGTTACCATCCCGACCCGCTGTCCCTGGCGATTGGCGGCGCCGCCATTCTTTATTTCTTTCTCCTGGGCGATTTCAGCGCATATGGCGCCATCTACCGCCACACGCTCTGGATAGCTGCCGCATATCTGCTGGTCTTGCTGGTTCCCTTCTACCGCCACGGGGAGGAAGAGGATTACTGGCATTATGATGCCTCACTCGCCTTTGGCTTCGCCATCGCTGTCATCTGGGCCTTTGCCTTGTTTGCAGGGATTTCGGCCGCATTCGCGGGGGTCGACTATCTGCTGGCAGTGAAGATCCCGGCAGAGGCATACTTGCGGCTCTGGATAGTAATGGCCGGGTTCGTCGGCGTTACCATCTTTCTAGCGACGGTCCCGGCCGACCTGGGGGAGGTGAGAAATCCCGCCGCCCAGTCAAAGCTCCTGGATGGCTTCATCCGCTTCATCCTCGTGCCATTGGTGGTGCTCTATCTGCTGATATTGTATTTTTATGCCGGCAAAATCATCCTCCAGGGGAGCTGGCCAAAGGGGGGAGTCGCCGGCTTCATCCTCGGCTTCTCCTGCGTCGGCATCGTCGCCTACCTGCTTACCTACGGGTTTGCCGGCACCGCCACTGCCACATTCCAGGCGCGCTTCAGAAAATACTTCTTTCCTTGCGTGCTCCCCCTGACGGTGGTGCTCTTTTTGTCGGTCTGGCGCAGGATCGGTGAGTACGGTGTCACCGAAACCCGTTATTTCGGCGTTGCCGCTGCGCTCTGGCTGGCAGGGATTTCGCTCTACTATATCTTCTCCCGGAAAAAGGACCTGCGGATCGTCCCCGCCTCCGTCTGCCTGGTGCTCCTTCTCGCCTCCTTCGGCCCATGGGGCGCCCTGTCCATATCCAAGCGGAGCCAGGTGGCGCGCTTGAAGGGATTGCTCGAACAGTCAGGCCTCCTTGCAAACGGCACCCTCCAGCCGACCAAGAAGCCTGCAAAGGCTGGTGCACTGGCGGAGATCAACACCACTATCGTCTACCTGCACAAGATCGGCCATGTTCAAGCCCTTACCGCCTGGTCCGGCGGCAACATCTCTGCCGGAGACACCCCCGAAAAAATCGCAGCCAAAATCGGCATTCCCTATACCCTCTATGTTGTAGAACGAGGCACCTACTTCAGCTATAACATAAAGCAAGTGGAGGGCGCTGAGATAGCGGGATTCCGGCACATTTGGGAGCTTGAGTTCTACTCGAATGGCTCCGGCGAGATGAGTGAGGCATGGCAGATTACGAATGACCGACGGGTCCTGCGGGTAAAGCCTGACGATGGCCTACGCAAGCTTGCGGTAATAGGCCCAGAAGGGGTGCCGGAAACGGGCACGGTAGATCTGGCCGCCTTCGTCGAGGTGCTTCTGAGGAAGTATCCCAAAAGCAACTATAATTCAGCGCTGCCGGCGGCGAGGTTGGTGATCGACCTGCCGCGCGGCAATGAGCGGTTGCGGTTTGTTATCAAAGAGATAAGCGGCACCGTCGTCGATGATAAGCCGCAAATCAACCACATCAGCGTGTTTATGCTCTGGTCGGGGAAATAGTACTGCGGCAGGAGGCATTTGTAGGGGCGAAGCAGGTGAATCGTTTGCTTCGCCCCTACGTGGGAAAAACCGGGAAGCAGTAACGTTTCTTTTCCCGGGGTTTTAACGATGAGTCTAAAAGACAAGGAAAGAAGGATAACATGAACTCAGCCGAAGTCGTTGTTCGCCGCTCCGCTGCGGAGCAGGCCAATCTTGAAACCATGCTGCACGAGACCTTTGAGCATGGCTTTCCGTTCAACAGGGTAATCGGCCTGCGGCTGGAGTCGTTGGACCTCCACGCGCCGCGGCTCGCCTTCGACATGCGCCCAGAGCTGATCGGCAGCCTGATTCATAACCGGCTTCATGGGGGGGTGATTGCCACCGCCCTCGACACGGTCGGTGGGTTTGCCGTGGTCCTGGCCGTCGCCGAAAAGCACGCCAATGAAACTGCCGAGCAGGTTCTGACCCGCTTTGGCCGCTTCGGGACCATCGACCTGCGGGTCGACTATCTGCATCAGGGGGTTGGCCGCAGTTTCCACGCCGGGGCAAAGGTCATGCGCCTTGGCGGGCGGATCGCTTCGGTGCAGATGGAGTTGAAAAACGATGAGGGGGTTTTGATCGCCACCGGCACGGCGGCGTATATTATCAGCTGACCTTGGGGTAGGGCCTTTGTAGGGGCAAAGCAAGGGTGTATCTGCTTTGCCCATTTTTGGAGATGACTGCAAGAAGGGCGAAGCAGGTGAATCGTTTGCTTCGCCCCTACGTGGTTTGAATGAGGTGCTGGAGGCATGACCTGCCGTCGAGCACGGCTAAAGATTTGCTCCCCGAGCGGTAACATGCTATAAGTAGTAAGAGCCTGAACCACAGGGACAAACCCCTGTGGTTTTTGATTTTTGTATATGAGGAGTTCCAGCAATGTCTTTTGAATCTCTTGGCCTACGCGCCGAACTGATGAGCGCGATTGCCGCCCAAGGTTATACCACCCCGACCCCCATTCAGGCCGAGGCGATCCCGGTAATTTTCGCGGGGGGCGACCTGCTTGCCGGCGCCCAGACAGGCACCGGCAAGACTGCAGCGTTTGCCTTGCCGATCGTCCAGATGCTGGGTGAAAATGTCCCCCCGGACAAACGCCGTCGACCGCGCGCGCTGGTTTTGGTGCCGACCCGGGAGCTGGCGGCCCAGGTCAGCGAACATATGAACAATTATGCCCGGCGCCTATCGCTGCGCTCTACGATGATCTACGGCGGAGTTGCCATCCAGGCGCAGATCGAGCGGCTGCACCGTGGCGTCGATATCGTGGTTGCCACGCCGGGGCGATTGCTCGATCACGCGGAACGGGGCACCATAAACCTTTCACGGATCAAGTTTCTGGTGCTGGACGAGGCTGACCGCATGCTTGATCTCGGTTTTATCGACGACATCCACAAGGTGGCGGAGTATCTGCCGGCTAAGCGCCAGACCCTGCTCTTTTCGGCAACCTATTCCCAGAGCATCAAGCAGCTCGCCGACGAGTTGCTCAACCACCCGCGGCAGATCGAAGTGGCGCGCCGCAATATAACCGCCGACGCGGTGACCCAGGCGCTTTATGAAGTGGAAAAGAGCCGGAAACGGGAAATGCTCTCGTTTCTGATCCGCAAGGGTGGGTGGAATCAGGTGCTGGTCTTTGCCCGTACTCGCTACGGCGCGGACAAGCTGACCGAGGAACTGTTATACGACGGGATCAAGGCTGCCGCAATCCACAGCAACAAGAGCCAGTCGATCCGGACCCGTACCCTGGCCGAGTTCAAGCGGGGCGAGTTGCGCGTGCTGGTGGCGACCGATGTGGCGGCGCGTGGGCTCGATATCGAGCGTCTGCCGCATGTGGTAAATTACGATCTGCCCCAGGTTCCTGAAGATTATGTCCATCGGATCGGTCGCACCGGTCGGGCGGGAGAGATGGGGGTGGCCCTGTCGCTGGTCAGCGCCGAAGAGCAGCCGCTGCTGCTGGCGATCGAGAAGTTGCTCAAGTACAGCATTCCGCACCAGACGCTTGCAGAATTTCCGCAGTATGCGGTCAAACGGACGGTCCGGACGAAGGAGGCCAAGCTGGACAAGGAGCCGTCCAAGGCCCAGAAAGCGCTGAAAAAAGCGGCACAGGCCCCGACAAAGCGCACGCCGCGGGAAAAGGTCGTTGCCGAGCGGCCCGCCCCCAAGCTCGGTCGCCGCAGGAGCAGGGCAGGTAAATGACATTTGCATCCATTGGGTTAATAAAGGGTCTACTGGAGGCGGTTGTCCAGCAGGGATTCGAGCGGCCCTACCCGGTTCAGCGCGAGGTCATTCCGGCCGTATTGCAGGGAAGGGATCTGCTGGTTATCGCCAGAACCGGCTCCGGGAAAACGGCTAGTTTTGTCCTGCCTCTCCTGCAGTTGGTCCAGTGCCAGGAGCCGCGCAGGCGGCAGGCGCTCAAGGCACTGATCGTGGTGCCGACCCGTGAATTAGCCGCTCAGATCGGTGAAGTGATGCGGCAGCTCGGTTGTTACTTGACCCCCAAGGTTAAAACCGGGGCGGTGTTCGGCGGGGTTGCCATCAACCCGCAGATGATCGAGTTGAACGGCATCGAGCTGCTGGTCGCCACGCCGGGCCGTTTGCTGGAGCTGGTCGCCAAGAATAGCGTGCAGCTGTCAGAGGTGGCCGTTCTGGTCCTGGACGAAGCGGATAAACTGCTTGGCGAAGGTTTCCAGGATGAACTCGCGCAGATCCTGGCCCTGCTTCCCCGAAAACGGCAGAATCTGCTGTTTTCCGCGACCTTCGGTGAGGATGTGCGGCAGCTGGCAACCAGCCTGCTCTCCGAACCGCTGCAGATTGAGATTAAGGAAGCGGCGCATGGGGCCGATCTCATCACGCAACAGATTTATATGGTCGAGCCGAGCCGCAAAGGCCCCTTGCTCAGATACCTGATCAAGACCGGCGATTGGCAGCAGGTGCTGGTCTTCATCTCGTCGCAGAAACGGGCCGATTTGGTGGTCAAGAAACTGCTCGATAACGGGATCAGCGCCGCAACTTTTCATAGCGGCATGAGCCAGGGGGGACGTACCGCAGCCCTTGCCGCGTTCAAAACCGGTGCGGTGCGGGTGCTGGTGGCCACGGACTTGGCCGCTCGCGGCATCGATATCAAGTTTTTGCCCCATGTGGTCAACTTTGAACTCCCCCGTTCGCCGAACGACTATATCCATCGTATCGGCAGAACCGGTCGCGCCGAAACCGCAGGGGTGGCCGTGTCTTTGCTCTGTCCGGAAGATATGCCGCATTTCCGGGTGATTGAAAAACGGCTGGGGAAGCGGCTGGCCCGGATCGATACATCTGGGCTCGATCTGGCCGGGTATTGAAATTACTGTTGAGGATATCTATGGGCAATTACAACGTTGTGGTCCTCGACTTTGAAACGACCGGTCTCTCACCCGATTATGGTGACAGGACCATCGAGGTTGGTGCGGTGCTGATCCGTGACAACCGGATCGTCGATCGCTTCCAGAGCCTAATGAACCCGGCGATGCGGATCAGCAGCTTCATCGAGAACTATACCGGCATCACCAATCAGATGCTTAGCGCCGCCCCCTCCATTGCCGAGGTAATGCAGCGGTTCGCCGCCTTTATGGCGCAGCACCATCTGGTTGCCCACAATGCCGGCTTTGACCGGCGCTTTCTCGATGCCGAACTGCGGCGCATCAACCAACCACGCAGCCAGGAATTCGCTTGTTCCATGCTGCTCTCCCGCCGGATCTATCCCGAAGCTCCTAGCCATAGCCTGGAAACCCTGGTGCGCTACAAGAAACTAAAGACGGACGGGGTCCACCACCGCGCTCTGGCCGATGCCGAGATGACCGGCCACCTCTGGATCGGAATGGTTGCGGATCTTAAAGCAACGTACAACCTCCGCAACGTGCCGTTTGAGCTGATGCAGCGGTTAGCGAAGGTTTCGAAAGCCGCCGCGCCGGCCTATTTAAAGCGGGTTGCAGGAGAGCAGGGGGGAGGGGGCGCGCCATGATCGAACTGTTGAGGAAACGCCGCAGCATCCGCAAATTTACCGGGGAACCGGTTGCACCGGCGACCGTCGAGCTCCTCATCGAGGCGTTGCTTCGGGCGCCGTCTTCGAGGGGGATCAACCCATGGGAATTCCTAGTGGTGGATGACCGGGAGCTGCTGGCCAAGCTAGCACAAGCGAAGGAGCATGGCTCCGAATTCTTGAAAAACGCCCCGCTTGCCATTGTCGTCTGCGCCGACAGCAGCAAGTCGGACGTCTGGATCGAAGACTGCGCTATCGCCTCGATAATTGTGCAGCTGGCGGCACTGTCGTTGGGGCTGGGGAGTTGCTGGTCGCAGATTCGAAGCCGCAACCATGATGGCAAAAGATCCGCGGAGGATTACATCCGGGAACTCCTCGATCTACCGGAACGGCTCAAGGTGGAATCGATCATCGCTATCGGCCACCCGGACGAGACCAAAAAGCCCGTACCGGCCAAGGACCTGCAGTACGCAAAGGTGAAGCGCAATCGCTATCGTGAAAGTTGACTCTTCCAGCTTAAAATAGATATACTCCAGTTTGCCGATTGATTACGGCCAGTGCCGGCAACACAAAGGAGATTTCATGAAAACAGCCGTAAAACCATCGAATCCCGTCCCAGCAACCGCTGCGTCGAATCATTACTTCCGCTTCCATCTTCCGCACCTTCATCTGGGCTCGGTCTTCGGCGATGACTGGTTCTCCCTGAAGGCCGAGGCATTTGCGCGTTTTTTCGGGACACCGATATTTCTGGTTACCCAGACCGTAATAGTTGCAATCTGGATAGGGCTGAATGCCTTTGGATATACCAAGTTCGATGTCTATCCATTTATTCTGCTCAATCTCGCTTTCAGTCTCCAGGCAGCCTATGCCGCGCCGCTTATCTTGCTTGCCCAGACACGCCAGGCAGACCGCGACAAGGCCCATGCCGATGCTGACGCCCAACATCGGGAAGCCCTCGCCTTGGCCAGCGAACAGCGCCAAGCACTAGCCGCACAACAGACAGGTCAGTTATTAGATTTACTGCAACAGAACACGCAACTGACCGAACTCGTAAAAGAGCTTAGCCAAAGGATTGAAGCGCTAACCCTTGATTTGCAAACTAAAATTGGTCAAGGCGGCACTAAAGCATAAAGTCAGGAGCTCCTCGGGGAGAGTAGAACGTAGGGCAGTATAGTGGACCCTTTAGTCAAGACAATAAATCATCGAGTTTAAGGTGGTGCCCAGTCGCGCAGCAGACCGGCGCTGCCCCGATTTTGAGCGTGGTTTTACGCTCAACAAATTTGTCTGCGATTTTCGCTCCGCCGCCG
>JANXYN010000054.1 GCA_025356035.1 Geobacteraceae bacterium
CCTTCCTCGACCCTGGCCAACACAAAGTCCTCTTCAAGGATTTTCCCTCTGGTATTGACATGGCCAGACGGCTCAACCGACTCCGACCCCCCCCAGAAATTGACACCGTCCTCATAACCGGCCCGGTTACAGTAGAGCACCCGACAGTTGAGAAACATGGCGGTAGTGGAGTTCAGTTTCTGCCAGGCCGTTGTAGAGCCGAGATTGTCGTCGGCACTGACCCCACGGCCGGGGCTGCTGGATAGACAGAGAAGGGTGGTGGCGCCGTCCATGGCGAGAATGTAAGGCGCGGATAAATGCCACATATCTTCGCAGATGAGAAGACCCATCCGGCCAAACCTGCTGTCGAAGGCGCGGAACTGTTCGCCGCGGGCCATGTAGCGCTGTTCGTCAAAGAGTCCGTAGGTGGGGAGATAGACCTTGCGGTGCAGATGTCGGATCTCCCCCCCCTCCAGATAGATGGCGGAGTTGAAAAAGCGGTAGTCGTCGGTCATCTCCACAAAACCAATCGCAATGGAGATACGCCGGGACAGTTCTTTCAGTCTATCGATCTCTGGAGAGTCGAGGCGGAGCGCCACCTCCGGCACCAGATCCTTGAGGAAATAGCCGGTAAGGGCCAGTTCCGGAAAAAGGACCAGATCGGCCTTCGAGCCGATCCCCCAACCGATGGTCTCTTCCACATTGGCCAGATTATCGGCCAGACATCCCAGCTTCGGCTTGGTCTGCGCCAGGGCGACGGTAAAGTCCATGATCATCTCCTCAATGGCGAACTGCTCAGCTGACACCAATTATTAGCATAGAGAACTTCAGTAGGCAAGGTCAAAGGCATTTTTGATATGCTCGATCGCAGGTACCTCGTGCTCCCTGAGGATGATGGCGATAACGTCAAAGCGGGCGTTGACGTCGTGCAGCTTCTTCTGTGCCAGCCAGGTCAGGGCAGCCTTGGAGATCTGTCGCTGCTTGAACTGGGTAACGGCAAGCTGCGGCGGGCCATAACTTGCGTTGCTACGGGTCTTCACCTCGACAAACACCAGGATCTTCCCCTCCCTGGCGACTATGTCAACTTCTCCCGCTTTACAGCGGTAGTTCCGCTCGACAATGGCGTACTTCTGCCCCTTGAGGAAAGCAGCTGCAATGTCTTCCCCCCGCGCGCCGAGGGTGAGATTGTCGGAACCCGTCGCACCCATCACCTTTCTCCCCTCACGTATTCCTTCACGCCACCAAAGCTCTTCCGGTGGATTTCGCAGGGGCCAAGGTTGACAATGGCCTCCAGGTGACTGGCGCTGCCGTAGCCCTTGTGCCCGGCAAAGCCGTAACCGGGGTAGCGAACGTCGAACTCCAACATCAGCCTGTCCCGTGTCACCTTGGCGATGATGGAAGCCGCTGCGATCGAGAGGCTGGCGCTATCCCCTCTCTTGATGGTTTTTTGCGGGATGTTAAGCGGAATGGCACTGATGCCGTCGATGAGGAGGTAGTCAGGCGGAATGGCAAGAGCAGCAATCGCCCGTTGCATGGCGGTGAGGGTTGCCTGGAGGATGTTGATCCGGTCGATGAGGAGGTGGTCAGCGGAGCCGACACCAACTGCCAGCGCCCTGGCCATAATCAGGTCGAACAGCATCTCCCGTTTGGCTGGGGTGAGCTTTTTCGAGTCCGTGACGCCGGGGAGGCCGACCCCTTCGGGCAGAATTACGGCGGCAGCCAGTACTGGTCCGGCCAGTGGTCCCCTGCCAGCCTCGTCAATACCGGCAATCTGCCGGTAGCCTTGGCGGCGGGCCAGCAACTCAAATGCCAGCAGATCCTGCTCCTGCTCACTATCGAACAGATTCAAGTTCTCCCTCCCGAATTCGGCGAAGAGTCATGCAGCAGGAAAAGCACCATAACCACGGGCAATAAACCTAAAAACATTTACCGCAGAGGACACAGAGGAACGCAGAGGAAAACCTAAGAGTTAGTCTGGTTATACTTGAAATCAAAAAAAGCCCCGGTGGTGCCGGGGCTTTTCTGGATGTTATGCCATTGCCACGTATTTCTTCTCGCGGATCCTGGCTGCCTTGCCGCGAAGCTTCCGCAGGTAGTAAAGTTTGGCCCGCCGGACCTGGCCACGGGTTATCACCTCAATGGCGTCAAGGGATGGGGAGTGCAGCGGAAAGCAACGCTCGACGCCGACGCCGTTGGAGATCTTCCTGACAGTGAAGGACTCACGGAGCCCGCCATTCTGACGCTTGATCACCACTCCCTGGAAAACCTGAATACGGCTCTTGTCGCCTTCCACGATTTTCACATGGACCTTGACCGAGTCGCCCGGCTTGAAGGGGGAAATGTTCTTTTTCATCTGCTCAAATTC
>JANXYN010000056.1 GCA_025356035.1 Geobacteraceae bacterium
GCTCGGTTGCCCCGGCCTGGTCGAAGCATTCGGCTTTGCCGGCTTCGTTAAAGCGGAATACCCCGGGACAGTTTGAGACGCACAGCCCACAGCTGATACAGACTTCCTGATCAACCCACACTTTTCTTGCCATAGCACACCTCCCTGAAACGCCGTTTTGACCTTCAGTCTAACATTCAAAAGGACGCTGTCAATGAGTCGGTGCATGGGCCCAGCGGTCCCTTCCAAACCTATTTGCGCGGGGCCTTAACATATTTACTTTTATTTTAGAATCGTGTGTGCTATTTTAGCCAGGCTAAAACCAAATACACGTGCGGAGGGTAAGGACTTGAAACTGAACGATATTACCAGGGGTACCGGTCTGGAAAAACATGGCATCACCAATGCCAATCTCATTTACTGGACGCCGCCCACTGCTGTTCTTTACGAGCAGATCGTGAAGCGCGGTGAAGGGTTAGTGACACATCTGGGCGCCGTGGCGGTAAAAACCGGCCATTATACCGGCCGTGCTGCAAACGAAAAGTTCGTTGTCGATGAGCCCTCCTGCCATGATCATATCAACTGGGGGAAGGTCAATCGTCCCTTTGATCCGGCCAAGTTCGACGCCCTTTACCACCGGATGACCGCCTATATGCAGGGGCGGGACCTGTTCGTCCAGGACTGTTATGCCGGCACCAGCCCGAGTCACCGGCTGCCGATCCGGGTCATTACCGAAAAGGCGTGGCACTCTTTGTTTGCGCGCAACATGTTTGTCCGGGCCACCCCTGAAGAGCTCGAGAAGCACAAGCCCGAGTTCACCGTGATCGACATGCCGAATTTCCACTCGGTCCCCAAGACCGACGGCACCAACACCGAAACCTTCATCATCATCAACTTCGCCAAAAAACTGATCATCATCGGCGGCACCAGCTATGCCGGCGAGATCAAGAAGTCGATCTTCACCATCCTCAACTACCTCCTCCCCCACCAGAAAAAGGTCCTCTCCATGCATTGTTCGGCCAATATTGGCGACAAGGGGGACACCGCCATCTTCTTCGGCCTCTCCGGCACCGGCAAGACGACCCTGTCCGCCGCTCCGAACCGGGCCCTGATCGGCGACGACGAGCATGGCTGGGACGACAAGGGGGTCTTCAACTTCGAAGGCGGCTGCTACGCGAAGATCATCAACCTCTCCAAGGAGTCCGAGCCGGAGATCTATGAGACCACCAGAAGATTCGGTACGGTCCTGGAAAACGTTGCCATTGACACCCTCACCCGCCGGATCGATCTGAACGACGACTCCTTCACCGAGAATACCCGGGCCTCCTACCCGATCACCCATATTCCGAACATCGCCGAGGGGAGCATTGGCGGTCACCCGACCAATGTCATCATGTTGACCTGCGACGCCTTCGGCGTGCTCCCCCCGATATCCCGCCTTACCCCGGAACAGGCCATGTATCACTTCCTCTCCGGCTATACGGCCAAAGTGGCGGGGACCGAGGCTGGCGTCACCGAGCCCCAGGCGACCTTCTCCACCTGTTTCGGTGCACCGTTTATGGCGCTCCATCCGTCAGTTTACGCAGGGCTTCTGAAAGAAAAAATTGGCAAGCACAAGTCTCACTGCTGGCTGGTGAACACTGGCTGGAGCGGCGGCGGCCCAGGCGTCGGGAGCCGGATGAAGATTGCCTATTCGCGGGCACTGGTTAATGCGGCGCTGGACGGGACCCTGGCAAAAGGTGAGTTCGAGCAGGACCCCTTCTTCGGACTCTCCATTCCCAAGGCATGTCCCGGCGTTCCCGCGGAAGTGCTCAATCCGCGCAATGTCTGGAAGGATAAGGCGAAATACGATGCAACTGCCAAGGATCTGGTGGAAAGATTCCGTAAGAACTTTGAACAGTTCAAGGCCCATGTCTCGGCGGAGATTGCCAAAGTCATGTAACCTGGCCGGCTGATCGCCGGTGACAGCGATAGTTAGCGGTTGGTTAACAAAAACGCCGGGGTGCGGTTCTTCCCCCGGCGTTTTTTTGCGCCCGGTTTAATTGTAGAACGTCATTCTATGTGAACGAATTTCAGACAAGGGTTGAATTCTCCAAAACTTCTGTTAATATATCCTCGTACCTTTTTGGGTAAACCGCACTGTCGCAATTGGAGTTCCATTGGGTAAGGAGGTTTTTTCCATGGGAAAAAAGAGGGTTGGCGGGAAGGGCGATTCAACAGAGCAGAAAATCAAACGGGATTTTGTCGAACGGAGCATCTGGGAGGAAAAGGGGATCTCCCGCCGGGATTTCATGAAATTCTGCAGCGCCATGTCTGCCGCCCTGGCGTTGCCGGTGACCTTTGCGCCACGGATCGCCGAGGCACTCGACCAGGTTAAGCGCCCGACCCTGGTCTGGCTGGAATTCCAGGACTGTGCCGGCAACACCGAGGCGCTGCTCAGGGCTTCCAGCCCTACGGTGACCGAGCTGGTGCTGGATGTGCTCTCGATTGATTACCACGAGACCATCATGGCCGCCGCCGGTCACCAGGCGGAAGCGGCGCTCGCCAAAGTGTTAAAGGAGCAGAAGGGGAAATATATCGTAGTGGTGGAAGGCTCCATCCCTCTTAAGGATAACGGGGTCTACTGCTGTATCGGTGGCAGAAGTGCGCTGGACATCGCCCGCGAAGTTTGCGGCAACGCCTTTGCCACCATTGCGGTGGGGAGTTGTGCCTCCTTCGGCGGCCTTCCGGCAGCGGCCCCCAACCCGACCGGCGCGGTCGGGGTGAAGGAGGCGGTACCGAACGCCAGGGTGATCAACCTCCCCGGCTGTCCCTTAAACCCCGATAACCTCACCGCCACCGTGGTCCACTATCTCACCTTCAACAAGCTCCCTACCACCGACAGCCTCGGCCGGCCACTATTCGCCTATGGCAAACGGATCCACGACGCCTGCGAACGCCGGCCGCACTTTGATGCGGGCCAGTATGTGGAGAGCTGGGGGGACCACGGTCACAAAAAGGGGTTTTGCCTCTACAAGATGGGATGCAAGGGGCCGGAGACCTTCCATAACTGTCCAACCCAGCGCTACAACGAAAAGACCAGCTGGCCGGTTGCAGCGGGCCATGGCTGTGCCGGTTGTTCCGAGCCGCAATTCTGGGACACCATGACCCCCTTCTACAAGCGGTTGCCCAACGTTCCAGGTTTTGGCATTGAAAGCACGGCGGACAAGATCGGTGCCGGTATTGCCGTCGCCACCGCAGCGGCTTTTGCTGCCCACGGAGTAGTAAGTGCGCTTCGCAAGGGCGATGACCAGTCAGGGAAAAAGGAGGATTAAGCGATGGACAAGATTGTCATAGACCCGATTACCAGAATCGAGGGGCACCTCCGCATCGAGGCCGCTGTGGAAGGAGGCCGGGTGCAGGACGCCTGGAGCAGCAGCACCATGTTCCGGGGGATCGAAAAGATCCTGAAAACCCGCGACCCCCGCGATGCCTGGTATTTTACGCAGCGCTTCTGCGGGGTCTGCACCACCGTCCATTCCATCGCCTCGATTCGCTGCGTGGAAAATGCCCTGAAAATCAAGATCCCGGCCAACGCCGAACTGATCCGCAACATCATCATCGGCATCCAGAATGTCCAGGACCACGTTATCCACTTTTACCACCTGCATGCCCTCGATTGGGTCGACATTACCTCGGCACTCAAGGCGGACCCGGCGGGAACCGCCCGGCTGGCTGCCTCCATCTCCGACTGGCCGAACAATTCCGCCACCTACTTCAAGGCGGTGCAGGACAAGCTGCAGGCGTTCGTCAATACCGGCCGGCTCGGTCCTTTCGCCAATGCCTACTGGGGGCACCCGGCCTACCGGCTCCCGCCGGAAGCGAACCTGCTGGCCACCGCCCACTACCTGGAGGCCCTCGACTGGCAGAAAGAGGTGATTCGGATCCACGCCATTCTCGGGAGCAAAAATCCCCATCCGCAGACCTTTCTGGTGGGCGGGATGGCCATCGCCATCGACCCCGACTCCCAGACGGCGCTCAATGACCAGAAGCTCTCCGAGATCAGGGGGTTGTTGAAGAAGGCCCAGCAATTCGTGGAAAAGGTCTATCTCCCCGACCTCAAGGCGATCGCCTCGTTCTATAAGGAGTGGGCCGGGATCGGCGGCGGGGTCGGCAACTTCCTCTCCTACGGCGAATATCCCCAGGACAACAGCGGCAAATCGGAAATGCTCTGGATGCCGCGCGGCATCATCCTGAACCAGGACCTCTCCAAGCTTCATCCGGTCGATCACTTGAAGATCAGCGAATACGTCGATCATTCCTGGTACAGCTACACCGATGGCCCCGGCAAAGGGCTCCACCCCTGGAGCGGCGAGACCGAGGCGAGGTATACCGGCCCGCAACCACCTTACAAGGAGCTCGATACCGACCACAAATATTCGTGGGTCAAGGCGCCGCGCTATGCGGACAAACCGATGGAGGTAGGCCCCCTGGCCAGGCTGCTGGTTGCCTATGCTGCCGGCCACAAAGAGGTGAAAGCGGCGGTAAACGGGGTGCTCTCCGACCTGAAGGTCGGGCCGGAGGCGCTCTTCTCCACCCTCGGCCGGACCGCGGCCCGGGGCATCGAGACCCTGCTCATCACTCGGGAGCTCCCGAAGTGGCTTGACCAGCTGGTTGGCAACATTGCCGGCGGCGATCTTACGATCCACAACGGCGAGAAGTGGGACCCGTCGAGCTGGCACAGCGACGGCAAGATCCTTGACGGCTACGGCTGGCACGAGGCACCACGGGGAGCGTTAGGTCACTGGATCAGGATCAAGGACAAGCAGATCCTCAATTACCAGGCAGTGGTCCCCTCCACCTGGAACGCTTCCCCCCGGGATGCGAAAGGATTGCGCGGACCGTACGAGGCGGCCCTGGTCGGAACGCCGCTGGCCGATCCGACCAAGCCGCTGGAGATCCTCCGGACTATCCATTCCTTCGACCCCTGCCTCGCCTGTGCCGTGCACGTGGTCGACCCGGACGGAAGCGAACTGGTGAGGGTCAAGGTGCTTTAGCTCGGCAAAAACAATATTTACTGGGATATTCAGGATTTTCAGGATGACAAAGCAAAAATTGTTATAAGGTGATGCAGAAGCCCACAGTTTTTTGTCTTTATTATCCTGAATATCCCTGTTGATTGGGCTGTTAGGGTTTACCCCGGCTGGGCCGGGTGAGGAGGTTGCATGACGACCATGGTTATCAAATATGTCTGGGAAGTGCCGGTGCGGGTTGCCCATTGGGTCAATTTCCTCGCCATCGTCATCCTGTCGGTCACCGGCTACTATATTGGCGCGCCGAAAACCCTGGGGGTCGATCCTTCTCGGTTCGTGATGGGGTGGGTCCGCTTCATTCATTTCGTGGCGGCCTATGCCTTTACTGTTAGCGTGCTGAGTCGCATTTACTGGGCCTTTGTCGGCAACAGCTACAGCAGCTGGCGTGCCTATGTCCCCTGGCTCACCAGTGAGGGGCGCTATAGAATGCTGGAGACCTTCCGCTACTATACCTTCATGAGCAGGAAGGTCCCGCACGTGACCGGCCACAACGCCCTGGCCGGCGCCACTTATTCGCTTGTCTATTGCCTGTTCCTGGTTCAGGTTGCCACCGGCTTTGCCCTCTATGCCGAACATGCCCCCGCTTCCGTCATGCATAAATTGACTGGTTGGCTGTTTCTCCTCTTTTCCAACCAGGGGATGCGGCTCACCCACCACCTGCTGATGTGGCTTTTTGTCGCCTTCGCCATCCACCATGTCTACAGCGCCTGGCTGATGGACGTGAAGGAGCGGGGCGGGGTCATGTCGGGGATCTTCGGCGGCTACAAGTCCGTGCCGGAAAAGGAGTAACCGCTGACAACGCTGGTATTGGGGATAGGAAATCTGGTCATGAGCGACGATGGGGTCGGGGTGCGGGTGGTGCAGCGCCTCCAGGATGAGTATCGCCTGCCGTCGCAGGTCACCATCCTCGATGGCGGCACCCTCGGCCTCGATCTGCTGCCGTGGCTAGAAGGGGTGGCGCGGCTGTTGGTGGTGGACGCCATGGAAACCGGCGGGCCGTCGGGAACCTTGCGGCGACTCGTCGGTGCCGATATTCCGCTTGCTCTCAAGACCAAGCTCTCCCCTCACCAGATGGGGCTGCAGGATCTCCTGAGCGTGGCCGAGCTGCAGGGGTTTGCCCCCCAGGAGATGGTGCTGTGGGGGGTGCAGCCGGCGGAGATCAAGATGGGGCTGGAGTTATCGAAGCCGGTGGCGGCACAGCTCGATACGCTGGTGGCCAACGTACTGCAGGAACTGGAACGGTGGGGAATAACTGCGGAGCGCTCCTCTCTCGGGGTGCAGCGCACACGGGTGGTTTAGTAAAGAGAAAGGCGGGGACCAACCCCGCCTTTTTTGTGATCAAGTGCAAGTTTTAATTTTAAATTTTCAACCGTCTGCAATCGTGCTATAAGTGACCGAACTTGATTCATTCTGAACGTAGCAAGGTCTGAAAACATATACACTGAAACCGGACCCGCAGAAAAAACTATGGTTTTGTATCGTCTGATTTGCAGAAAAGAACTTTAAGCGAGGATTCCGAAGGAGTTTTTAAACGGAGAAAGTTCTAGGCATCCTATATAGGTAAATCATATGGCAAAACCTGCTAATAACACGTTATACAGATAATCAGGAGAATATTTTTTATGGATCGTGACACTTCAAATACCGCAATACGGGACATTGAACAGATGTCTGATGAGGATTTGCGCCTATTGTTGCAAGAAACCCATGACCCTAGTCTTGCTCTAGCTACTCTCCGAGAAATGAACATACGAGATATAAAACGATTGTCGAGACCTCATTGGTCAGTTACTCCTTTGTTTTGGGTTTCTCTTGTAGCGGCGATTGCTGCATGTATTGCCGCATATCCAGTTCTTTTCCCCTCTCCAACTGCACAACTCCCTGCTGTAATTGCTCCATCCAAGCAAACAATTTCATCCGAGACTGGTATATCTTCCAGTTTGCCACGGCAAAAACTACACACATTACCGCAGCAATCAAACAAGCCACAAAAGTAGCTTTGCGCATGAAATTCTCATTCATAATACCTCCTGACAAATCGCGGATGCGATTGGTTTGATATTCATACGAAAAATAAGAGCGAAGGTATAACCAGCCCCTACGACCGGGCAAGCCAGTCAAGGGCTAGACCGTTGAAGCGGTTAAGGAGTTGTAAAGATGACAATGGATACCATCAAGGTTGCAGTGCTCATTGGAATAGCAGCAGCACTTGTGGCAATAATCAGCTTGGGTTTTGTCGTCTTAGCTAATGCCGGTTCTCGGAACTTAGTGTTGGCTGCCGGCGCTCTTGCAGGGGCTGCAGTTTTTTTTGCTGTTCAACTCTCGTTCGAGCTTCAACCTTCGACTCGCGTAGATTATGTCAGCTCGGAGTATACAATAGATCGTGCGCAGCCTTCAATTTATCAGTGGAAATACACTCACACCGATTCTCGTTGGACAGCCGATATCGCGGCTAATCAGTGGCTGTCCGAGAACAAGCCCGCAGCTTTCGAAGGTAACCGAGAACGCCTAACTCTAGACAGGATCGTGTTTTGCATTTTGCAATACATCGTTTTCGAGCAGCCAGACTGGCGAGTGACGCGATATAATGTGCTCAAGGGATCCTTTGGACAAAGCTCATCGCGACCGATATTCCCGGAACGTAGTGAATGTACGCCGTTAACCGCGGACGCATTGAACCAACGCCTGGAAGCAGTCAGTAATTCGTTTGCTCACGCGTCTGACGCGTCTCTACATTCGCTTTCGCTTTCTTCATCCTACGTATGCCTGCCCCCAGACACAGATCTGACGGTGATGAAAGATGGCCTCATTATCAAAAACCCCTTCTGCACCGTCACTATTAGGGTAGATCCAACGACCATAACGTCATTCGGCAATTTTGAACCTTATATGTTTCCAACAAACGGCCCATTTTTGCCAAACGGTGAGCCGGAGTATGAAACGCGTGTGACTGGGATAAACGTGACAGTCAATTATTCACGCTTCCGAGCTCAACACCTTAAAATGGAAAAGTATCATAAGTGGGCCGACCGACTTGTGGATGGGCTTAGCGAGTGGTTCGAGGTACCTCCTCGTGGGATCACCCAACGATCGGATCGAACGGACGCGGTGAACCACTCCGCTCATCCGTGACGTTGATCGCGACACGATGTTGCGTTGATTGATGAAGGCAGAATCAGACATGTCAATATCGGAGGTGCAGATGAAATACCCTGGAAAGCGGTATTTAGAAGTATTAATGGCAAAAATAGGGATTCCACGCCTATTATTGGTCTTGCAGATATTTTTGTGCTCTGGTTGTGCCGGAATCCCAGTGGCAGCAGAGAAAGGCAAATCGTCAGTTGCTATCGCCATCAAGTTGGATGTTCATTCTCAACTTACGGTAATGCAATCATTTGTTGCTGAAAAGGTATTTTATATAAAACTGGACAGCAAGGAAGACTCTCTAAAGAAGAATCAAGTTATTGCTTCAAGCTATCAAGATTGCCCCTTCTTCGATGAATTGTTTGGGGTTTGCAAAGACACTTTTCTACTTAATGTTGAACCGGGTGTATATGCTGCGGTTGGTGCTTATGGTAAGGCCGGCACAGTGGAGACTACAGTTTTCTTCCCTGAAGATGTCATCAAGTCAACAGTGTTAGCAGGTTGTTGAAAAACTAACGCTTTTAGATACAGAAAAGTACTAATTTATGCTATACTGCCGCGCATAATCTACCGGAATTGCAGGAGATATTTATGCGTGGGAATGACAACAAAACCGAAGCCTTGTTCGTTTATCTGTC
>JANXYN010000057.1 GCA_025356035.1 Geobacteraceae bacterium
GACAGATAAACGAACAAGGCTTCGGTTTTGTTGTCATTCCCACGCATAAATATCTCCTGCAATTCCGGTAGATTATGCGCGGCAGTATAGCATAAATTAGTACTTTTCTGTATCTAAAAGCGTTAGTTTTTCAACAACCTGATAAACGAGTGCCCCGACAAAAAAGAGAATGGCTGCTGCCTTCGGGTATTCGTCAGAACGATAGAGCGTGAGACAAAACAGAACAACGCCAATGAATATGGTTAGGGATGCAGCCACCCGAAACATAATCACCGCCGGATCGTGTTTGATAATCGCCTCTCGTAATAGGAAAGCCGACTCAGGATGAGAGGCGATGATTGGGTAAAGAAACAGTTCCCACGTGATCTTGCATGCTTGAAGGAGATATGCGGCTTCGACGAACAGGAAACCGATTGCCCCAACTACCCCGGCTTTGGAACGCAGCCTCGAATAGACCGCGTAGAAACCACCGAGCATCAATAAAACCCCAACGAAGGCCACGAGTGCCAGCCGAATCCAATTTGGATTCAGCACCACCTGAACAAAATCGTGCGTGCCACTTCCAACCGGAAGCAGCACCGGGAACAGCGCTGCATAAACTGTCAGCAGCAAGGAACCAAGGATGAGGGATACACCACCAATCTTTTCATTTGACGGCAAACTCATATGGTTTAGCTCCTCCCTATGCAAATATCACGGTGTCAGGTTGACCGTTGTTCTCTCCCCCACCGCTCCGCCGCGCGCTTTCTGAATCAATGCTAACGAACTTACTTTCTCCCTCCCCCTTTGTCAAGCAAAAGGATGGCACGATAGCAGACCACGCCCCTTCAGGCAGCGGGGTTATCATGAAGATTTGTGCAAATAATTCGGGCCATAGCCATTTCTTTCTAATGCATGAAATAGCCATGGCCCGATGTTCTTCTCAAATCAGCAGTGTCCGGTAAGGGTTTTGCTTACGTCCCGTCGGGACAGAATGAGGGTAGCCGGGGAATTAATTCCCCGGCTAATGAGAAAATATATCCTCACGTCACGTACGTGACGTGGGGGAATTTGGTATCCCTTCCGGGGGCTAAATCCCCCGGCTACCATCCAACGCCCCTAACGGGGCTTATAGACCTAAACCGCTATTTGCTAACAGGACAACGATGATCTCAACTGCAAAAGGGAGTGACTCCCCTTTCTCTCCCAACCATTACTTCCCGAGCATTTCAGCCATTTCCACCAGCTTGATGAATTCGGCCCGATAGCCCTGGCTGTCCGTTCCCTTGGCCTTCCGGGCCATTTCGAGAACCTGGGCGTAATTCGCCGAACCCTTGTACTCCGAATCGCGCAGCAGCATCCCCCATTCCGCCACGGCCGCCGCGAACCGGATATTCTCGCTGGCTTTGCCGGGGCCATCCCCCGTGGCGGGGATCGTCCGGACAAGTTCGGTGCTGACTGCGCCTTGCGGTTTTTTGTAGCGGAAGCGAATGGTGGCTAGTTCGGTGCTGGTACGGGCGCTATCCTTGACCTGGACCGTCTGGTAGGTCAGCTCCTGCTTCGCCGCGGACGCAGCATCCGCGGGAACAATTTCGTAAAGGGCGGTCACCGTGTGACCGGAACCGAGCTCGCCGGCGTCCTTCTTGTCATCGGCAAAATCCTCGGCCCGCAGCATCCGCTTCTCATAGCCGATCAACCGATAGGACTTGACCTTGAGCGGGTTGAATTCGACCTGCAGCTTGACGTCCTTGGCGATGGTCAGCAATGTCCCGCCGAATTGGGAAACCAGCACCTTCTTGGCTTCCAGCAGGTTGTCGATATAGGCATAGTTGCCGTTTCCCTTGTCCGCGAGCTTCTGCATTTTTGCATCTTTGTAGTTGCCCATCCCGTAACCGAGCACGCTGAGAAATATGCTGTCGTTCCGCTTCGCCTCGATCAGCCGCTCCATCTCGGCGTCGCTGGAGGCCCCCACATTGAAGTCACCGTCCGTAGCCAGGATTACCCGATTGTTGCCATCCTTCAAATAGTTTTCCTTGGCAACCTTGTAGGCCAGTTGAATCCCCTGGCCACCGGCGGTGCTTCCCCCCGCCTGGAGGCTATCGAGGGCTGCCAGGATCTTTTCTTTTTCCCTGCCGCTGGTGGCGGGGAGCACCAGACCGGCCTGGCCCGCATAGACGACGATGGCCACACGATCCTGGGGGCGCAGTTGGTTTACCAGCAGCTTGAACGACTTGACCAGCAGTGGCAGCTTGTTTTCTTCGTTCATGGAGCCGGAGACGTCGATCAGGAAAACCAGGTTGGCGGGTGGGAGCTTGGCCGTGGGAATTTGCACCCCCTGCAGGCCGACGAGGAGCAATTTATTCCCCGGCTGCCAAGGGGCGTCGGTCAGCTCGGTGGTGAAGGAAAAAGGGGCATCGCCGGTGGGCTGTGGGTAGTCGTAGGCGAAGTAGTTGACCAGCTCCTCGATCCGGACCGCATCCGCGGGGGGGAGTTTGCCGTCGTTGATGAAGCGCCGCACGTTGGTGTAGGAGGCGGTATCCACATCAATGGAGAAGGTGGAGAGGGGGTTATCGAGGACTTTCAGGAACGGGTTTTCGTTGACCCGATCATACCCCTCGGTGTTGAAGTCGGCAGCAGAATTGGGCTGGCGCTGCGGCATGGGGAGCGAAGCCGGCGCTGCTGGCATATAGGCTTCCCCCATAACGGCCTGCTTGGCCCGCAGGGAAGAGTCGACCACCATCGCTTTGGTCTCATAGCTGGGCGCCTCGGCCTTCAGGACCTCTTTTTTACTGCAACCGGCGGGCAACAGAACCGCCAGCAGCAGGCCGACGGCGAGCCATCGGCAGTTGGAACGTTGCGTGGTCTTCTTGAGCTTCATGTAGAAATGACGATTGTGCATGATTAATCCTCCTTGAATGGGTATTTGTTGTTTAGACAGGAGGATCGGGGAAAAAGTTCCCGGAAAAATTTCGGACCTTCCTCAGTTTCTCCAGCCCCCTTTGTCGAGAAAAAAGTGAAAGATTTCGCTTGCTTTTCTAGGACGCTTATATTAGTTTAGTATAATGTATTTATGTTAACAATATTACGAGGGGGACATATGGCAGACAAAAGACTCAGCAAGCGGCACAGCAAGAGATTCAGCCTGCGGTTTGGCCCGACCACCCCGAATCGGATGGGTTTTACCGAGGACATCACCGCGGAAGGGCTGTTTATAAAATCCGCCAACATCCTGGAGCCTGGCCACGATATCTGCGTCGAGCTTTCGATCCCCGATCGCGGCACAATCGTGCTCTTCGGTGTGGTTACCTGGGCCAAGCGGGTGCCGGGCAACATGATCCATCTGGTCAAAAAAGGGGGAATGGGGGTGAAAACCCTCCGCATCGAGGCAGGATTCGAAACCTACGCCAGTCTTTGCGAAAGCTTCCCTGGAGAGCAACCCCTACAGGTTCTTGCCAATACCGCAATTTAGCCCGCCCTTAACACTTTCACTGATGTGCAACCAGCCGCGTCACGCGGCTCACGCACCGATCCGGAAATAAAACCGTCGGGTCTCTCCCGCCTCCCCGCCAGGGCCGAAACTCCGCTCCAGGAAAGTCAGGTTGTTCTGCCGGTCGATGAAAACCAGCGTCGAGGCACGGGTGCCATACTTTGGAGTGGTGATGAAGATCGCGGAGAGCGCCCGCTCCAGTTCCAGCCCCACGCCGGTGTCGGGGAGCAGCTGGTCCGGCGCCATAGTCCCGTCGGCCAACAGGGCAAAGCACGCCTCTGGCTCCAGCGCCCCCCCATTGCCCAGCAGCGCTGCAAGCGCCCCCTTCCCCCGCACCACCTTCGGCCATGGCGTGTCGAGTAGATGATTGCTTAGGCCGTAGATCCCCGCCGACAATGACTGGGGAGCGCCCTGCCGGTTGGAGAAATAGCAGAGGCCGCCACTATCGCCGACGATGAGGTTGAAGCCGTTATAGCCGGCAGCCTGTTCTTGCAACCCTGCCAGATAGACGGCCGGCGGCAGGTCCCCCTGCAGGTAGTTACTGACCAGCTTCCCCCGTGACGGCGTGTTGTGCCTGTGCGCCTGGGGCTCCCGGTAGTTGGAGAGGGCCGCGAATCGTCCCGTCCTGGAGACGCCAAGCCAGCTGCCGCCCCCGTGCAGGTCGCGGCCGGCAAGGACGGTTGGCGCCCCCTGCCAGAAGCTAGCCGGGGCCGTCGGCCGATCATAAAATTCGTCCCGATTGGCGGCCAGGATCAACCGATAGTCGGGATGTACGTCATTTGCCAACAGGATCAGACACACCGCTTCCTCCCGTTTGTTCGCTTGTCAAGAATTCACGCATTACGGCAAAGGTCTGTTCCGGCCATTCTTCATGGGGATTGTGGCCGCAGTTTTCCAGCACCGCCAGCCGGGCGCGGGGAAGCTCGCCTTGCAGACGCACCCCCTGATCGAGACTGATCAGCGGGTCCTCCCTCCCCCAGATGATCAGGGTGGGAAGATCGATCTCCCGATAGCGACGGACGAGCTCCACACTGTCGGGCGGGAGCAGCTGCCGCGCCCCCTGAATGAGGGAGTAGGCGCTCTCTTTGCCGAAGCAGCTTGCATAGCGCTCGATCCGCTCCGGGGTGATGGCCCTCTTGTTTCGAAAAATGTTGGTCAGCATCTGCCAGACGCCAAAGCGGACCGGGGTGGCCTTCAGCAGCAGATGACCAAGCAGCGGAATCCTGAGGTAACCGATGAAGCGTGGGATTTTCTGCGGATAAACGGCGCAGTCGATAAGGATCAGCCGGCCGATCCTCCTCCGTTCCCCCTCCGCCAGTGACTTGAGGGAGGTCAGCAGGGCAACTGCACCGCCGAATGAATGCCCGACAAGGACCACGCCATTGACTTCGTGCGCGTCCAGAAAGGCGGAGACGATAGCCGCATGCGTAGTCGGTCCATAAAGACCGTCATGCGGCTTGGAGGACAATCCAGACCCTTTCAGGTCGAGGAGGAAGAGTCGGTAACGTTCCGGAGCAAACATGCGTCGTATATCGTGCCAGGTGACGAGCGAAGCAGCAAAGCCATGGAGAAATACGATCGGCGTCGCCCCGGTCCCTTCTTCCTGGTAGTGAATCAGGACGTCGGCGCTGTAGCGGAAAAACTTAGGCTTGGCATTCATGCCACGACCTTAAGCAAATATGACCAGCCGGTCAGGGTAAGAAACGACAAGGGTATGCCGATGCCGATCATCACCGCCACCAGCGGCGGGTTCAGGTCGTGATCGACCGCCACGATTCCCGCCGTGATCATCGGCGCCATTGCCGCCTCGAAGATGGTTACCTGGATTACTTGTCCGTGGGCACCGAGTAGCCCAACAAAAAAGAGCGCCAGCAGGGCCGGAGCAAGAAGCAACTTAAAAAAGAGCCCCAATCCCAGCGGTTGCAGCGTCCCCTTGAGGTGACTCAGACGCAGCTGAAAGCCGACCGAGACCAGCGCGAGCGGGGTGAGGGTGTCGCCGAGTTTGGTCAGCACCGGAGTCAGCCACTCCGGGTAGCTGAAAGGGCGGAGCAGCAGCGCAATGACCAGCGCCTGGAACGGTGGAAACAACAGAATCCGCCGCAACACTGCCCGCGCTGACACCTCGCCGCTGGAGTAAACCGTGGCAGTGATGATGCCGAGAGTGGCAAGGACCATGAAGGTGCCGAGCTGGTCGGCGATGATCCCGACGCCGAGCAGTTCCTTGCCATAGAACGCCTCGATCATCGGTAGACCGACAAAGGAAGTGTTGCCGAGGGCGCCGACCATGATGAGAGCGCCGACCGTGGCGCGGGGAAGCCTTGCCAGGCGGCCGACGCCGGCAAAGAACAGGACGCCGAGGCCGAACAGGAGCCAGGCCATCAGCGCCGGATAGACGATCGACCGGTCAAGCTGCAGCCGGTGCACATGGAGTAGGGTCAGGGCTGGCAGGGAGACGTGAATGATGAAGCCGTTCAGCGGCGCCGGGGTGTTCTCCGGAAACCGGCCGGTCCAGCGAAGAATCAGCCCCGCGGCAAAACAGACGATCAGGAGGATCAGGTTGGTCATGGACAGTTGCTCCCCGTTCAAATATCGGCGACGACCTTTACCGCCACGGTCCGCTGGCGCGGCCCGTCGAATTCGCAGAAGTAGATGGCCTGCCAGGTCCCGAGGAGCAGCTTCCCCTCCTCAATGAGAATGGCTTGGGCGGTGCCGACCAGGGTCGACTTGATGTGGGCGTCGGAATTTCCTTCAGCGTGGGTAAAGTAGTGATCATTAGGAACCAGCCGGTTCAGGAAGCCGGTCATGTCCCTCACTACCGCTGGATCCGCCCCCTCGTTAATGGTGATCCCTGCCGTGGTGTGAAGGACGAAGAGGTGGCATACCTCCCGTTGCACCCGCGAGTTCCTTACGAGTTCCCCCACCTCGGCGGTGATGTTGATCAGCTCCGTGCGGGCGTGACTTTTGACGCTGAGCCGGTGGATCATGGCACCTCCTGGGAACGCTGCACGTTTTTCTTCCTACACTATACCAAGGAACGCCGGTTTTAGCAGGTGGTTGAGGACAAGATGCCCAAAATGACCGGGCCTGTCAACCATTAAGAACGGAATGCGTTATACTTTGTAACGTCAAACAAGCGGGATCTTCTGCCGGTGGAGACCCGCCAGTCAAAAAGGAGGCAGTGATGAAAAGAGTATGGACAGCATGCATGCTGGCAGCGGCGGTGACCGCCCTGGTCGGTTTTGGCCAGCTGGCAATGGCAGAGATGGGGCCGGGAAAGATGGGAGGACCGGGAGCCGGGCGGCAGGGCCCGCCTCCGGTAGCGGAGCGACTGCAGCGGATGGGCCAGCGGCTGCAATTGACCGATGAGCAGAAGGCGAAGATCAAGCCGTTGTTAGAGGATGAAGTGGCCCAGGCCAAGGCGATCCACGAGGATAGCTCCCTGTCGCGCCCGCAGAAGATGGAAAAAATCGAGCAGCTCCGCAACACCACCCACGACAAGATCAAACCGATCCTGACCCCAGAACAGCAGAAGAAGCTGGAGGAGATGCAGGAAAAGGCCAAGGAGCGCCGCGAAAAACGGATGCAGAAACAGCAAGCGCCGCCACAGTCGGAACCACAGAAATAATATTGGGAATTGGTCATTCCGGGCGGGAGTTTTTCTCCCGCCCTTTTTCATTCACGCTGCTCGCGGTGGCCGCCACATAATGCCTCCCACCGGCTTCATAGCTCCACCCACCAACGCGTTGACATCCCTCCAGATCACTGCTATAGATACTGTAAAATTTCAGTTATTTCGTGCAAAGCGGAAAATTCGGAAAACAGACTACTCTCGCCCGCTCACTCCGTTCGCTTGAGCCCGCAGAGCATAAGGATAAAATCGTAGATACAGGATCTTTATGAATTTCCGCGGTCTCTGCGAACTCAGCGAGAGGCAGGTTTTGACTGAATTTCAGCCTTTCAACACGACATGAATGAATCAAATTTCCGGGAGAAAACATGAAACGGGTAGTCCTGGGTAAGACCGGCCTGCGCATCAACCCACTGATTTACGGCACCCTGCCGCTTGGCCCGTTGCAGGCCGCCCTCTCCCCAGAGGCAGGGGGGAAGCTGATCCGTCACGCCCTGGATCTTGGCATCAACTTGCTCGACACGGCGGAACTGTACGGGACCTACCCCCATATCCGCGCCGCGCTGCAGGGATATGCAGGCGAAGTATATATTGCCAGCAAAACCCATGCGCTGGACGCCGCCACTGCCCGTGCCCACGTGGAACGGGCGTTGCGCGAGCTGGGACGCGAACGGCTGGAGATCGTCCATTTGCATGGTGCCCGCATTGCCGACCCTTTTGTGGAAAGGGCAGAGGTGCTGGCGGAATTGTTGAAGATGAAGGACGAGGGGAAGATCGGCCACGTGGGGCTCTCCTCCCACTACATCGTAGCGATCCGCAAGGCCGCCAACCATCCAGAAATCGAGGTGATCCATCCGCTCATCAACCGAAGCGGGATGGGGATTCTGGACGGTGACGCCGAAGCGATGGCCGCGGCAATCGGCGCATGCCACCGGGCGGGCCAGGGGGTCTATGCCATGAAGGCGCTGGCCGGCGGCAACCTGATCGTAGAGGCCAGACAGAGCCTCCGTTTCGTGCTGGGAGTGGAGGGGGTCGATGCGCTGGCGGTGGGGATGCTCTCCGAGCAGGAGATCGAGGCCAATCTGGCCCTGGTCAGCGACGGGGTAGCTGATGATGCAACCTGGCAGGTACTGGAAAGCAGGCGCCGGCGGCTGCAAATCATGAAACAGTTCTGCACGGGGTGCGGGAAGTGCGTAGCAGCCTGCACCAATGACGCCCTCTCCCTGGTGGCCGGCAAGGCACAGGTTGACGATGCCGTCTGTATTCTCTGCGGCTACTGCGCTGCCGCCTGCCCGGATTTTATGATCCGAGTAGTTTAACCCACAGATAGTCCTGCGCAGTTTCTGGCTATGAGCAATAAAAAAGGCCGCATCAATTTCCTGATGCGGCCTTTGTCTATTCTTTTCTCCGGTTATTCCACAAAGCTCTTGAGCTTCTTACTCCGGCTCGGATGACGCAGCTTTCTCAGCGCCTTGGCCTCGATCTGCCGGATCCGTTCCCGGGTTACCTCAAAATCCTGGCCCACCTCTTCCAGGGTATGGTCACTTTTCTCGCCAATACCGAAGCGCATCCGCAGCACCTTCTCCTCGCGAGGGGTGAGAGTGGAAAGGACCCGGGAGGTCTGCTCGGTAAGGTTCGCCTTGATTACTGCCTCCAGTGGCGAGACCACCCCTTTGTCCTCGATGAAATCGCCCAGGTGGGAATCTTCCTCCTCGCCGATGGGGGTTTCCAGGGAAATGGGTTCCTTGGCGATCTTCAGAACCTTACGCACCTTGTCGAGCGGCAACTGCATCCGCTCGGCGATCTCCTCCGGTGAAGGCTCCCGGCCGATCTCCTGGACCAGCTGCCGGCTGGTGCGGATCAGCTTGTTGATGGTCTCGATCATGTGGACCGGGATTCGGATGGTCCGCGCCTGGTCGGCAATGGCACGGGTGATTGCCTGGCGAATCCACCAGGTGGCATAGGTGGAGAACTTATAACCGCGCTGATATTCAAACTTGTCCACCGCCTTCATCAGGCCGATGTTTCCTTCCTGGATCAGGTCGAGGAACTGCAGACCTCGGTTGGTGTATTTCTTCGCGATGGAGACCACCAGCCGCAGGTTCGCCTCCACCAGCTCGGATTTGGCAAGTTTTGACCGACTCTCCCCTTCTTCGATGGCCTTGATCGCCCGGGACAGCTCGTTGGCTCTGAAACCCGACTCCTGCTCGATTTTCTGCAGTTTTTTGCTGGCGGCGTGCACCTTCTTCGCCAGCTTCTGCGCCTCTTCCGCCGACAACTTCAGCTGCTTGAGGACCTTTTTCTCTTCTTTTTCGCCCCCCTTTAACTTTTCGATCAGCACCAGCAATTCTTCGCCGCCGATCCCGTGCTCTACGGCCAGCGCCTCGATCTCTCCCATAACATTCTCAACCTTATGGGCAAGCTCCTTGAGCCGCAGAGAAATCTTTTCGATGTGGCGATCCTTGAGCCGCAGCGATTTCAGGAGATCCGCCAGCTTCCCCTTGAGCGCCTTCTGTTCCTGCTCAAGCTTCGTCCGCTCCTTGGCGGAAAGGGATTCCTCTTCCAGCGATTTCTGGAGCTCCTCCACGCTGGCATCGTACCCCTTTATCTCTTCGATAACGGCGAGCAGCCTGGTTTTCTGGACATCCTCCTCGTCCTCTTCCAGCTCCTCCTCTTCCACCTCTTTGCTGATCTCCGCCGCGCTGACCTGGAACTTCGCCAGCCGGTCGCCAAGGGAGATGACCTCCTTGACGGTGATCGGGGTGTTGAGGATGACGCTCGCCACGTCCCGGTCCCCTACCTCGATCCGCTTGGCGATCTCCACCTCTCCCTCCCGGGTGAGGAGCGAGACCGAGCCCATCTCGCGCAGGTACATGCGGACCGGGTCGCTGGTTCGGCCGAGGGTCCCCGGTTCGAACTCCACTTCCTCCCCTTCGCCTTCCCCCTCCTCCCCTTCTTCCTCAATGGCCTTGGGGAGCTTCACTTTCTGCGCGGAATCGACAATTTCAATGTCCATCTCGCCGAACATGCTCATGACGTCGTCAATCTGTTCCGAAGAGACCACATCGGAGGGGAGTAGGTCGTTGACCTCGTCATAGGTCAGAAAACCCTTCTCCTTGCCGAGGTCGATCAGCTGTTTCACTTCATCCATACTCTTCTTGGACATCCACGTCACCTCATTTAGCATTATATCTTAATTCAGTTGCGATTTCTTGGTGCGGAGAAGATCAATCTGTTGGAGCAATTCCCGATAGCGTGCACTGTCCGGTTCAGCCTGGGACAGCTCCCTAGTAAGCGCCTTCAGACCTTTAAGACCGGCGCGTTCAAGTGACATGCGGCATTGCTCGAAGGCCTTGTTCGGGTCCATATCTTCCAGCTGAACGTCATTCAGCAGGAATGCCGCAAGACGGCTCTTCTCCTCGACGGAATCGACGCTATCCAGTAGTTGCGGCCAGTCAATCCCGTTGCCTGCCTGGACCTGGGCAATGATCGCTTCAGCCACCCCAACCAGCGCAGACTGGAACAGCCTGGCAGCCCCATATTCCCGCACCCGGCCCGCCACCTCCGGATACTTACCCATCAGGGACAGGAGCATCTCTTCCGGGCCAACGCCCATTTTTTTCGGTTCCCGGCGGGGGGCCAGTTCAGCGGGAGACAAGGGAGCACCGCCGATCCTTTTCCGCAGCACCCCTTCATTGATTCCGAGTACCCGGGCGACTTCCTTGATGTACAATTCCCGCTCGACCTGGTTGTCAATCTTTGCTAGCCGCGGCGCCAGTTCCTCCACGACCTTGACCTTCCCTTCAATGCCGCCCGGAGCCGCCTGCTTCACGAGGTCCCGGTAAAAGTACTCAAAAATCGGGAGCGCCCGCTTCAGCCGCTCGGCAAAGGCGCTCACCCCCTCTTTCCTGAGGAAGCTGTCGGGATCTTCGCCGGCGGTCAGCTCCACCACATAGGCCGGGAAGCTCTCCTCAAGGAACAGCTCCATGGCGCGAAAGGTCGCTTTTTTGCCGGCGCTGTCCGCGTCAAACAGGGTATAGGCCTTCCCTGCGTAACGCTGCAACAGTTTCAGATGGCTCGGCGTCAGGGCGGTGCCGCAGGTGGCAACCGCATTTTTCACCCCCGCCTGGAACAGCGCCAGGTGGTCAAAATATCCTTCCACAACAATTGCGGCACCTTGCTCGCGCATGGCCGGCTTGGCCAGATCGAGACCAAACAGCACATCGCTCTTGTGGTAGATGGGCGATTCCGGCGAATTAATGTACTTGGGGAGGGAGTCATCGAGCACCCTTCCGCCAAAGCCAATGGGCCGCCCCTGGGAATCGGCAATGACAAACAGCAGGCGGTTGCGGAACAGGTCGTAATAGCCACCCCGCTCCTTGCGCCGGATCAGCCCGAGCTTTTCCGCTATCTCCAGCTGGACACCGCTCTTCTCGAGGTGTCGCGCCAGTGCATCCCAGCTCTCCGCCGCATAGCCGAGCCGATACGCTGCGGCAGTCTCCGCGACCACTTCGCGCCGGGCAAGGTAGCGCCGTGCCGGCTCGCCAGCGGCCCCCTCAACCAGCACGTTTCGGTAAAACTGCGCCGCCAGCTCAGTGACCCGGTAGCAAAGCTCCTTCTCGTCCACCCGCCGTTTCTCGACCGGGGTCAGCGGTCGGTCTTCGATGGTAATGCCGACCCGCTTGGCAAGAAATTTAACCGCTTCCGGGAAAACCAACCCCTCGACCCGCATGATGAAGGCGTAGACATCTCCCCCCACGCCGCAGCCGAAACAGTGAAAGATACCACGCCCCGGATTGACGTTGAAGGAAGGACTCTTTTCCCCATGAAAGGGGCAGAGCCCCTGAAAATTCGTTCCGGACTTGCGGAGACTCACATAGTCGGCAACCACACTGACAATATCCGCCCGTTCGCGAACCTCTCTTACCGTATCGTCTGGGATAGTCGACATCTTCAACCTGAATACTGCAATTTTATCATTGCCCACCCCGGCAGGGGAGCTTGGTCAGGCAACGGTCAGCGGTTCCTGATCAGGCGAGCGCGTCCACCGGTCTCTCCATCCCAACCAGCAGCAAGCTCTCTGCCGCAGAGGATAAAGGTTGGCGCACTCTTCGATTTCTCCAGCGGCAGTTTCAGCCAGTCGGGGAGCGAACCCGCAGTCAGGAAATATAGTATCATACAGAGCAGGAATGCACCCTGCAAAAAGCCAAAAACGATCCCACCAGTCCGGTTCAGGCTCCCTGCCAGCTTGTACTTTTCCAGGAGGAGGGTCAGTAGATAGCCGAGCAGGAAAAACAGCAGGCCAAGCGTCAACAAGATGAGAATAAAGGAAATGACGGATGCAATGTGGTGGGGAAGCTGCAGGTATGGCCGCATTGCCGTCACCAGCGAAGGATAGTATCTGAAGGCCGCCCAGACGCCGAACAGCAGGCCAAGCAGGAAACATACCTCCCTGACGAACCCTCGCAGAAAGCCTTTTATCATGAAAAACAGTAAAATGCCCCAGATCAAGATATCGACAAGGTTTATTCCGTGCAAGGGGCTATCCTTATAAAGTAAAAGTAGGGGCAACCCACGGATCGCCCCCACATCTGTTGCCCAAACTCACTGTATAATTAAGCGGGGAACCTGCGCCCCCCTCATGGATTAAGCCAGTTTTTCCCTGACGATGTCATTGACCAGCTTGCCGTCTGCCACCCCTGCAACCAGTGGCTTGAGGACCTTCATCACCTTCCCCAGATCACCGGCCCCCTGGGCACCGCATTCGGCGATGGCCTTCGCCACCAGGACTTCAATCTCCCCGCGGTCCAGCTGCTTGGGGAGAAATTCGAGAAGGAGCGCAAGCTCCTTCTCTTCTTTTGCCACGAGGTCTTCCCGGCCAGCTTCCTTGAACAGCCGGATCGATTCCTTACGCTGCTTGACAACCCCGGCGATTATCTCAGTAACGCCCTGATCGTCGAGCTCCCGCTTCAGATCGATTTCCCGGTTCTTGATCGAGGAACGGACCATGCGGATTACGGAAAGCTTGAGGTCATCCTTGGCCTTCATCGCCACCTTCATTTCCTCAACGAGTCTTTCCCGTAGCGTCATCATGACCCCTTTATTCCATTAGCTTCCGCTGTTTTTTCAGTGCCCGTTTGCGAGCAGCGATCGCCTTTTTCTTCCTTTTGATACTCGGCTTCTCGTAATGCTCCCGTTTGCGAACTTCTGACAGGATTCCTGCCTTTTCACACTGCTTCTTGAATTTCTTCAGGGCAAGTTCAAAGGACTCATTTTCTTTTACCTTTACACCCGGCATCCATATTCCCCTCCCTCCCTGTATAGATTTGGTGCCTACTGGACCAGGACATAGTTAAAGCTGATGGGTTCTTTAAAGGATGCAATGATACCATCCATGCTGTCAATGTCAAGCAAAATCTCGGCTTTCCCACGGTATTCTCATGGGTTGACGAGTTGCGCACGCCGGCCTCACCACCCCGCAGCAGGTAAAGATGATCCACCCGTTAACCGAGCTTCTTCCGGAGTTACTGCAGTCGCGCCTCTTTCTCCACAATGCCTGAAGTGCCAAAGCGCCGGCGCAGCTCCTGGTAGATCTCTTCCGGCGGGATTTCGTAGTAACCGAGCAGCAACAGGGTATGGAACAGCAGGTCAGCGGTTTCATAGACAATCTCAGCCCGCTCCCCCCCCTTGCCGGCGATGACCAGCTCGGTAGACTCTTCACCAAGCTTTTTCAGGACCTTGTCAAGCCCCTTGGCCAGCAGGGAAGCGGTATAGGATTTGTCGCCCCCATTGGCCTTCCGTTCCAGGATCACCTGGTAGATTGCCTGCAGAATGTCGTCTTGCTTGTTATCATCAACCATTCCAATCACCATCCATTTCACCACGGAGACACAGAGCACACAGAGAATAATCAGCAACGGTAATGCAGCATTGCAATGCTATAAATCCATTTTCCTTGCAGTCAAATGCATCGTAGTAATTGACTTTCTCCGTGCGCTCCGTGTCTCCGTGGTTAATTTTGTAACTTAGATTCTTACCGGCACGCCCTTCTCGCTAAGATACTCCTTGGCCTCACGGATGGTGTGCTGCCGGTAATGGAAGATGGAGGCGGCCAGACAAGCGCTCGCCCCGCCGATGGTGAACCCCTGGTGGAGGTGTTCCAGATTTCCAGCCCCGCCGGAGGCGATGACCGGAATGGATACCGCATTCGCCACGGCCCGGGTCAGGAGCAGATCGTAGCCGTCCTTGGTGCCGTCGCGGTCCATGCTGGTGAGCAGGATCTCGCCGGCCCCCATGGTCTCCATCCGGTGCGCCCACTCGATGACGTCGATCCCGGTCGGGTTTCGGCCCCCGTGGGTGTAGACTTCCCAGCCGCCGCCTGCCCTGCTGCGCGCGTCGATGGCGACCACCGTGCACTGGGAGCCGAACTTTTCTGCGGCCTCACTGACGAACTCGGGGCGG
>JANXYN010000070.1 GCA_025356035.1 Geobacteraceae bacterium
TTCACCCTGATCGAGCTGATGGTCGTCATGAGCATCATCGGCATCCTCACCGCCATTGCCGTCCCCAGTTATCTGGGGAAGATCACCAAGGCGCGCGAGGCTGTGCTCGAAGAGGACCTCTACAATTTCCGCTCGACCATCGATCAGTTCGCTGCCGACCAGGGGAAGTATCCCGATTCCCTGCAGGAGCTGGTGGACAAGAAATATCTGCGGGGAATTCCCGCTGACCCCTTCACCAAGAGCAAGGATAGCTGGGTGGTAGTGGCGCCGGCGCCGCCGGAAGGTGGGGGGGAAGCCAAGGGTGCGGTCTACGACGTGCACAGCGGCTCCGACCTTATCGGTACCAACAATATCCCGTATAATGAATGGTGATGAAAAGGTTAACTAGATGATCCAGCTCCATAACGTCTACATGGCCTATCAACGTGACGCGTCCGCCTTGAACGGCATCACCCTGAAGGTGCCCAAGGGGGACTTCGTGTTTCTCACCGGTGCGTCGGGCGCCGGCAAATCCACCCTGCTCAAACTTCTCTATGGGGCGATCACGCCGAACCGGGGGCAGGTCCTGGTCGATGGCCAGAACATTACCAAGCTTCCTCTTGCACAGATTCCCTATCTGCGGCGGAAAATCGGGGTGGTCTTCCAGGACTTCAAGCTCCTGCCAAACCGGACGGTGTTCGATAACGTGGCAATCACCCTGGAGGTCCTCGGCTGGAGCAAGCCAGACATCAGCAGGCGGGCTTATTTCATCCTCAAGCAGATGGGGTTGGAGCACAAAATAAACTCCACACCGCTGCGTCTTTCTGGCGGTGAACAGCAGCGAGTGGCCCTGGCGCGGGCGCTGGTGAATGAGCCAAGAATCCTGTTGGCGGACGAACCGACCGGCAACCTGGATGACGAGAACAAGGAACAGATTCTGAATATCTTCAAGGAGGCAAATTTCCGCGGGACTACGGTGTTGGTTGCTTCTCACGACCGGCGGCTGATTGAGAGCTGCCCCAGGCGCGTAGTTGTCCTGGAAAGCGGGCAGATCAGGGAGGACGCCAGTGTCCCGAAATAATCCCGCACCGGCAAACAGGCCGAAGCTGCCGATGCGCAGTGGCGGCGGCAGATTAGGCTATTTCCTAGCCCGTGCAATTGGCAACATGCGGCAGAATATGGCTGTAAATCTGCTGACTATCGGCACGATCACCCTAGCGCTCCTGATCCTCTCCCTGTTTCTGCTTGTGTATGTCAATCTGGAAGGGGTGGTGGAAGAATGGAGCAGCCGGGTGCAGGTGACGGCTTACTTCGACCGGGAACTGACCGCGGCAGAGCAGGCGTCCTTGCAGGAGAGCATCCGGGCTATTCCCGGCACCGACCGGATTGAATACGTCGCTAAAAGCCAGGCGCTGAGCCGGTTTCGCGCTCGTCTGAAAGGTCAGGAGGCACTTCTGGAGGGAGTTACTGCTGAGGTGCTCCCCGCCTCTTTCGAAATTCGCCTGAAGCGTGGCAACCGCGACAGCGATGCCGTGCAGATATACGCCATCCGTCTGAAACGGGTGCCAGGCATCGTCGAAGTTCAGTACGGCGAGGAGTGGGTAAAACGGTTCAATACCTTCATGAATTTTTTGCGGGTGGTCGGGGCACTGCTGGGCGGCTTTCTGGTGCTGGCGGTGGTGTTCATCGTCTCCAACACCATCAAGCTTACTATCTATGCCCGTCGCGATGAGCTGGAGCTGATGGGGCTGGTGGGCGCCACCAGGTTCTTCATCAAGGCGCCATTCATCATCGAAGGGGGCCTGCAGGGGGCGATCGGGGCGCTTTTCTCGCTTTTGATCCTTGCTGCCCTCTACCTGGTTTTTCTGTACCATGCGGGGAACTTTCTCAGCTTCAATCCGGCCGACGCGGGGCTGGCCTTTCTTCCGGTCGGCTATCTCGTCTGGCTTTTTCTGGGTGGGGTGATGCTCGGCTTTGTCGGAAGTGTCACCTCCCTCAAGCGTTTTATCAACGGCTGACCATGGTGCGTGCAATCTTCATTTCAGCTCTTCTGTTGTTGCTGACGGCCGACGCCGGGTGGTGCGCCAATGTCAAAGACGAGCTGCAGGGGGTTAACCGGGAGATCGATGAGAAAAAAAAGCTGCTGAACCGGACCACCAAGGTGGAGGAGAAGGTGTCCGGCGAGCTGGCGGAGATTGAAAAAAATCTGAAAGAAAAGGAAGCAAGCCTGCAAGTCATGCAACGTGACCTGCACGGGGTAGATGTCGGGTTGGTCGTTACCAGGAAGGATATGGAGCTGGCCAGGACCGACACCGAGCGGAAGAAGCTGGATATTCAACGGCGTCTGCTGGCGCTGTATAAGGCTGGCGATATGGGAAACGCGCGGATGGCTTTCTCTTCCGAATCTTTCCCGCAGATGCTGGAAAATCTCCGGTATATGCGTGCGGTGGTGGAGTCTGACCGGAAAATGATCGCCGCCTACAACAACAGAATTAGGCAGCTTAAGGGGTTGGAAGATATTCAGCAACGCGATGTGCAGCGCAAGGAGCGGATTAAGGCGAGCATCGAACAGAAAACCCAGGAGATCGAGGCTGAAAAGCGCAAAAAAGCCGGTTATCTCGCTCAGCTAAGGAAAGACAAGAAGGGCTACCAGGCTTCGCTGCACGAGCTGGAAGCCAATGCCCGCCGGTTGCAGGAAATGGTGGAAAGGCTTGAAGCCTTAAGCAGAAAGAGCTATACTGAAAGAAACGCCAAGCCGGCCGGCAAGGGTGGCACAGCTCCGCTGGCGCCGTTGCCGAACAAGGGCTTTAATCTCCAGAAAGGGCGGCTTACTCTGCCTGTGCAGGGCACCACCCTTGCCGGGTTCGGCAAGCACAAGCACCAGGAGTTTAACTCCTACACGTTCAGTAACGGTATCTCCATTGCTGCCGCTGCTGGCACGGACATCCACGCGGTGTTCGAGGGCCGGGTCATATTTGCCGAATATTTCAAGGGGTACGGCAATATGATCATCGTCGATCATGGTGGTGGTTATTTCAGTGTCTATGCCCATGCCGCGAAAATCCTCAAAGGCACAGGGGTAAAAGTAGCCAGGAATGATGTGCTGGCAAAAGTCGGCGAGCTCGACTCCAGCAGGGGGCCGATGCTATATTTTGAAATCAGGCATCAGGGGAAGCCGGTGGACCCGGCCCCCTGGTTCAGATAGAAACGAGCCCTTTTCCGCAATCTCTGCGTCAATCTTCGGGCTTGCTTGTGCGGCGTACTTTGTGTACGCCTCCGCGCAAATCCCTCGGTTTTCTTGACCTTGCGAAAAATTGCTCATTTCTGATGATAAATCGACAGGAAATTCACGACAATACATACCCGGAGGCAAGATGTTCAGCAAAAGGAAAGGGACGAAGATAGTGCTTTTGATCGCAGTGATCTCCATGCTGTTGGTGATTATCGGGGTTGGCGCGCAACGCAAGTGTGTGGCAGAAGGGAAGATCGATTACGACTCCATCGAGCTTTTTACCGACGTGCTTGCCATCGTGAAAAAAAGTTACGTGGAAGAGGTGGATACCAAAAAGCTGATCTATGGCGCCATCAACGGCATGCTTGCCTCCCTCGATCCGCACAGCTCGTTCATGCCTCCCGATGTCTATAAGGAGATGAAGATCGAGACCAAAGGCGCCTTTGGCGGCCTCGGTATCGAGATCACTATTAAGGACGGCCTCCTGACCGTGATTTCCCCCATCGAAGACACCCCGGCGTTCAAGGCGGGGATCAAGGCCGGCGACCAGATCCTGAAGATTGAGGATAAATTCACCAAGGACATGAGCATCATGGATGCGGTGAAGCGGATGCGCGGGACGAAGGGGACCAAGGTCACCATTACCATCATGCGCGAGGGGTTGGACAAACCCAAAGATTACACCCTGGTCCGTGATGTCATCCAGGTCAAGAGCGTCAAATTCAAGACCCTCGACGAAGGGTACGGCTATATCAGAATAGCCCAGTTCCAGGAAAAGACCGATGACGACTTGGCCAATGCGCTGAAGGTGCTGAAAGAGCAAAACGGCGGTAACCTGCGAGGGTTGGTTCTTGACCTGCGCAACGATCCGGGCGGGCTCCTCGACCAGGCGGTCAAGGTGGCTGACCACTTCATCGATAGCGGCCTGATCGTCTATACTGAAGGGCGTGAAGTCGACTCTAAAATGAAGTTTTCCGCTAGCAAAAAGACCAAAGAGCCCCATTACCCGATCGTGGTCCTGATCAACAGTGGCAGCGCCAGTGCTTCCGAGATTGTCGCCGGTGCGTTGCAGGACCATAACCGAGCTGTAGCAATGGGTACCCAGAGCTTCGGCAAAGGGTCGGTTCAGACCATCATTCCCCTCACCGACGATTCGGGGCTGCGGCTGACCACTGCCCGCTACTTCACCCCCAACGGCCGCTCCATCCAAGCCAAGGGAATCACCCCGGATATCGTGGTGGAGAGCATCGAGCTGCCGACTGAGGAGAAAAAAGAAGGGATGCACATCCGCGAGAAGGACCTGGATAACCATTTTGAAACCGAGGGGAAACAGCCGAAAGAAGAGAAGAAGCCGGTCAAAGCCCCCGCCTATAAGCAGGACGAGCAGATCAAGAGCGATTACCAGGTGCTCCGTGCCCTCGACCTGTTGAAGGGTTGGGAAATCCTGAAAAACATCAGCAAGGCGAAATAACGGTTCAGTACCTTGAATAACTTTGCAGAGAGGGGAAGGCGACTTCCCCTCTTTTTTTGCGGAGGTACGTTACCATCACACGCAAAATTTACTCCAGACTGAATACCTGCACCTCTTCGCCGACAATAAAAGCACTGTTCATTGTAGCCTTTTTTTTGTATACTTATTTTTTGCTTGCTCCGACAAGTACGCGGAAGAATGGGGAGGTCCTATGAAATACTGGATCAGTGCCTGTCTGACGTCTTTGGGTGTGGTAGCAATGCTTGTTTCCGCGTGTGGTGGGGGAGGGGGATCTTCAGCACCTTCAACGCAGGCGGTGGTCTTTATTGCGCTCTCCACTGCTACAGGGCAAAAAGATCTTAGTGGACTGCAATTTCAGTTGCTGAATGATCCGAGTGCCACAACATTTGATACTGGCAGCGCTGTGGCCATTGATGGGGCAGCGGGTGGTAAAATTGCCAGCAAATATGATCGACCCAATAGAATTAATACTGTCGCGTTTGCCAGGATACCTTCTTTCCCAATCTCGGCGAGACAACCCTTTATTCAGATAAACTATGTAAGGGACAGCGGCTCCACACCAGGATTTAAGCTTTTCAGCAGTGTTAAGCCGCCAATGGCGGTATTTGAAAATCTCACAACGCCGATTAAACGCTCTGACTTCAGAATTACCGTGCAATATCGGTGATTCTGGCAGGGTTTCTTTAGAAATAAAATTGAACCAGTCTCAAATCTATCCCAACCTCCTTTTGGCAAAGGGTGTGAGGGTTTCAAGGTTTTGCTTATCCATGGATATATTTTTAGCGATCACTAACCTCCCCGGAGGCTGTTCATGAAATATGGAGCGAAACTGGCGCTTGGGGCGGCTTTATTTGCACTGCTCCTTGCTGGCACGCTGGCTTCGGCCGCTTCACTGGTGTTGACCGCGACCAGTAGCAACCAGTATGTATTTGCCGCCATCGGTCTGCAGAATATCGCTGGCATGGATGCCACTATCACCTACGACTCCATGACGCTGGCCAATCCCCAGGTTACCAAAGCCAGCCTGGCAGGCAACGCGATGCTGATGGGAAATGCAGCCACTTCAGGCATCTATAAGGTGGTAATGGTCGGCACTTCGCCGATAAACGGCCCTGGTACGCTGGCGGTACTGACGTTCAATCAGCTGACCGCCTCGCCGGGGAAGGTTACCGGTTTCTCCGCAAGCATTATCGATGTCAATGGCGCGTCTGTGCCGGTTTCGACCTCATTCAGCAATCTCTCTGACCAGCCGTCCTTGGGCGGCACGGCCACAACCCAGGATATTAAGACTGTTGGCGAGAGTGGTGGTACAAATTTATTGACTGTTACCCTGCCAACCGATGGTGCGGTGCAGCCGGACAAGATCAAGGAAATGCCGCTCCCTCCTGTGACAAAGCCGGAACCGGCGCCCGTGGCCCGTACCGTGCAACGCGAATCGGAGAGCGCTGGGGCGGGGAAGGTAGGTGCGCCCTCGCCGCCTGAGAATAAGGGGGGTAATTTTTCGGTACAAAAAAGTGTGTTGAGTCGGTTCAAGGAATTTGAGGGAACCAAGACCCCCCAGGCCTTGATGGCGCTCTTTAGCCAGCCGGGTGGCGCGGCTGTCAGCCAGGTGCCGGCAGTGGCCCTTGCCGATGGTGTTGCCTTGGTCAAGATCACGGTTAGGACCGGTGCGCCGGTACAGGCTCCCCCCACCTTCGCCCTGAAGGGGGCGAGCATCGTTTCCCAGCAGCCGGGGGAGAAGGGGAGCTGGAACATCGAGGCGCGCCCGAAAATAGGGGCGCTCCAGGCGAGCGTGACGCTCCTTACCAATGACGCCATGACTGAATATCCTTTGGTGGTGGCGCCGGCGGTGGATATCGATCTGGCAAAGAAAGGGAAGGTGACCGAGGAGGATTTTATTGAGTTCCTCAAGGATTCGCCGCCGCCGGCTCCTGTAGCTCCAGTCGTTCCGGGCCCCATAGCCACTGCGCCGGCTGCCAAGAGCGTAGCGCCCGCAGGCCGCAAGCAG
>JANXYN010000133.1 GCA_025356035.1 Geobacteraceae bacterium
ATCTTGGCCTTCTTTGTGTACTGCTGATAGGCCGGCAGCGCTACTGCGGCCAGGATGCCGATGATCGCAACGACGATCAACAGCTCGATGAGGGTGAAACCTTTGCTACTTCGTAGCATTTTCATCTTGTTCTCTCCTTTCTGTTGTGTGGTTCGATGGAAGGTCACGCGCCTGCAGAAACGTTTCTAATCCATCGCCATTTGGTTACTGTGTAATTTCCATGATTATATCCTTAGCAGAAGCCATGCCAAGTTGAGCAATTAATCAAAATGCTGCAAATCCAGCCAATTGCACGTCTACTCTGCAGAAAAGGTCATCCAAACTAAAACGCGTTACGACAAAAAAAGCCTGTCTGGTGCCATTTTTTGACACCCGGCAACTTTTGCCTTATTCCTCATCCAGGCCGAACTTGGCCAACCGGTAGCGGAACGAGCGGAAAGTCATGCCTAGCAGTTCGGCGGCCTTTTTCTTGATCCGGCCGCTTTTTTCCAGGGCCTGCAAGAGGAATCTTTTTTCAATATCATCCAGGTAAGCCTCCAGGTTCATCCCCTCAGTTGGCAGGGCAAACTCGGCGCAGGGTGCGATAGTCTGCTGGTAGTTTACAACCTGCGGCGGTAGGCACTCTTCGGTAATCACCCGGTTGCCGAGGACCACGCAGCGTTCCACCAGATTCTCCAACTCCCGGACGTTACCGGGGAACGGATAACTCAGGAGGACTTTCATCGCCCCGGGGGTGATCATTTCGGCAGAGCTCCCCCCCTGGGTGAATTTCCGGTAAAAGTTTTCAACCAATAGCGGAATATCCTCGGATCGCTCCCGAAGGGATGGCATCCGTAGCGGCACCACGTTCAGCCGATAATAGAGATCTTCCCGGAAGCTCCCTTCCCGCACCTGCTCCTCCAGATCACGATTGGAAGCGGCCACGATCCGCACGTCGGTGTGTCTGGTCTGAACATCCCCCACCCTTCTAAACTCGCGCTCCTGCAAGACCCTTAACATTTTCGCCTGCAGGGCCAAGGGGATCTCACCGATTTCATCAAGAAACAGGGTGCCCCCTTCCGCCTGCTCGAAGAGTCCAGCTCGGTCCATAATCGCACCGGTGTAGGCCCCCTTCTTGTGGCCGAACAGTTCACTCTCAATAAGTGTTTCGGGGATGGCGCCGCAATTCACCGCCACAAAAGGTTTTTCACGCCGCGGGCTGTTATAGTGGAGCGCCTTGGCCGCCAGTTCTTTGCCTGTGCCGCTCTCCCCGAGGATGAGGACGTTGGCGGTACTGGCAGCGACTTTCTCAATGAGCGAATAAATATCCAGCATCTTCTTGCTCTTGCCGATCATTCCGCTGAAACTGTAGCGTTCCTGAATCTCCTGCTTCAACCGGAGATTTTCCTTCTTCAGGTCCCGTTTTTCCAAGGCGTTTCTGACCAGCACCTTGATCTCTTCCACCTTGAACGGCTTGGCAATATAGTCATAGGCGCCGAGCTTCATCGCCTCCACCGCCTGTTCTGCGGTGGTGAAAGCGGTCACCAGCAGAACTGCGGTGTCGGGTGAAAGTTCCTTTATTTTCCCCAGCAGCGCTATGCCGTCCAGCCCCGGCATCTTCACGTCGGAAATAACTAGGTCATAATTGGTTGCCGCCAATAAATCCAGAGCCGTTACCGCATTCTCTGCCTGGTCAACCCGGTAGCCTTCCCGCTTGAGAAGAATACCTAAAAACTCCCGCATGCTCGGTTCATCATCTACAACAAGAATTGTTATTTCCATGCCGCCTCGTCCTCAGACTTTCTGTGCAACTGGGAGCAATATTGTAAAAGTAGTCCCCTTCCCTTTGCTGCTATCTACCAGGATTCTCCCGTCGTGGGCTTCGATAACGCGATAGACCGTTGCCAGGCCAAGCCCCGTCCCCCCCTGTTTGGTGGTGAAAAATGGCTCGAACACGCGCTCCAGGTTTTCCCTGTCAATGCCACAACCGTTGTCGGTCACTGAAATTTGAGCCATTGTTGTAAGTCCTCTGGCAAGTTCATGCCCATCGACAACTCTCGCATCTATAGTAATACAGCCATTGGGAGGCAATGCATCTGCAGCATTTACCATGAGATTCCACAGCACCTGCTTGAGCTGGTCAATGTCGGCGATGACGGAGATACTACCCTCACAATTATTCCAAATCTCCACCCTGTCAAAGCGTGGGTCGGTTGCCAATAATGCGAGCAATTCCGCAATCAGTTGATGAAAGGAGATCTCGACTTTCACCGGCTGACTTGGCCTGGCATAAATCAGGAAATCGGTGATCAGTTCATTGAGCCGGTCGGTCTCACGCAGGACTATCTCCAGCAACTTTCGGTCGTTTTCTGCAATACCGCTACCCTGGGCAATGAGTTGCACGGAGGCGCTGATTGACGCCAATGGGTTTCGTATCTCGTGGGCAATCCGCGCGGAAAGCTCGCCAATGGCGGCAAGCCGGTCGGCCTTTGTCAGTTCCGCTTCGATCCGCTTGACATGGGTAAGGTCCTGAAAGTTGACGATGATCCCTGCCCGGTTCCCTTCTTTATCGTTTAATGGCGCAGAATTAAAGCCAAGGGTCATCATCTCACCATTGGCTGCAAGAAACTGGAGTTCCCCCCGCTTAACCGAAGAGAAATCGTCGGCAACATATTTCAAACCGGGAATTACCTCAGACAGTGGCCGGTTATAGGCATCAACCTGCTTCAAGCCGGTCAGCTGTTCGGCAGAACGGTTAAAAACACGGATTTTACCGTCGTTGTTTAGGGTGAGAAGTCCACTGGCGAGACTCGATACGATGGAGCTGTTGAGTCTTTCCAGTTCCTCGTAGTCGACCACCTTTTCCTGCAAGGCGCTTTCGCTGCGACGCGCCCGTTCGGCAAGGTAGCCGGTGAGAAAGGCGGTGAGATAGAATGCGACAATATTGACAAAAATCGTGTAGAGAACGTAGTTAGCACCGAGGATCCTTGCCGGCAAATAATTGAGCCCCAGCGGGGCAAGCATGCCGTAGTACTGAAGGTCAAGAATGGATCCATAAAGAATAGCACTGAGCGAGGCGGTAAAAATTGCGTCCCGGCGCGACAGCATGATGCTGGTATTTATGATGGAGAGCAGATAGAGAAATGAAAATGGACTGCTGATGCCGCCGGTGATCAGCAGGAGGGCCGTGACAAAAAACAGATCCCAGCCGATTTGCGAATAGGTTAGTGGCCGGCTGTACCTATCGGTAACTTTTAAGAGAACGAGTGAAACAATGGAGAAAAAATAGGTACATATTAGTAGAATAGTCAGATTTGCAAGGGCACGTTCGTCAAATAATGCTGACTCTTTAAGCTTGAGGATGGTTGTTGCGACCAGCAACAGCGAAACTACTACCACCCGCACCAGATTAAACCATATGAGCCGTTTCCTTTCCATCGGCTAACCACCAACCGCCCCCGCCAGTTTGAAGATCGGCAGATACATGGCGATAACGAGACCGCCGACAGTAGTCCCCAGGAACACCATCAGGAGTGGCTCCATCATGGAGGTCATGGCGCCGACTGCATCATCGACCTCATCGTCGTAGAAATCGGCAATCTTGTTCAGCATGGTGTCCATGGCGCCGGTTGCTTCACCGACTGAGATCATTTGAACTACCATAGGCGGGAACACCCCTGACGCCGCCAAAGGCTCAGCCATGGTTTTCCCTTCAGATATCTGCTGCCGGACTTTGTATATGGCCTCCTCAACAATCTTGTTACCGGCCGTCTTTGCCACTATTTCCAGACCATCCATAATCGGCACGCCACTACTCATCATGGTCCCCAGCGTTCGGGTGAATTTGGCCACCGACACCTTCCTGATCAATGGCCCCACGATTGGCGCCTTCAGGGCAAGGGCATCGATGACCTTTCTACCCTTGGGAGAGGCATAATATTTTTTAAATCCCCAGCTGATGCCAAAAAAAGCGCCAATAATAACAAGGATATATCGGGTAAGAAAATTACTGATCGCAATAACTATCAGAGTTGGCATCGGCAATGTACCGCCGAAGTCGGCGAACATCTTTGCAAAGGTTGGGATAACAAACACCAGGATGACACCAATCACCACCGCGGCGATGGACATGATCGTTACGGGGTAAACCATCGCCCCCTTAACCTGTTTTTTTAACTTCATTGCTTTTTCGATGTAGGCAGCCAACCGGCCCAAGATGGTATCGAGGATACCCCCTACTTCACCTGCCGCAACCAGATTGACATAGAGATCGTCAAAGACCTTCGGGTGTTTGCCCAGGGACTCGGCAAAGGTGGAACCCGATTCAACGCCTTCCTTGACCTTGTACAGGACATCCTTGAAGGTCTTATTCTCCTGTTGGCTGGCAAGGATATCGAGGCACTGCACCAGCGGGAGGCCGGAGTCGATCATGGTGGCAAACTGGCGGGTAAAGACCACCAGGTCTTTGGTATCCACCTTCTTTGAACCGAAACCGCCCAGCTTCAGCTCTTTACTAAGGCCCTTCCCTTCTTCCTTGATGCTGATGCCAGTGAATCCAAAACGCTTTAATTGAGCCTCGACCAGGGCGGTGTTTTGTGCTTCCATCACACCTTTTTGCGCGCCACCTGACTTGCTGCGGGCTTCCCAATTGAACTTAGGCATGTTTTCCTCCACTAAACGTCGTTTAACCTTTTATCTGACAGGTCTTCTTGGCTGCATCCCGGCGCCAACACTGGCCAGCATTTGCTTAAGCTCTTCCGGCTCCGAAGATCTTCCCAGGGCATCTTCAAGCGAGATCTGTCGCTTTTGGTAGAGTATGAAAAGCGACTGATTCATGGTCTGCATGCTGAACTTGTCCTGGCCCACCTGCATCTGGGAATAGATCTGGTGGACCTTGTCGTCGCGGATCAGGGCCCTGATCGCCGTATTGGGGACCATTATTTCCAGAGCCAGTGCCCTTCCCTTGCCGCCAACCTTGGGGATCAAGGTCTGGGAGAGCACACCTTCCAGCACCAGCGAGAGCTGGGCCCTGACCTGTGACTGCTGATAGGAAGGGAACACATCGATGATCCGGTTGATGGTCTGGGCACAGGAATTTGTATGGAGGGTGGCAAAGCAGAGGTGACCGGTTTCCGACAGGGTCAGGGCCGCCTCGATGGTTTCCAGGTCGCGCAACTCGCCTATCAGAACGACATCCGGGTCCTGCCGCAGTACATATTTCAGTGCCGCCTTGAAGCTTTTCGTGTCGGCACCTACTTCACGCTGATTAACCAGACACCCCTTATGTGGATGGAGGTACTCGATCGGGTCTTCGATAGTGACAATGTGGTCATGGCGGTCGATGTTGATTTTGTCGATGATCGAAGCCAGTGTGGTTGATTTGCCGCTGCCGGTCGGGCCGGTCACCAGCACCAGCCCCCTCGGTTTTGCAGCCAGCTCTGAAACCACCGGGGGGAGGTTCAATTCTTCAAAGGAGAGGATCTTGTAGGGAATAACCCTGAACACCCCGGCAATGGCGCCACGCTGGATGAAAACGTTGCCGCGAAAGCGGGACAAGCCCTTGACGCCGAACGAGAGATCAAGCTCATTCTCTTCTTCAAGCTTGTGCTTCTGGGCATCGGTCAGAACGCTGTAGCAGAGCTGCTTGGTATCTACCCCGTTGAGGGGTGGTAGATTCATCGGCACCAGTTTTCCATCGATCCGGATTTGCGGCGGTGAACTGGTAGTGATATGGAGGTCTGACCCCCCCCTTTCAACAAGCTCGGTAAGCAGTTGATGTAAGTTAGCCATAATACGATTTTCTCCTAGTTGTCAGACACGGTGGTGCGCAACACCTCTTCGAACGAGGTGACACCTTCCTTGAGCTTGGTCATTCCCGACTGGCGCATGGTCTTGATCCCGAGACGCATGGATTCACGCTTGATTTCTGCGGTATTGGCGCCGTTCAGGATCAACTCCTTGAGCTCCTCCAGCATCGGCATTACCTGATAAAAGCCTACCCGCCCCTTATACCCGGTGTTGTTGCACTTCTGACACCCTTTCCCCTTGTAGCAGACAAATGAAGGAGCTTCTGCAGCCGAGACCCCAGCCTCGATCAGCGCCTGAATCGGAATATCTTCCGGCTCCTTGCATTCGCTGCAAACCCTTCTCGCCAGTCGCTGGGCGGTAATGAGGTTGACTGCGGAGCCGACCAGAAAAGGCTCAATCCCCATGTTGAGGAGGCGGTTGATGGTGGCCGGCGCATCGTTGGTATGGAGCGTCGACAGCACCATGTGGCCGGTCAAGGCGGCTTTGACAGCAATCTCGGCGGTCTCGAAGTCCCGGATCTCGCCGATCATGATGATATCCGGGTCTTGACGGAGGAAGGAACGGAGCGCCGCCGCAAAATTGAGGCCGATATCCTCATGCATCTGTACCTGGTTGATGCCGGCAAAGTTGAATTCAACCGGGTCTTCCGCGGTGGAGATGTTTTCCGTGGTTTTGTTCAGCTCCGACAGAGCGGAGTAGAGGGAGACCGTCTTGCCGCTCCCGGTGGGACCGGTTACCAGCACCATGCCGAACGGGCGGTGGATCGCCTCTTTGAAATGCGCCAGTGCTCCCGGCTCATAGCCGAGCTTGGTCATGTCCAGCTGCAGGTTTGATTTATCCAGGAGCCGCATGACGATCTTCTCGCCAAACAGGGTTGGAAGACACGAAACACGGTAGTCCATGTCTGTGCCCCCTCCCAGCTTGATCTTGATCCGGCCGTCCTGGGGGAGCCGCCGCTCGGCAATATCCAGTTCTGCCATAATTTTGAGACGTGAGGTGATAGCATTTTTCAGCTTCAACGGCGGCTTCATCACCTCGTGCAATACCCCGTCAATCCGGTACCGGACCCGGAAGGTCCGTTCATACGGCTCGATGTGGATGTCGCTCGCCTTCTTCTTGATGGCATCGGTAAGGATCAGGTTGACCAGCTTGACGACCGGCGCATCCTCGGTGGCCCGTTCCAGTGACGAAACATCCACTTCATCGTTATCATCGATGACCTCCACGTCCTCCATATCCGACAGGTCGCCCATCACGTCAGCCAGGGAGGCAGACTGGTCGTAATGCCTGTCGATGGCGGCCTTGATGGATGCGTCGGAGGCGACCACCACTTCCACATTGTAGCCGGTCATGAACTTGATGTCGTCGATGGCGAAGATATTGGAGGGGTCGCTCATGGCGATGATGATCGTGGCCCCGGCCCGGTTTACCGGGACGATCTGGTATTTCTGGGCCACGTCGGCCGGAATCAGCTTGATGATGGCGGGATCGACCTCGAACTCGCTGAGATTAACGGAGGGAACGCCGTACTGCTTGGAAAGAAAGGTGGTCAGCTCGGTTTCGCCGATGAGACCATTCTTGATCAAGATGGAGCCGAGCCGCTGCTGACCGCCGGAGTTTTTCTGCTCATCAAGGGCGCCGAGCAGTTGTTCCTTGGTGATCAGGTTGTTTCGAACCAGGAGTTCGCCCAGTCTGCTTGCTTGCATAAAATCCCCGCCATAAAAAATTTCAACTTGTGGATATTATTTTGATTATCAGTTACTGTCAAGAACTTGTTATCACGCCAGTGCCAGCAGGAGCCGCTTTTCCATTACGCCCGATGGGGGCTTCTGGCCGGTCCAGATGGCAAATGCCGCCTCGCCTTGGGCCACCAGCATGCCGATGCCGTTAGCACACCTGATCCCCTCATCCCGCGCGGCTGCAAGAAGAGGTGTCTCGATGGGTGCATATACCATATCGTACACCATTGCCCCCGGCTTTAATGCCGAAAGTTCAATACCAGCAAAATGAGTGCCATTCATTCCGACCGAGGTGGTATTGACCAGCAGATCGGTGCTCCGCAAGTGGACTTCAAGGTCCGCCAGCTCCAGGGAGGCCAGGGTAAATTTTACGTCCGCGAATATACCACGAAAATCTGCGAGCAACGCCTCCCCTTTATCCCGAGACCGGTTGGCCACGATAATAGCGGAGACGCCAGCCTCGCAGAGAGCGGCGACTGCTCCTCGCCCTGCCCCGCCGGCGCCAAGGACCAGCACCGTTGTCCCCTTAGAGGCAAACCCCAGATCCTCCTGAAGAGAGCGGATGAAACCTATGCCGTCGGTGTTATAGCCGATGAGGGCGGTGCCTTCCCTTTTTACGGTATTGACCGCCCCGATGAACGCTGCAGTAGGGTCGAGCCGATCCAGAAGGGGGATAATGGCGGTTTTGTGGGGGATGGTAACATTAAACCCTTCGACTCCCAGATGGCGCAGGCCATTTACCGCTGCGGCAACCCCCGCGTCGGTGACCAAAAACGGCACATAGACGTAATCGAGCCCCAGTGCCTGCAGCGCTGCATTCTGCATCAGTGGCGAGAGGGAGTGGCTGACGGGACAACCGATGATACCCAGAATTCGCGTTTTGCCGGTAATATCGCTGCTCATTGTATCCCAAACGGGGCGAGCATCTGACTGACCTGGGCCTGCATTTCAGGCGAGATCGCCACCGCCTTTCTCAGTTGCGGTATTCCCTCTGCAAAACGTCCCAAGCGTAGGAGGAGTTCCCCGCCCTCTGCCCTGCAATTGGCATAAATAAGAATCGCCTTGCCGGTATCCAGATCCCGGAACGGCACCTCGCCGACCGACACCCCGCGCTCGCTGTAAAGTGTCCAGACCGAAAGGTCGGGAGGAAGCAACGTGTCGCCGGTCTTGTTCTCCAGTTGATAGGTGATTCCTCGCTGCTGCAGTAGATACTCATCAAACGGCAACGAGTACCTGGTGGAAAAATCGATAAAGACCGACCTTCTGGCGAGCTGTTCGGCAATGGCTATTTTCAAAACGGTGTCGGGGTACTGGGTCTCCAGAGGAATCGTACGGAGCACGCTGTAGCGGAACAATTCGGGGAAAGAGTCCAGGTACCAGCTGAAAACCAGATGGGGCGTATGGAGGAGATCGAGGTCCTCACGCATCCGCTCCACCCCCTGCAGATACCAGAGCGGAAACGCCCCACTGTCCCCCCATGTGAACAAAGCAGCCCCTTGAGGGAGCGAACGAAAGGTGTTGGTCGCATAGTCATAGGCGATGTAGTTTTCATGCTGGTCATTTTCATAATAGTTGCGCAAGCAGAGGGTCAGCGGCAGGGCCAGGATGATCACAACTATGACGAGCTGCACCGGCCAGGACCGTATTTCGGCCGTGGGCAAGGTCGCCAGTGCGCGTTTCAGGAGGTAGTAGAGGCCAAGCCCGATAAACACAGCTGACACCAGGTAGAGGGGAGTAAAGAATTCCTCGGTGAGGAAAATCAGCTCCGCCGGGGTGTTGAAATAGCCAACGATTACCAGCAGAAAGACGAGGATGCCGATCCCGTAAGCCGCCACCTCGTGCCGCCGTTTCGGCATAAAGGCGACCAACCCGATCAAAAGCAGGCCAAGCCCCGGCAAAGTGAATTCATTGGGGACATTGAACGCGTTCAGCTGCGTCCATAGAAGGTCCCAACCCCGCTCGGGTTTATCCACAGGATACCCCTTGCGCAAGAAATTCCAGAGAAACTGACCGACGGTCTTCGAATCTCCCCAGTTCAGGAGCGGATTCTGGGTGGCCCTGACCGGCAGATGCAGATGCACGGAGAAGCCGAGCAAGGCAAAGCAGACCGCCAGCACCATCTCCTTGATTCGAAAGATCAACCGCCATTCCATCGCCAGGATCAGAAAGGCAAAGGCCGGTACCAGCAAGACCATGGTCTGATGGGCGCCAAACGCGAGACCGGCAAGGAACGCACCGAGATATACATAGTAAGGGCGTTCAGCTCCCTGCCGGTATGAGTCGCGCCAGCGAAACAGCAGATAAAAAATCATGGCGGCCATGAAGGAAATCAGCGGATATGGCTTGTCATGGTTGGACTGCAGCCACATTCTGCCGGTAAAGGCGAAAGAAAGAGCGGCGGCAAGGGCAATGGCCTTGGCATAGAGGCCCGACCAGCGCTTATCCTCCGTCAGCGTTTCTGCGGCAAGGAAGTAGCAGACCAGCAGATATACACCATAGCAGGCCAGGGCAGCGGACAAGGCGGTGGACATGTTCACCCGGAAAGCGATGTTGCCGAAGGGGAGATAGGTAAACGGCTTGGCAAAGTTCACAAACAGAGGATAGCCGGGTGAATGGGCGGAGCCGAGAGAATATATGGCGGTGATGAACTCGCCGCTGTCAAAAAAAGTGACCGACGGGGCAAGGGTAAGGAGATAGAGAAGAAACGACACCGTGATGGAGAGCACGGCAAACGGATCGATTCTGCGCAAGAGGTTACAGCTAATCAATGTTTGCTCCTTTACCCAGCGTCTTCAGCGATAGGTTTTCCCGCCAGAGGTAGTAAAATCCGAGGAATATCACCGGAAAAAAGCTTATTCCATGCACAACCATAGCGATACTCAACGCCTGTTCCTTCGGCAGATTCAAGGCCATCAGTGCATATACGCAGGCAGCGTGATACGTCCCCACATAGCCGGGAGAGGCAGGGATCATCACCGCAAACACCAGGAACACCATGACAAACATCGATGCCGTTATCGGCAACGAAACGCCGAAGGAACGAAGCACCAGGTCCACCGGCCAGACCGCCAGCGCCCAGATGAGCAGCGATGAGCCAAACAGGCCAGCGAGTTGGCCCATTCTGGACGGAAAGCGCAGCCCTTCAATGAACGCGCCGAGAATTGGGATGATTTTTTCGGTAAGACGGGATGGCAACGGCTGCAGTATCTTGCCGATAAGGCCAATCGTCCGTAGCGGGTATTTCTTTAGCAGCACCAGAAACAGCACGACCAGCAAATAGATAACCAGCACCAGATAGCCGCCGGTCACCAGACCTTGCTGCACCCCCTCTTTCCCAGGCGGGAGCTGGATGGTGAAAAAGGTCAGCAGCAGCATGAGCAGCACGGTAAAGCCGTCCAGCAGCCGGTCCAGCACCAACGTGGCGAAAACGGCGCTTTTGTCGATCCCTTCCTTATCGCCGAGCACGTAGGCCCGCACGAATTCACCTAGTCTGGCTGGGAGTAGATTGTTGGCCATGTAGCCGATGATGGTGGCGGGGAAGAGATTGCGCATCGCTGTGGGGGATTTCAGGGGGACCAGCAGATATTTCCAGCGGACGGCCCGCATGTAGTACGACATGAAGGTGGCTGCCACCGCCGGCAGGAGAAAGCGATAGTCCATCTCGGCGAATGCTAGCCGCAGCTTGGCAACGTCAATCTTGTGGAACAGCAGGAAGAGAAAGAAGAGGCTGATGCCGATGCCGGCCCAAAGCCGCTTATCATGGAAACGATGTGTCACGATTCGACCTTTTCCGGAGAATCCCGGTATTCGATGATGGCGGCTGTGCGCAATAGCTCCCTGCACTTTGCCACATCGGCGGCAATGGCTTTTTGCAAGGCCGCCGCATCCGGGAATTTCTGCTCGTTGCGAATTTTGTCCATAAAATAGACCCTGAGCTCACGACCGTACAGGTCGCCATCAAAGTCGAAGATAAACACCTCGATAGAACGTTTTGCCGCATCGAAGGTGGGGTTGTCGCCGATGTTACAAGCGCCGTCATAAACGGACTCGCCAAGCTTGACCTTCACCGCATAAACACCGTAGCCGGGGATCAGTTCCTGGTCGGTGACCAGGTTGGCTGTCGGAAAGCCGAGCCCCTTGCCCCGATGGAAGCCATGGACGACAGACCCGCCAATGGTGAAGTGCCGGCCCAGCAGCGGCACTACCCCCCGCACATCGCCGGATTCGATCTGTTGCCGCACCTTACTGCTACTGTAAATGCTGTTGCCATCCCCGAGCGGCTCTAATACCTCGACGGCAAAACCGAGCTCCCCACCCAGTTGCCGCAGAAAATCGGCATTGCCTTGCCGGTTATGGCCAAAGGCGTAGTCGTAGCCGATCACCAGTTTCTTAATGCCTATCCGCCGCACCAGGGTGTCCCGGACAAAATCGGCGGCAGCAATCGCAGCGAATCCCATGGTGAACGGGATGGTGAGCAGATAGTCGACGCCAGAAGCCGCTATTAGAGTCTCTTTTTCGGGATAGGTGTTGATCAGCCGCGGGCTTCTCTCCGGGGCAAGCACTTTCAGGGGGTGCGGAATAAAGGTGATCACCAGCGAAACCCCACCAAGCGCGGCAGCAGCGTACTTGATCCGGTGGAATATCTGCCGGTGGCCCAGATGCACCCCATCAAAGTTGCCGATGGTGACCACGGGATTCGTTAGAGGTTCCGCTATTTCTTCAATGCTTCGGTAGATTTTCATAGGAGGTGCAAACAGTGCCGGCGACGAACGCAGGCAGTGCCTGGATCAGGCCTGACCCGGCGCGATAACTGGCCGTTTCCGGGCAAAAATATACGCCACCCAGATACTTATCTCATACATCAAGTACAGGGGGATCATGATCACGAACATGGTGATAAGATCGGCATGGAATGCAGCAATTATTGAACTTGCCAGGAGCGCATATCTGCGCTTGCCTGCCAGGAACTTGCCGCTGACGACCCCCAGCCGGGCAAGGAGCAGCGCCAGGACCGGAAGTTCGAAGATCAGGCCGAACAACAGAATCAGCCGGAGGCAGAAATTCACGTAGGCGCTCAGATTGAACCAACTCTGCAAACCCGCCACATCTTCGTAAGAGAGGGAGAAATTGATGATCACCGGCCAGATGATCAGCAGAAAAAACAGGGCACCGATACAGAAGCTGATGGAGCTGACTGTTACAAACGGGACCACATAGCGTTTTTCCTTGCCGGTCAAGCCGGGGGCGATGAACCGCCAGAGCTGGTAAAATACCACCGGCAGCGCCAGGATGAAGCCGGCAATTACCGAGATCTTGCACTGGACAAAAAACGGTTCCAGGGGGGCGCTGTAATTGAGTTTACGCTCCCGGACCGCGACGGAAACTTCTTTCTCCAACTGATAGCGGTTATATACGGCCGGGTAATGGCTTTTAACCTGCTGATATGCCCAAACTTTCACCTCTGTCAGGTACGTACGGCCGGTCAGCGGTTTTTCGATAAAGGTGAGCAGGTCGTTGGAAAAACTCCAGGCTATCCCCATCCCGATGACGATGGCCACCACGGCAATGACGAGTCTTTTCCGCAGTTCCACGAGGTGTTCAACAAACGACAAGGTCTTCACGTTTTCCATCGGTCAAACACCCTTATCCGGTTGGTTAAATGACGTAACAGGTTATCACACCATGACGGGGATGCGCAACTGCTTTCACCGCTTTTTCCTGCCGCTTGGTTTGCGCCCGTTGTTGGTTGGTGCGGGTCGTGCCCCACCGCGCTTCATTACGGCTGGCCGTTTTCCCTTCACCGGGATGTGGGGGTACTCCTCCGGCACCTTGTCGGAAGCGGCAGCATAACGAGGCAAATGACCGTCTGCCAGGGCAAACTCGAGCTGCTTCTTTTCCAGACTGACATTCTCAAGCCGGACCCGGACCCGGTCGCCGATCCTGAAGATTTCACGGGAACGCTCGCCGATTAGGGTGTGCTGCTTTTCCAGATACCGGTAAAAATCGGGACGGAGCCTGGTAACATGCACCAGCCCCTCCACAAAAAGCTCAACCAGTTCCACAAAAAAACCGAACGCGGTAACACCGGTGATAATCCCGTCAAATTCCTCACCTACCTTGTGCTGCATGTACTGCATTTTTTTCAGCTCAACGATCTCCCGTTCCGCCTCCATCGCCACCCGTTCCCGTTTACTGGTGTGCTCTGCCACTTCCGGCAGGGTGTCAGCGAGCCTCTCCTTATCCTGCTCCCGCAGTTTTTTGCCGATGATCCCCTTCAATATCCGGTGCACCACCAGGTCGGGATAACGGCGGATGGGGGAGGTGAAATGGGTATAGCAGGGCGCAGCCAGGCCAAAATGGCCCAGATTTTCCGGGGCATAGCGCGCCTGCTTCATGCAGCGCAGCATGACTTCATTAATCATCCGCTCTTCGGGCTTCCCCGCCGCCTGGCCGAGCAGCCGCTGCAATTCAGCGGGGGCAACATTCTCCTCGCTCAACTTGAATTCATAGCCAAAATTGTAGATGAACTCCTGAAAATCGCGGAGTTTGGCCGGGTCAGGCGGCTCATGCACCCGATAAAGGGAAGGGACCTTTTGTTGTTCAATGTGGCTGGCAACCGCTTCATTGGCCGCCAGCATAAACTCCTCGATCATTTTGTGGGCCAGGTTTCGCTCCGACCTGACGATGGCAAGGGTACTGCCCTGCAGATCCAGTACAATCTCGGGCTCCGGCAGGTCGAAGTTAATGCTACCCCGCTGCTGGCGACGTTCCATCAGCCGCAACGCCAGTTCTTTCATCAGCAGCAGATCCGCCACCAGATGGCGATGGGTTTCTACAACCGCCGGGTCGTTATCGACAACAATCTGTTTCACGGTGGTGTACGTGAGGCGGGCGTCACTTTTAATGACGCTCGGATAGAACCGGGCTTCGAGCAGGGCGCCGTCTTTGCCGAACAGCATCTCGGCAGTCATGGTCAACCGCTCCACCGCAGGATTGAGCGAACAGATGCCGTTGGAAAGCTCCTCTGGCAACATCGGTATGCAGCGGTCCGGGAAATAGACCGAAGTGCCGCGCAGATACGACTCATGGTCAAGGGGGGTACCCGGTTTTACGTAATGGGACACATCGGCAATGGAGACCCAGAGCCGGATTTTACCTGCGTCGCTCCGTTGCACCGACACCGCGTCATCGAAATCCCGGGCTGTTTCCCCGTCGATGGTGACGGTCAGGTTCCCCCGCAGGTCCACCCGCCCCTGCCGGTCGGTTTCTCCCACCTGGCTGGAGGTGGCGCGGGCCTCAGTCAGCACCTCGGGCGGAAATACCGACGGCAGGCCGAATTTGTTGATGATGGTCAGCACCTCCACCTCGGGATCATCGGGCCAGCCGAGGACCTGTACGATCCTCCCCTCCCCTCTGCGCTGGGCGGTCGGGTAGGCGGTGATCTCCGCCACGACTACCTGGCCGCTTTTCGCCTTGCCAAAGGCGTTTAGCGGTATTACCAGTTCCTGGGTGATGCGCAGCTCATCGGGGAGCAGCAGGCCGAACTTCTTCCCTTGTTCAAAGCGGCCGACGATCCTACTGAAAGCCCGCTCCAGGGTCTGGACAATCCGTCCCTCCCGCTTGCCGTCCCGGCCCCCCTTCTCCACCCGGACCACGACCTTGTCGCCATGCATATTGCTGCGGAGAAAACGGGCCGGAATGAAGAGGTCCTCGCCCCCCTCCTCCGGGGTAACAAAACCATAGCCGTCCCGGTGGGCAATCAGACGCCCGGTCACGAGCTGCGATTGTCCAGGGCTGGTATAACGGTTCCCCTCGACATTAAGCAGCTCACCGGTTTCAACCAGCTGGTCCAGCGCATCTTTCAACGCCGCCTTTTCCCCCTTCACTACCCCGAGTGCGACCATGATCTCCCTGAATGCCAAGGGGTGACTGGCATCCTTAATGAATTGCCGCACAATCTGCGTGTATTTCTGCATAATGCCCCTCTATTGCTGTTCTGGCCCAATCTGGGCGCTTCTGTTCTGTAAGTATGCGGAACATTGTAATTGTTGTCAAATCAATTGCGGCAGTTCGGGAATAATCTTTGCCTTTTGCCGAACGTTGGGGGTAGTATAACTGCTGGATATATTGCCCGGTCATTATTCATGGACCGGCATGAGGAGTGCTAAGTAGTGCGTTTCAGCTTCGTTTGTCTCACCATAAGTTTCCTCGCCGGCTTGATCAGCATCGGCGGCTGTGCTTCGCCGTCGCGGTCATTATCAGCGGCGCCACCAGAGAAAGCCCCCTTGTTTGCCCCCATCAGCAGCTCGAAAAGCGCGGTTTTTACCTCTCCCGAGGCTGCACAAACGGCCTTTACCGACGGTGTCGCCTCCTATAGGGCTGAGCAATGGGAAGCCGCCGCCAAATCACTTGCCGAGTCCACAGACGGCTTCCCCTTGCTGGCCGATTACGCCCTCTATTATCGGGCCGATGCCCTCTTCCAGCTCAATCGCTACGCCGAGGCCCTTATTGCACTGCACCGGCTTATGCATGATTTCCCGGAAACTCCGCTGACAAGATCGGCGGAGTTGCTCAATGCCGAGCTCCTTTTTGCCAGCAAGGATTTCCCGGGCGCCCTGGCGGTCTATCAGGCATTCACTACGAAATACAGTGCAGGGTCCGACGTAACAGCAGCGCTGTATCACGCCGCCCTCTGCCGGATCGAGCTGGCGGATAAGGTCCAGGCCGCAGCCGACCTGAGAGCCATCTGGCTCAATTACCCCGCGTCCAGAGAGGCAGTCCTTGCCCAGGAAGCGCTGCAGCAGCTGGCCGCCGCTGGGGTCAGCAGTGAGCCCTATACCGCCGAGGAGCTTTTCAAGCGCGGCGCCACCCTCTTTAACCAGCGACAGTACCAGCAGTCCGCTGCCACCTGCAAGGCAATACCGCTTGAGGGAACGACTGCGGAGTTCCAAACCAAAGTAGTTTTTAAAACTGGTCAGGCGCTGCTGGAAGGGCGGCACTACCGTGAGGCCGAACGAACCCTTGCATCGCTTCAGGGCCAGAAGCTCGAAACGGCCCAAGCACAGGAACTCTCGTTCTTACTTGCCAGGGCACGGAATAAGAGCGGCAAGGAAGAAGAGGCGCTCTCCGCCTATCTGCTGCTGGCGAGACAGGCAGCCGGCACCGAACTTGCCGACAACGCCCAGTGGCAGGCTGCTCTCATCAAAAAGTCCCAGGGGAAGGGGAAGGAAGCCCTCGCCATCCTGGAGCGACTGTTAAAGGTCCATCCCGAGACAAAATTGCACGAAAAAGTGCTCTGGGAGATCGCCTGGAGCAGCTATGCCGGCGACGATTTCAAGAAGGCAACGACCTCCTTCAGGCAGTTGCTGCATGCAGACGCATCCCGGGAAAAGGCCCTCTATTGGCTCGCCAAGTCCTTACAGGAGCTGGATGATCCAGATGGCGCTGCCAAAACCTGGACAACCCTGCTCGATGAGTTTCCCCTGGGATTTTACGCACTCCGCCATAAAAAAGAGGCGGGCATTCCCGACCGGCTGCCGTCCCTCACCGCTGACATAACCAGCTTACTGCCGGTGCCGGCCGGTTTTGAGCGGGTCAAGGCATTGACCAGGCTCGGTCTGCAGGGAGAGGCAAAAAGAGAACTGGCGCTGCTGCGAAAAAAATCGGGCGACCAAACGCCTCCGCTGGAACTTGCCAGACTTTACCTGGATATGGGCGAGTACAGTGCAGGGATGGCTCTGTTCCCCAGGACAACCCTGCGCAAGCTTGACCAAGACAATCTGCTGGCCTGGGGGATCAACTACCCCCGAGCTTTTAACGAACAGGTCAGCAACAATGCCGACAGACGCGATCTCCCGGCAAATCTAGTTTATGCAGTGATCCGCGCTGAAAGCAATTTCTTACCGGGCGTTATTTCTCCAGCAGGGGCAGTGGGCCTCATGCAGATTATGCCGGCAACAGCCAAGGCCTTGCTGAGGGGAAAGGTGGAGAAATTTGAGTCGCCGCAGCTCACCCAGCCGGAGTTGAATATTGAGTTGGGGGTCAGACACCTGAGCAACCTCAAGAAACTCTATAATGGCAACCTCACGCTGGCCATTGCGGCTTACAACGGCGGCTCTGGCAATGTGGAACGCTGGCGGAAGAGCTTTGGCAATCTGCGCGAAGATGAATTTATCGAAACCATCCCCTTTCAGGAAACCCGCGATTACGTGAAAAAAGTGCTGGCCGGCATGGAGGTCTATACACTGCTGTATGGACCGGCAACAGCTGCCGGCGAACTACCGCTGCCAGAGCCGCCGGAAACTGTCCAACAGTCCCAACTCCCCTAGGTCATCACCCATTATCGTCCTTTGCCGACAACACCCAGGCGAACTTCACCCATCCAGAAATCAGACAAAAACAGTATGGCCAGCCCCAAGCTGGCCATACTGGCGAAACAGCTCCTCTTTTCAATTTTGGGTATTGACAGTATGCTGATTATAAGTATATTACCTATTCTCGTCATATCGAGAAGGGGCTCCCCATGTTCGACATCGAAAAGAGTTTGGGTTTTTTGCTGGCAAAGGTTCACCAGCGGGGTTACGCCCTCTTCAAGGAAGAGCTGGACCGCTACAATCTGACCCCCCAGCAGTTCAGTCTCCTGGCGTTTCTCTGGCAAGAGGACACCCTGTCCCAGGCAGAACTTGCGCACAAGACCCAAATCGACCGAACCACCATCGGCGGCCTTATCGATCGTTTGGAAAAGGAGCAGCTGGCAGAGCGTCTCCCCCACCCTGATGATCGACGCGCCTACCAGATCTGCCTGACGGATAAGGGAAAAGGGCTGGAGCAGGAATTATGCGCCATCGCCCGGACTGTCACCGACCGGTTTGTTGCCAGGCTCTCGGCAGCAGAGCATGAAACCCTCCGGACCCTACTGGAAAAACTCCGTGATTAAAGAGGTTAAAGGTATGAGCAGAATCTATCCGTTGGCGATGCTACTGTTGCTCCTTGCAGGCCGGGCCAGCGCAGAAACATTAACCCTGCGCGACTCCCTGCAAAAAGTTGCCGACCACAACCATGAACTGAAGGTGGCCGCCTACAACGAACAGATTGTCGAAGAGACCATCCAGACCGCCCGGAGTGGCTACCTGCCGCGCATTGATTCCCAAGGGGGGTATACTGCGCAGAAGGATGCACAGGCCGTGATCTTTAACAACAACGCCCTCCCCACCCAGGAAGCGGACTACTTCTTTTTTAACGCCGCCCTCACCCAGACCATCTATGACTTCGGCAGGACCTCGGCACGCTACCAGCGCAGCACCGTCCTTAAAGAGGCAGCAGCCAACGACTACAAAAGCCGCAGTCAGGAGCTTTTCCTCCAGACTGTCCAGACTTACTACGGCATCCTCGAGGGAAAAAGGCTGTTACTAGCGAGCGAGGACGAGGTGAATCAGATGACGGATCACCGGCGGGTTGCGCAAAACCTTTACGAACAAGGGGTTGTAACCCGCAACGACTTATTGCAGGCCGAGGTACGACTGGCTAGCAGCGAACAGCGCCGACTGGCGGCAGCCAACCGGGTGGAAAACGGCTGGTTGCTCCTGAATTATCTGACTGGCGCTCCGCCCAAGTTTCGTGCGGAACTGGAGGAAAGTCAGGAACTGCCGCCGGCGCCGGCTGAGAGTGGCGTTGAAACAGCCCTTGCCAACCGTCCCGAACTGAAGGCGATGAAGAACCTCGTCGCCGCCAGTGAATTGGAGGTCAAGGAGAGCCGTAGCGGCTATTTCCCGGAACTGTTCGGCCGACTGGCCGTGGACTACCTGCAGAACAAATGGGTGCGGGAACAGGCCATCATGTCTGCCACGGTCGGGCTGAAGATCAATCTGTTTGATGGACTGGCCACCACTGCCCGTTATCGGCAGGCGGTGAAAGCGCGGTCGCAGAACGAAGAAAAACTTCGCCTACTGGAGGCCCAGAGCCGGCTTGAATACCAGAGTGCCACCAACGACGCACGGGTAGCAGTTGCCCAGATCAGCGTTACGGAAACGTCAATCCTGCAGGCTGACGAAAACCTGCGCATCAACCGGGATCGCTACCAGGAACATGTGGGGACCGCTACCGACGTTATCGACGCCCAGACGCTCTTGACCCAGGTCAGGGCTGAAAACTACCGGGCCGTCTTCAATTATCAGGTGGCGCTCGCCAGGATCAAAAAGGCACTCGGCGAACTATAGAAATCCCCAGGGAGGATATATATGGAAGGGACTTCAGAAGCAAAAAAGACCACCGGTAACGGCACCAGGAAACGTGCCGGGATCATCCTCTTGATCATCCTCGCAGGGGTGACTCTGCTGGGGGCGAGAATGTGGCTGCAGAGCAAGACCCATATCAAGACCGACAACGCCTTTATCGAGGCCCATATCCACTCGGTGTCGGCCCGGGTGCCCGGCACCGTTACGAAAGTGACGGTCAGGGACAACCAGCTGGTCAAGCAGGGCGAGCTGTTGGTGGAACTCGACCAGGCCGATTACCAAGCACAGGTCAGCTATGCCGCCGCCCAGCTCGCCATGGCCGGCAATGAAACCTCCGGTGAATATGCCCAGGTGGAGGGGGCCAAAGCCTCAGTCAATCAGGCCAAAGCGAGACTTGACCAAGCTGAGCTCGATCTACAGCGGGGCAACGCCCTATTCAAAAAAGAAGTCATCTCGAAAGAGCAGCTCGACCGACTCGCTACCGCCCGCCGGGTGGCAGACTCGCAATTGCGCGAGACAGAAGAAGCACAACGGCGGGCCCAAGCCGTGGTTGGCTTGTCCGGGAAGGGAGGCAATGAAGCCCGGCTGGCGCAACGCCGCGCGCAGCTGGAACAGGCCAGCTTGAATCTCTCTTACACCAGGCTATATGCACCAGCCGATGGTTTCATCACCAGGAAATCAGTGGAACCCGGCAACAACCTCCAGGCTGGTCAGCCGCTCATGGCGCTGGTTGCGTTGGAAGATCCCTGGGTTACGGCAAATTACAAGGAAAGTCAGCTTACCCACGTGCGCCCCGGCCAGGGTGTAGAGTTTAAGGTGGATGCCTACCCTGGCCTCGTCTTCAAGGGGAAGGTGGACAGTATCATGGCCGGTACCGGCGCTGCCTTCTCGCTGCTCCCTCCGGAAAACGCCACCGGCAACTATGTCAAAGTCGTGCAAAGGATCCCGGTCAAGATCGTCATAGACCAGTCGAGCGACCCCCAGCACCTGTTACGGGTCGGCATGAGCGTTGAGCCGACCATCCTGACCAGGCGGAGCATCGGCAGTATCCTGAGCGATCTTAATCCATTCTAGAGGCAAGGCCGGGGGAATTTAGCCCCTGAGCCAGGTATTCCTTATGCCTGACAAAGTGCAGACGATAAATAAATGGCTCATTACCATTACGGTCATGCTCCCGACCATCATGGAGATCGTTGACACCTCGGTGGCCAATGTTGCCCTCCCGCACATGCAGGGGAGCCTCAATGCCGGCACCGATGAGGTCACCTGGGTTCTCACCTCCTACCTGGTGAGCAATGCGATTGTGCTCCCGATGACAGGCTGGCTGTCGCGGGTGTTCGGCAGGAAACGGTTCCTGATCACCTGCATCGTCCTTTTCACTATCGCCTCATTCCTTTGCGGCGCCGCCCCCAACCTGGCAACCCTAATCTTCTTCCGGATCCTGCAGGGGGCAGCCGGTGGCGCGCTGATCCCGATCAGCCAGGCGATCCTGATGGAGACCTTCCCCCCCAAGGAACAGGGGATGGCGATGGCAATCTTCGGCGTCGGGGCCATGTTCGGCCCGATCGTTGGTCCCGCGCTCGGCGGCTGGATCACCGACAACCTAAGCTGGCGCTGGATATTCTACATCAACATTCCGATCGGCATCGTCGCCGTGATCATGGCCAAGTACTTCATTTTCGATCCTTCCTATCTGAAACGGGGCAAGATGGCCATTGACTACTGGGGGCTGGCTCTGCTCACCATCAGCCTTGGCGCTCTGCAGGTGGTTCTCGACAAGGGGCAGCAAGAAGACTGGTTCAACTCCTCCTTCATCGTCGGCTGTTCCGTGCTTTCAGTGCTGGCGCTGATCGCCCTAATATACGTGGAACTAACCCATGAGCACCCGATCGTTAACCTGCGCCTCTTTAAGAATGTTTCCTTCTCAGCGGGCAACTTCATCATGTTCTTTGTCGGCTTCTGCCTCTACAGCTCCATCATGCTGATCCCGCTATTCCTCCAAACCCTCATGGGGTATAATGCCACCATGGCTGGGATGGTGCTGGCACCAGGAGGGGTAGCAACCCTCATTGCCATGCCGTTCGTCGGCGCCGTTATCCAGCGCTATGACGGCAGATGGGTGGTATTTACCGGACTCCTGATCGGCGCCTGGTCCATGTTTCTCATGCAAGGGTTCACCCTGGAGGCATCCTACTGGGACTTCGTCTGGCCCCGGGTAATTCTCGGCCTGGGACTGGCCATGATCTTTGTGCCGCTCACCACCGTCACCCTGGCGACCATCCCCCGGGAAGAGATGGGAAATGCTACCGGGATCTTCAATCTGCTGCGCAATATCGGCGGCAGCGTCGGGATTGCCATTGCCGCAACCATGCTGTCCAGATATGCCCAGTTCTATCAGAACACCCTGGTGGGACATATAACCCCCTATAATCCAGCGGCCCAAGGCAAACTTGCGGCGCTGAAACAGGCAGCCATGTTACGGGGAGTCGATGCGGTTACCGCCACCAAGAGTTCCTTGGCAGCGGTGTACGGGATGGTTATGCGTCAGGCGGGAATGCTTGCCTATAATCGGATTTTCTGGATCGTCGGCTTGGCGTTTCTGGGGATAATCCCCTTTCTGCTACTGCTGAAAAAGAGGGACAACAAAGGGCCGGTGGCGTTGCATTAACTGCCGGGTCTTGTTGTCCCAGCCTACTGTTTTCTTTGCGTACTTTGCGGCTTGGCGCGAGTAACTGCTTTTGAGTTAGCAGGCAAAATGTTTCTCTTACCGACGGGGTGTCTCTGTCAGCACTTCGTTGGTAAGTTCGTTTCTGTCATCGGCCTTCCGCGGGAAGTGCTTCGCCAGCTCCGCTCCGCACTGCACAATGACGGCACAAAGAGCTTCACTGGCCCGATTTTCCTTGATCCCACTGGCAACTTCTGCGGCAAATGTCTGCCAATGGTCGGCAGGAATCTTGGCATTGATCCCCCGGTCCCCCAGAATCCAGACCTTCCGCTCCAACAGGGAGATAAAGATCAGCACGCCCGTTTCATCGCGGGTCTTATACAGCTCCTTTTCATAAAAAGCCCTGATGGCCCGTTCCCTGACCGCCTCCTCAATCCTCACCCGGCCAACGAAGGGAAGCTTCAGCAACGCCTGTCTGCCAAACAGATAACGGCACGGCAGAAACAGGATGCAGACCAGCGGAATATAGGTCCAGACCGTTACGTATTGGGTAAAAATCGCCACCAGCAGCGCCACCGAACCGGCCATCAGAATGGCGCCAAGGATCTCCGCCTCCCGATAGCGGTCACTGGAGTCCACCACCATCGTGGCAATTTCACCGGCTGTATGCTGTTCGGCGACCGCCACCGCCTCGGAGATTTTTTCCCGTTCCGCCCCCGTGAAAAAGTTTTTGGCTCTCTTCTGTTTCATTGCCCCTACCCCCTGTTACCAGTCACCAGATGCGCCGCCGCCGCCAAAACTGCCGCCGCCACCGGAAAAGCCGCCTGAGCCACCACCGAAGGAGCCGCCACCGAGACCTCCTCCCATGAAGGGGCCGCCATAAAACCCTCCACCCCTGCCGCCACCACCGAAAACCAGGCTGATGACCAGCCCGACAACAAAACCGATAACGCCAAGGCCAGCCAGCAGCAGCAAGGAAAGACCCGGCAGTGCCAGCGAGGCAATCAGCGGAATCCCGGCAGCTCCCGCCAGCCCGCCGAAAATGCGGGAGATGGAGCCAAGAAAGATGCAGGCCACCAGCAGCACCATGGCCAGGGTAATGAAAGGGGGCGCCCCTTTCTTCCCCTGATGCAGGTCACGCGGTAGCGCCTTGTATTCTCCCTTCACCACCGCCATAAGAGCAGAAACACCGGCCATTACCCCGCCGTCATAATCGCCAGCCCGTAACCGCGGGGAAATCTCGCCCCGGATGATCCGCCCGGAGACCAGGTCGGTCAGCGTTCCTTCCAAGCCACGCCCCACTTCAATCCGGACCTTGCGTTCCTGTTTGGCAATGAGGAGAATGACGCCATTATCCACTTTCTGCCGACCGATCCGCCACGCCTCGGCTACCCTAATGGCAAACCCGGCCGAATCTTCGCCGGCCAGGGTCGGAACGGTAAGGACCACGATCTGGGTAGACTCGGTCCGCTCAAAATCGGTGAGAACCGTTTCCAGCTGTTGCACAGCCGCAGGAGAAAGGAGCCCGGCGTAGTCGTTCACGTGTCCCCGCAGGGGTGGGACGTCGAGAGCATGGGCGGTGTGGGACAGAAAGACAAGTAATACGAGCGTGAGGAACTTTTTCATGATTTAGCCAAATCCTTTTTACCCCAGCGGTCAAAGCGGATTATCCAAAGCCGTCTTTTGCAGGGAGGCTCTGGGTAGTCTCCAGGCGATGGGCACCCTTACTGGAGCCCATCATTTAAAAAACGTTAGAATTTCACCTTGGGCGCCACCTTGGCCCCCTCTTCCGCCTTGAACGGCTCTTTGCGGGTCAGGTGCAGCATCATCGAGTTGGTCAGGGAGTTCGGGAACGTCCGGATACTGGTGTTAAACTCCTGCACCGCCTTGTTGTAACGAACCCGTGCTACATTAATCCGGTTTTCGGTTCCCTCCAGCTGGTTCTGCAGGTCCATGAAGTTCTGGTTGGCCTTCAGGTCGGGATATTTTTCCACCACCACCATCAACCGCGACAGTGCGCCGGACAACTCCCCCTGGGCCTGCTGAAACTTGTTGAAAGCCTGCGGGTCCTTAAGTAAATCCTTCGATACCTGCATAGAACCGACCTTGGCCCGTGCCTCGGTAACGGCCGTGAGGGTTTCCGCCTCGTGCTTGGCGTACCCCTTCACCACTTCCACCAGGTTGGGAATCAGGTCGGTGCGGCGCTGGTAGGAAGCTTCCACATCTCCCCAGGCAGCAAACACCGCTTCCTCGTTGGCCTGCATAGTGTTATAGCCACAGCCGGCCAGCGGGGCCAGGATTAAAGCAGCAACAATAGCAAGTACCATCCGTTTCAGTTTCATAGTTCCTCCGTTTCAGTTGTTTGTTCATAAATATAAGCAGTCGCCGGCAGTTTGTCATCCTCCCGGTAGCAGAATTTCATCAGGATCAGGAGCGAGTTGCAGGCAAGGGAGAAGGCATTGGCGTAGATGAGCGGCTGGTCGTGCAGGACGATACCATAGATGAGCCAGAGCGCCATCCCGATATTGAGCAGCACCGGTTGCCAGATGGAGATGTCCCGCACTTTCTTGGTGCGATAGGCCCTGACTATCTGGGGAATGATGGCAGCGCTGGTGATGGTCCCCGCCACCAGGCCAAGATGGGTAATGGTCATGAACGTTTCTTCCCTTTAAAATCTGCGGCGGCCCAGTCGATTTGCGACATCATCCCCCGCAGCACCGACACTTCCCGGCTGTCGAGCTCGGCCCGGGCAAAGATCCGGCGCAGGGTCCGCATGATATGCGGCGGGTTCTGGGGGTTGAGAAAGCCAATTCGGAGCAGCGTCTGCTCCATCTGTTGAAAAAGTGCCTCGGACTCGACGCTGGCGGCCAGTCCCCGTGTAGACGCGGCTAGGGATGGCTCATTCAACCCCTTGAACAGCTCATAGCAGAAAATCAGCACCGCCTGGGCCAGATTGAGCGAGCCAAACTCCGCACCGGTCGGAATGGTGGCCTGCCAGCGGCACATGGAGAGTTCCTCGGTGGTCAGGCCGCTGTCCTCCCGGCCGAAAACCAGCGCAACTCTTGCGAGACGGGGATATGTTCGGATTTTCGCCACGATCTCCGCCGGGGTGGCAATCTCCTGGCGGTATTTGCCATGACGGCGGGTGGTGGCGACTGAGATTTCCGCATCCGCCAGCGCTTCGGCCAACGTGTCAAAGCGCCGCACCTTCTCCAGCATGTCTCGGGCAGATACTGCAAACTTGAGCGCCTCCGGATGATCCAGCTGACAACCTTTCACCAGGCGCAAATCAGACAACCCCATGTTTGCCATGGCCCGGCAGACCATGCCGACGTTGCCGGGGCTTTGCGGTTCGACGAGGACTATTGAAATACTGTTATATTCCTGCACGTTACCCCGATTAGTTAAAGTAGAGATTGAACCAACAGCGACGCCGGGGCCGCCATTTAATCTTCACGCTGGACGGCCCGCTGGCGCCGTTTCTTCAAGCGCGCCCTGGCCGCTCTCCCCCGCCACCAGCCATGGACAAAGTGCGACAACCACATGCAGGCAATCACCCCCAGCAGTACCAGCATAATGTACGGCTCATAGGATTCGATATCCTCCACCACCAGCGATGCACCCTTGCCAAACAGATAGCCGGCCAGGGAAAACATTACTGCCCAAAGCAGAGCACTCAGCAGGTTCAGCCAGAAAAATCTGCTGCCGGCAAAGCTGGTCATCCCCAGGATCATCGGCAGGATAATGCGAAAGCCGTAGGTATAACGGGAAATGAAGGCAACGAAGGTGCCGTATTTTTCGATCAATTTCAGGGCTCTACGGAATTTCCTGGCAATGGCGGTGAATATCTTGACCAGCCAGGGCCCCTTCCAGCGACCCAGGTAGAAATAACACTGGTCGCCCAGCACAGAGCCGGCAAAAGCGCAGGCAATCACGCCGAAAATATTGAGATAGCCCTGAAACGCCAGGTATCCGGCCAAGATGAGGACGGCTTCCCCTTCCAGAAAGGTGCCGAGGAAGAGGACCCAATAGCCGTGGATCTCCAGGTAGTCTTTGAAAAAGTCGTACAACGGCCCGCTCCTGTTATCTGCAGTAGCTATATGAATACTACCCGCTGACCGGGGCTAAAGCAACAAAATTGATGCGGGACAACATCAGGAACGCGGGATTTGAATCGACTGGCATGGTAGTGGTCCAAGGTGGCAGACGGCATTTACTGCTTGCTACAAAGATCTTCATACGAACGGCGCCTTGAGGTCCCTTGACCGGAGTAGTAAGAACGGTACAAACCGTCAGCGGTCGAAAGCTGAGCCCAAAAAAAGCCCTGATTTCTCAGGGCATTTTATCCAGCGGACTTCACTGGATTCTCAATTGGTGGAGGTGCCGGGAATCGAACCCGGGTCCGAAGATCGTACACGAAAGGCGTCTACATGCTTAAACCAGTATTTATTTTAGGGACCCAAAGCTCCACTGGTCGGGATATTCGGGCAACGATCCTGCTAAAGTTTCGCCGCGGGGCCACAGGCCTTCCCCTTGGCTATCCCACTAAAATGACGATTCTTCCTCCCCCGTGGGAGAGGGTCGGAGAATCGTTAGCAGGTTATTAAGCTGCTAAAGCGTAATCGTAATTGTCGGCGCTTAAAGCGTCCCGGATTGTTTAACGAGCCACCCGGATCTCGGCATGCAACCTTTGCTTATTATCCCCGTCGAAACCTTTACACCCCCGTAAAATCGTAAATCGTGACTCGTAAATCGTGACTCGGAACTCGAAAAAACAAATTTTCGCTGTCTTTGCGCCTTCACGGGTCCCGAATCCCTAATCCCGGCTTTTCTGCCGTTCCTTCAACGCCACTGACAGATCGCGGCGCATATCCTTTTTCTTCATATCTTCGCGTTTGTCGTAGAGCTTTTTGCCCTTGGCCAGCCCCATTTCCACCTTGACCAGGCCATCTTTGAAATAGAGACGCAACGGCACCAGCGAATACCCCTGTTCCCTGATCTTGGCGAACAGTTTGACTATTTCAGCCTTGTGCAGCAGCAGCTTCCGGTGCCGGTCCGGATCGTGGTTTTCCCGATTGCCAAAATCATAGGGGAGGATATGCAGGTTGTGAAGATACGCCTCGCCGTTTCTGACCATGGCAAAGGAGTCATTGAGATTCGCCTTCCCTAACCGGAGTGACTTTACCTCGGTTCCCTTCAGCACCATCCCGGCTTCATACTTTTCCTCGATGAAATAGTCGTGATAGGCCTTTTTGTTATTGCAAATCAACTTTTCGCCCATGTTTAAATGATAACAAATACCGGCAAACAATAGCAAGGGAAAAGGACAGATGTTATCTTCTTGGCGGAACCACCGTCAGCCATTCGCTCAGTTCACGCAGCCGCCGTTGGTCGATCCCCGGCACCTTGAGCAACTCCGTAACCTGCGAAAAACGGCCGTTTGCCCGGCGATAATTGAGGATGGACTGCGCCTCGCCCGTCGACATACTGGGAAGACCAAGCAGGAGCGGCTTGGTAATGGTATTGAGATCAATATGCACCTGCAGATCGCTCTCCCCCTGGAGTGCCACGTACTCATGCAAATTGCCGTACACCCGCTCGGAAACTCCTTTAACCCCCTTCAGTTCGCGGGGGTCTGCAAATCTGCCACGCCGCTCCCGTTCCTTGACGATGCGGGAGGCGGTGACCTCGCCGATACCGGGGAGCCGGGTCAGGTCCGCGGTCGAAGCGCTATTGATGTTGAGTTTGCCGGCATAAACGCGCAGCACCTTGGCCTGAACGAGACTGGCAGCACCGAGCAAGACTAACGACAGTAGCAGTACCCGTAACATTCCATTTTGCATGAACCCCTCCCTGACGCAAGACATTAATAGTGCTTACTTTACATCAGAGGACGCTGCGCCGTCAAGGGGGTGCCATCAATAAACACCTCGACCATTTCGCCGCCTTCAATTACCCGCTGGGGGAGTTCGGCCGGAGTGGCACCGATACCAGGATCAAGCACCAGAAAATCCGCCTTTTTCCCGGGTTCCAGGGAGCCAAGCAAGCGACCGAACCCCAGCGCCGAGGCGCCCCCCATGGTGGCCATCTGTAGAGCGTCGGAAGGAGTGACGACATCCGGGAACTGTTGCAGCAGAAAGCGCATTTCATCGAACATTGACAGGGAATCGTTGCTGGCGAGGGAATCGGTGCCGAGCGCGAGCGGTATCCCCAGCTTTTTCAGCAGCAGCAGCGGCGCCT
>JANXYN010000142.1 GCA_025356035.1 Geobacteraceae bacterium
CTTTCGGGAGATTACAGGCGAAGCAATTGCAGAGGCTGTTGAACGGCTGAACCACAGACCTCGTAAATGTCTCAGTTACCAGACTCCACATGAGGTTTTCACCCAAGCTCTACATGGTGCACTTGCAATTTGAATTCACCATGTCCTCCTTCCTGCTCGTTTTTCGCTTGTTCAATCGCCATCCTCACCGCAACGTGACTCCTTCCGGTCAGCCTGCCCAACATTGAGATCGTGGCACCGGCTTCTTCATGCGCGCGCAGGAAGAAATCCCTCCGCGCACTAGTTACGCACCGAGTGCGGCTTGCTCCGAGTATCTGCTCACAGCTGATCCCGCTTCGCGTCGCCACTTCTTTCAGAACGTCGTCGATGGTAGCTATCCTCGTATTCCCGACAGGTTCATTGTCGCGCAGGACCGACTCGACAAAATCACCGCTCCCGAGAATCCTTTCGTCCGAGGGTTCTCGTTCGTCGGGATTCCGAGCGAGGAACGCTGAAATTCCTCCCGAGCTCCTGATAAGTCCTCCCCCTCTCAATTCCTCACATCTTCCCTGGCCAAATCCTGTTGCCACAAAACTCCGATAGCCTTCAAGCGCTGCACTTTTTCGTACGGAAAAACGAGCCAAGACGACTTCAACATCCTGCGTCGTATATTCTTGCGTGCCCAAGATCACCGAGTGGCCTGTATATGGATACTTCGCCAGTTCTTCGGCGTTCTTCACAATGCCAGCGCGCACAGGATTCAAATGGATATACCGAACGAGCTCCAGGAAGTAGGTCTCTTCCTCAACGACGATGCTCTTGTACCGGTTCTGGAAGAGATGCCCCTGTCTCTTGTGCCGCAGGTTGTATGTGACAGCATGCCCCGTCATCAGCCGTCGCATCATCGGCGACAAAAGTCCCTCACCTGGCCGTAGCAACAGATGAAAATGGTTCGACATCAAAGCCCATGCATACAGCCGCGGTCCACCCGGCTTACTGACTGCCTCCGCCATCCGCTTCAGAAAGCCTTGTCGGTCCTTATCGTCATGAAATATCTCCCGGCCTTCAATCCCACGAGCCATTACGTGATGGACCAAACCGGGGATATCCAATCTCGGCTGCCTAGGCATGGTGCCTTCCTCTCCAACCTACCTACCTCTTAAACATAACTTACATAATTTACCAGCGTCCCCTCTGCCTTCCGCATAATTTACCAGCGTCCCCTCTGCCTTCCGTCCCCTCTGCCTTCCGTCCCCTCTGCCTTCCCTTTCCTGGATTATTATTTCTCCAAGCTGCACCATTTCCACCCGTACGTATTTCAACATTTCCAGCATCATCAGTATAAGTTACTACTCTTCCTTGAGGCGTTCTTGGAAATGAAGCTTCCGTAAATGGCATAATAGTATTCCCTTTCCTTTTGTATTAAATAGACTAAATCTTACGTTTACTTGTATTACGTGAAAAGTGGTGACTAAATGCAAATTAAGTTGTAGCCGTTACAATATATTTTCAATATACTTTTGTATATTATTGAATTCTGGACCAATCACATCAATATTATCAGCATCATCAAAGCTTAAATATTTTTTCTTAGTCACATACTTACCATAAAATTCATAAATATTTCTATTAGAGTACTTATAAATTCTTATTTCAAATAGATGTGGACTATATAAATTTTCCTCATTACTATTCCAAATTCTATCAGCAGTTACAAATATGCTGTCGGCGACATTTTTTATTGAAGGATATATATTATACTCACTTTGGTTAGTGAGCCTAATATCTGGTAATATATTACAAAAAATTTCTTTTTTGTTATCATAAACCCATATAGAAATGTTAAATACTTTTCCTAATGTTTGTCCGCGATGCATAGCAACAAAAATAATGCCTTTGCTAGGTTCTTTATTTGACTGTATAGTAATAGTTGAAAGTTTTATTACTTCTTGATAGGAAAACGAAGCGTCATCTATCGCAGTAAAGCATGCTTGATTTTGGTTGGCAATATCAGACCAAAAACATAGCTTAGCTGGCACATTGCTTGTTTCAAAAAAATTACCATTTTCTTGTTTGAGATGCGACGCGGTTACGTGCCAATCGGATTTCGTATTTAATACTTGTTTTAGTGGCAAAGTTATAACTTCGGTATATTCCGAAGTAGTTTTATTGCTAGAATAAGCTTTAGTAATTGCTGCCAGCTTAGTTACTTCAGTTTTATCTAACTTCGAATTATTGAATTTCGTTTCCTTACCTTCAGCTGTTGAGGATAAAAAACTTATTAGTAAAGGTAGAATTTTAAGAAGATATAATGTATTACTAATGTAATCTTTCAAGTGACCCTCCTTATCCAGTAGCGTCCCAATCTCGAATATTTACTGAGCCGAAATGGCTCTTAAACTTGAAATTTTCCGGCGAACCAGCTATCTTCGCACGGGGTGAATTTCCATTTTTTTAACTAGCTAGCACCTTTCCTCGATTTACTATTTCACACTCGGGCACGCTCTCCCCTTTATCCGCGAATCACACACCATGACCCTGCTGAAATACTGGCTCCATGCGACAAAATCACCTTTCTCCGGTGAAACTTTCCACGCCTTCTGCACCACATAAAAACTGTCGTTTCCCTGTATCGCCTTGAACAATGTAAATTCTTCCTGATTCGTCCTCGGATTGAGCGGGCACCTTTGCAGCCAAAAAGCAAATGGGTAGCCGTTCTCCGTTCCTTGGTTAATGAGCCTGCTTTCCGCATTACCGCAGACCTTTTTCCAAGATGCACCCGATGCCGTGTAGAAAGCTTGCGGCGTGCGCTGGGGAACTCCACCGAAGAAGATCAGCGTTGTTACCATTTCCGTCCAGGATTCGACACTCTCTGCTTCGGGGACCATTTCGATGATAAGTCGATTCCCCTGACGGTTGCTGAACCCCTGCTTGTAACCTTCCGGAAGCGACTGCAAAAGGTTCTCATTTACGAGCTTCTCTGCTGCGTGCAGAGGCGCAATAGATACAACGAAAAACATGACGACGATAACAAATAACCGCAATTTCATATATCCCTCCGAACGTTTATTCTCCGCCATCCTTCACTTCCTGCTCAACCACCCCCATCATCTGCGGCTGTACCGGTTTTGAGCCAAAGCGGAATACCTCATCCACCTGCAGCCCCTTGGGAAGCTGGTGCGTTATGAACAGCATCGACACCTTCCCCTTGAGCGCGTTGACGGTGACGGCAAAATGTTCCGCCGTTTGCTGATCGAGATTTGAGGTGGCCTCGTCGAAGATGAGAATGCGAGGGCGCTTGAGGAGTGCGCGGGCAATGGCAACTCGCTGTTTCTGACCGCCCGAGAGACCCACGCCATGCTCGCCGATTTCGGTCTGGTAGCCTTGCGGCAGACCTTCGATAAACTCGTGAATTTCGGCCTGACGGCAGGCCTGAACGATATCCGCAAAACTGGCGTGGGGATTCGCATGGTTCAGGTTGTCGTAAATAGTCCCAGCGAAGAGCACGGTTTCCTGGGGCACCACACCAAAGATACTGCGCAGCTCGTTGGCGGAGAGGTGGCGGATGTCGCTGCCGTCGATATTGATCTGGCCGTCGGTTGGCTGATAGAACCCGAGCAGCATCTTGGCCAGGGTGCTCTTGCCGCAGCCGGACGGCCCCATCAGCACGCTCAGGTGTCCCGCCTTGAAGGTGAGATTGAGATTGCGGTAGAGATAGGGATGCTCCTGGCTGTAGCGGAAACTCAGATCCTTCAGCTCCACCATGCCGCCGTGGGTGTTGGTGCTTCTGGCAGGAATTAGGGCGTAGGGCTCGGCGGGCATGTCCATGATGTCGCCTAGCCGCTTGACGGCAATATCGGCCTGTTGGAATTCCTGCCACAGCCCCGCCAGCCTCAGCATCGGCTGACTCATGCGGCTGGCGAACATCTGAAATGCCACCAGCTTGCCGATGGTGAAGCCGTCGTTGCGCATGACAAGCAGCGCCCCCACCACCAGGATGGCCAGGGTCATGATCTGTTCCAATACGTTGGCGATGACGTTATAGGTGTTGGAAAGCTGACGCGTGGAAAATCCCGCGGCCAGGTAGGAAGCGAGGTACTCGCCGTAGCGCTGCTCCAGAACTGGTTCCATCTGCAGAGACTTGACAGTGCTCATGCCTGATATGTATTCCGTCACGAATGCCTGATTACGGGCACCGAGCAAGAATTGCCGATTGAGTTTTTCGCGGAAAACCGGGGTCACCAGGAAGCTCATACCGGCGATCAGGCTCAGCATGCCGAAGGCGATCAGGGAAAGTTGCCAGCTGTACCACAACATCACCGCCAGGAAGATGATCAGGAATGGGAAGTCCAGCAGCAGGGTGACGGCGGCGCCGCTGACGAACTGGCGGATGTTTTCCACCCCCTGCATGCGTGCCACCAGCACGCCGGTGGGACGGTGTTCGAAATAGGGAAGCGGCAGTCGGAGCAGGTGTCGGAATACCTGGCTCCCCAGGACTGCATCGATCCGGTTGCCAGTATGCAGTACCAGGTATTGTCGCAGCCAGGTCATGATGGCACTGAATACCATGAACATCAGCAAGCCTACGGCGATTACGATCAGGGTGCTTTGGGCCTGGTGGACGACAACTTTGTCGATCACCACCTGGGTGAAGAGCGGTGTGGCCAGGCCAATGAGCTGGATGATGAGCGATGCCAATAGAATGTCGCGCCAGATACGCTTATGTTTCAGCAGCTCCGGGATAAACCAGCGGAAACCGAACTTTTTGGGTTCTCCTCCCGAAGCAAAGGCGCCATTCGGGCCGGAAGCATCGCCGCTAACCTTTTGGGCGCCTTCGGCGCGGGAGACCAGCATGATCGTGGGGGTTAAGATTGCGGCAATACCGTCGAGCGGGGCTGTTTTAGGGGCCTGCGAGCCGGCCCGGAAATAGAGCAGCCGTTCGCCATCGGTTTTGACGATGAGGACGGGTTTGAGGGTTGAGTTCGGCTCGGCGGTTGCGCCCTGCCGATCGGCGCTCCCTGCGTCAGGGCAAGCTGCGGGCTCTTGTTGGAGAAAGCCGATTGCCGGCAGCGGAAGGTTACCAAGCGCGCCACTGCCGGGGAGTGAGTCAAGCGTACCGACCTTGAAACCCAGGGCATTGAGGGCAGTGTGAAGCGTCGCCATCGTGCAAGGAGGCGGAAATTGCCGCTCGATGAGCAGCGGGTCGAACGGGACGCGGTGCAGCTGACAGAGGCTGCCGAGCAGCCAGAGTAGATCGACGCCGGCGAAGCTCTCTGTTTCCACAGGCTTTTTACGCCCAATAGCGGGTTGGTTTGTGTTCACTGAATCTCCCAAAAGGAACCCCGCGGGTCTGTTCCCTGCGCACACCCACCTACAAAAATAAAAAAAGCCTCCCGCAAAAAAGGTAGGCTTAAAATGAATGGAATAGACCACTTCCGGTCACTTCGCCAGCCCCTCTATCCTGCGCGCAGGACAGGTGGCTTTGTGTCACACGGTTACCCATGTTTTACCTGTTCGATGACGTCTGAAAAACAAACGATATGTGGTTATTGGCATACGAGTTTTATAAGGGCAAACACCTCATTGATTTAAGTTAATCCAAAGCCCGAAAAGCCCACATTTTAGATAACAAACCCCCTGAAATCTGGCCTCTTTGCCAATTCTCCCCTGAAACATCCCAACCAAAAGACCACAAGAGGAGGTTTGCAAAATAATGTTTTGTTCTCAACTTGTCAACTTATTTATTATAATTTTTTATTTTCTCCTGGAAACACAGTTCTGCAAAAAAATAATCTGTAATGTCGCTTGACCTTCCCCTCGGACCCCCTTTGATTTACTCGATGTTATTAACCGGGAATTCAAATGAAAAAAGGTCGCTTTTCCTGAGAAAAGCGACCTTTTCGATAACTGGCGTCCCCTACCGGATTTGAACCGGTGTCGCCGCCGTGAAAGGGCGGTGTCCTGGGCCGGGCTAGACGAAGGGGACAAAATGGTGAGCCGCGTTGGGATCGAACCAACGACCACCTGATTAAAAGTCAGGTGCTCTACCTACTGAGCTAGCGGCTCAAACTAACAAGACAAACTTTATAATATTTTTTGCGGCTGGCGTCAAGTATTTTTTTGCAAAACGTACCTATACCTCAACCGGTGAACGGATTTCTCAGAATAATGGTCTCATCACGGCGTGGCCCGACAGAGACAATCACCATCGGGCAGCCAACCAGCTGTTCGAGGCGTTTCACGTAGTTGCGCGCCTTCTCCGGCAGGTCGGCAAAGTTTTTGACGCCGCGGATATCGGAGCGCCACCCCGGCATCTCTTCATAGACCGGCTGACATTTATCGAACTTGTCCAGGTTGGCAGGCACCTCCTGCACTTTTTCGCCGTTCAGGAGATAGCCGGTGCAGATCTTGATGGTGTCAAAATCACTCAAGACGTCCAGCTTGGTGAGCGCTATGCCGGTCAAGCCATTGACCCTTACGGCGAATCTGACCACCACTGCGTCGAACCAGCCGCAGCGCCTGGGCCGACCGGTAGTTGCGCCGAATTCCTGCCCAATCTGGCGCATCTTCTCGCCGGTTGCGTCGGAAAGCTCGGTCGGGAAGGGACCGCTCCCCACCCTGGTTACGTAGGCCTTGGAAATGCCGATAATCTCATGAATATCACGCGGGCTGGCGCCGCTGCCGGTGCAAGCGCCACCCGCACAGGTGGAAGAGGAAGTGACAAACGGATACGTGCCGTGGTCCACATCCAGCAGCGTCCCCTGGGCCCCTTCGAACAGGATCTTTTTCCCCGCCTTGATGTCGTTGTGCAGCACCAGCGTGGTGTCCGCACAATATTTTTTAAGGATTTCAGCGTAACGGTTAAACTCGTCGAAGATCTCCTCGAAGGTAAAGGGCTTTTCCCCCAGAAGCTTTTCCAGGATAAAGTTCTTTTCCGCCAGGTTTTCCTTGAGCTTCCGGGCAAACTGCTCCCGGTCCAGCAGGTCCATGAGCCGGATGCCGCGCCGGCCGATCTTGTCCTCATAGGTGGGCCCGATACCGCGGCCGGTGGTGCCGATTTTGTTATCGCCACTCTTTGCTTCCCGGGCAATATCGATCCGCTTATGGTACGGCATGATCAGGTGGAGCGACTCGCTCACCAGCAGGCAGGAGTCGTCCTGAAACTTGCCGCTTGCCTTCAGGTTGGTAATTTCCCGGATGAAGACTTCCGGATCGAGCACCACGCCGTTGCCGATGATGCAGCGCTTCCCCGCATGGAGGATGCCGGAAGGGATCAGGTGCAGAACCACCTTCTCGTCCCCAACCACCAGGGTGTGCCCCGCGTTATTCCCACCCTGGTAGCGGACCACATCGTCCGCAAACTCGGTATAGATGTCAACTACCTTCCCTTTTCCCTCGTCGCCCCACTGGGCGCCCACTACCACCACATTAGCCATTGTTATCTCCTTACCGAGACTCAATCAAATTGCAGAGTAACGTCTTCCCTGAGCAGATCCGTTTTTTTCAGGACTCTTCCCTGTCGGTCGGCGACCCGCACCACGTAGACCTCATCGTCGGCGCACAAGTCACCGCCAATCACCATCATCCGCAGGATGTTCATCCGTTTTGCATAGGCCAGGGAATTGTCGAAATCACGCTTGATAATATCCCTGGCGGTGGTAAACCCCTTCTTGCGCAGACATTGCGCGATCTCCAGCGCCTCCCGCCGGTCTTCCCGGCAGTTGAACAGCAGAAAATCCCGGGTCTTGCTCGCCTCCAGATCCGGCCGCTTTTCCAGGGCATTCAGCAGGGCCAGGATGTTAAAGGCAAAGCCGGTGGCCGGGGCCGGAAAGCCGTAGCGGGCCGTCAAGCCATCATAGCGCCCACCGCCACAGACCGCTTCGCCGAGGCCGGTGACAAAACCTTCAAAGGTGACACCGGTGTGGTAGTCGAGGCCCCGGGTCTCCCCCAGATCAATGGTCAGATAATCGGATACACCGTGGATAGCGAGGATGTCAATCACCTGAGAAATGTTGTCCAGAGCCCGTTTCGACCGGTCATTGGTTACCACCCGCGCCGCCTCCGCCAGCACTTCCCGGCCGCCGAACAGGCGTGGGAGAGCGGCAATCTCTTCCCTGACGGCGTCGGAGATCGGCTGTTGCGCCAGGATACCCCTGACCGCCGAAGCATCCTTCTTGCCGATCGACTCCTGCAGTTGCGCCTGAACCTGCGGCGGCAGCCCGGAGGAAGCCATGATGCCGCGGAAAAAGTCGATATGGCCGATATCTATCTTAAAATCGGTAAGCCCCAGACCTTTCATGACCTCGACGGCCATGGCGATCATCTCCGCATCGGCCTCAGGCGAATCGAGGCCGATCAGCTCCACGCCAGCCTGAAATATCTCGCGGCTGCGCCCCGACTGGCTCTCGGCATGACGCAACACCCTGCCGTTATAGTAAATACGGTGCGGCAGCGGGTAGCTGCTCATCCTCGTAGCTACAATACGGGCTACCTGCGGGGTGATGTCCGGGGGGATCGCCAGCAGCTTTCCGGTGTAACGGTCGTCAAAGCGGAAGGTCTTCTCCTTCAGCTCTTCTCCCATGCCGATAGCGAGCACATCCTGGAACTCAAGGAGTGGCGTGATGATCCGCCGGAACCCCCACAGCTCGAAGACCCGCCGGATCTTCTCCTCGATGTAGCTGATCTTCCCCGCCTTTTCCGGGAGAAAATCAGTGACCCCCTTAGGCAAGGGGGCCTCAATCTGTCTGGGCGTTGTCACGGTGACCCTTTTTGCAGTTAAACTAGCGGTTCTAAACAACACCGCAAAGCGTAAAATGCTAACAATTTGCACCATGAATGTCAATGGTTAAATCCCGGAGAGATTGCGCAAAATAAGCCCTGCCGGCAGAACCGGCAGAGCTTATATCATTGGACCATTTCATGGATTTTACAGCGTCAGACAGGTATCATTGCCACATCCTACTCCACCTTCTTGATGGCCACCGCGCTCGCCCCCTTGCTGAATATTCCTTCCCGCTTCACTACCTGCAAGAGGATCAGCTCCTTCTTCTCCTGGTCATAGCTGAAATCGGCCAGATAATTCTGGCTCTCCCTGGTGTGCCATTTCTCCTCGAGGGACGAGCCGTTCCAGCCGAGACTACAGACCGTGCTTTTCCGGTAGGAACGCACCTTGCCGACCGCCCAGTCCGACGAGTTCTGCGGCACGATGATCTCCCCCTCTTTGGTCACTACGATCCTCTGCTCCAGGTAGATCCAGCGGTAGGGATCGCCGGTAATCCGCACATTGGCCAGGTCGTCCCTGATAAAGTAGACCTCGGAGCCGCCATACTTGTCATTGCTCCGCCAGAGCTCTTCCCCCTCCTTGTTGTAGACCAGGAGATAGCCGTTCTCGTGGAGCACCACGAAGTAGAGTCGGCCGGCCCCATCGGTGAACTGGTTGAAGTTGTAGAGGAAAGCGAAGCGGGGGAGTTTCAGCGGGTTTTTCAACTCATATTTGTCGCCGACCTTGACCAGCTCGAAGACATCGCCGTAAAAATCGGCGTCACGCCCCATCTGCTGGACGTAAATCTTCTTCTCGCCGCCAGCCAGGGCGATCCCGCGGAAAAAGTAGGGGAGTTTTTCGGCAAGCCGGACAAAGGTGTTCCCTTTGACCTGCCAGACCTGGGAGGTGAGGAGTTCCAAGGTCTGAATGGTAACGTATAGTTCTTGTACCCCGTCACCATCCAGATCGGCGGTGTCGATGGCCAGGATATTCTCTTGCTTCTGCAGCGCCACCTCGCACACCAGGGTCAGATCCTTCCCGAGCCGGTAGAGCTTGAGCGAATGCTTATCGGCGATATACAGCTCCTTATCGCCGTTTTCCAGGGTCTTGCCGGCAACCATCGCCACCATTACCCCGTCGAGCCGCTGGCTGATCCAGCCGGTGGCGCCGACCTTTTCCATCGGCTGGGCCTTGATAATATCGGACGCAGGGACGGGAACCACTTCTTTTCTTACTATGTCGGTTGGTGGAAGTGGCGGAGCCGGCTGGGCGCCGAGTATCCCCTCAGTCAGGTTTTGCGCCAGCTTCCCCACCGCGGCCAGCAACTCCTCCTGGCTCTCACCCTGGGTGAAGGCGCGCGTCATCACCGTGCCTGAACTGTTCTTCACCAACGCATCGAGACTGAAGCTCTTGCCGATCCCAGCATAGCTGCCGCTCACCACCACCTCGGCAGCAGCGGGGGGATCTACCACCAGCAGCCTTTCCCCATTCAGGCGCGAGGCCAAAAGGGTCTGGAGCATCACTTTCAGCTCGTCCTTGTTCGGCGCCCCGGTCACGGCAAACTCGGCCACATAGACCTTGATTTGGGCGGCGGCCATGGCGGGAACTGGGAAAGAGCAGATCAGTAACAAGAGAAGCAGCGCGAGTTTTTTCATGAAAGCTCCTGATGAGTTATTCTGGTGCAAATTATCGCAAAGCAGACAATGCCTGTCAAAGTATTTATCGACAAAAAAAGCGAACTCTGCAGTTCGCCGATCACCAAAACAAAGGGGAGAGTCGCCTCTCCCCCCGTTTCACCTAATAATTAGTTACCGCCCTTTGAACCCTCAAGGGTATCCAGGAGGTCCTGGGTCTCCTTCAGTTTGTCCTGGAGCTTTTTCAACTCCTCGGGGGTGTAGGTCTTCTTCCCTTCCTTGACGGCCTGATCAAGTTTTTTGATCCGCTGCTGGATGGTGTCCACCTGGTCAGCACAGGCTTTTGCAGTCAGCAGGCATTGGTCCTTCTGTGCCGGGGTCTGCTGGGCGAAGGCCGGAACCGCTACCGCCATCATGAATGCCGCCACGAGTAATGCCGCAATCTTTTTCATGGGTCAAACCTCCAAGTTCAGGTAATTTGTTTTGCTTGTCACAATTAAACCACCGTCAGGGAATTTGTCAACCGGTCAGTGTGGTGGGGGAGAACACTCCCCCGCCACACTGCTTTAATCAGAATGTGTAGCTCAGGACCACACGGCTAGTGTAGGGGTTGTCAAATTTCGGATCGGCTGCACCTTTTACCTTGAAGGCATCGCCAAGGATCATATAGCCGCCCTGGAGGCTGGCGCTAAGGTTCTCATAGAGCTTGTACCCCACTTCGGCGTTAACCTCGGTGCCAAGGTAGTTGCTCTCCAAACCGATTTGATCCTTGTCGAGCGCTGCAAAACCCGCATTGGCCGAGGCAAAGAACTTGTCGATGGTCAGGTCGTAACCGACGAAGCCGCCGATGAGGTTGGAGATATTATACAGAATCGCCTTGTCGGTACCGGAGGTAGCAGCTTTGTTGCGGAGCAGGATCAGCATCTCTGCCGGATAAAAGGAGTTCTCCGAGCTGCTGGCAGAAGTCGCATTGCGCACCGGCTGGAAGGCAGAGGTGTCGTCGTTAGCATTTTTGCTCTGCTCGCCGGAGGCGTAAAGAAACGCCACTCGGGCGGTGCCGGGACCCGCTTTGACCTTGGCAGCCGCCTGGCCTGCATAGGCCAGAACTTGCTGACCTTTACGCAGTTCGCCAATCTGGCCGAGGAGGAAGGCATCGACCACCACATCCGTGCCGATTTTGGCCTCGGCGTTGACACCGGCTGTGTGGAGCTTGGTGTTAGCACCATTCAAGCCAATAGCAGCCGATGATATCAAATTGTTAACCTGTGCGCTTTCCGTGCCATCGAGGAGGTAATAGGAGGCGCCCAGCTTCAGGTCGGCGGAGACATTCAGCTTCGCATCCAACACATACAGGTCGCGGGTACCCTTGCCGGCATAGAAAGTGGGTGCAGTGTTGGATACCGACCGCACGTCATCAAAGCGGAAATAACCGAGGCTAACGGTCGCCGAGGTAAACTTGGCGGCGGCCAGAGCGCCGGCCGCGTCGGCATTGACGAAGATCCCCTTGTAGGAGTCGATGAACGGCTGCATACCGGCCTTGACGTTGACCGGGACTGCCGGGACGTTGAAGTCGAGGTAGACGCTCTTGGTCTCCAGGTTGATCTGGTCGGCGCCCAGCGCACCACCAGTGTTGCGGCCTTGGTTGTAAGAGCTGTCGCCCCAGCGGGAGTCGATCTCGAAGTGGGTCACCAGCTTCAGGTCGTCGCTCGCCTTGGCGCTGTACATGAGGCGGGCGCGCTGCTCATAGTAGTTGGTTGTCTTCGCGCCATCGGCAAGCGAAGACGCGCCAGTACCACCATTGCCGTTATCGAAGTTCGAGACGAAGCCACGCAGCCGGAACATGCCGTGGAACTCGTTCTCCAGGGCCATGGCCGGGAGCGCCATGGCGGTCACCAGGCCGGTTACTGCTACCACTGCCAAAATCTTTTTGAAACTCATTTTTGCCTCCTTCATTGTTGGTTTGCACAACAGAATAAATTACAGGTACCTGCTACAGCTAAGCTTACGACACCTCCTTTCCAGACATTGTTTACTATCCTACTCCGCAACCATTACAGCTCCGTTACAGAATCCTGATAATTATCCTACAAAAAAGCCCCGCCACCGCTTCATGCAGGAATCAGCATAAAACAGTAAAAGGGCTTTCACAGAACGTCACGGCGCGCGTCGCACCCTGCGGCACTTTGGCTGCCGCCTGAGTATCGACCGAACCTGTTATAAATGGGCCTGGCATCTTCATTGACACCTCTTCAGGTTTTTTCAGTCGTGCTAATGTACCACCACTGGGTTGATTGTCAAGAATTAATGTGCTGCAATCTATATATTCCCGTTCCTTCATGCGCTGCATGGGCGCCGATGACACCTTTGCCAGTGCGAAATCACAGCCAGCACCCGGCTGTCGTTAACCATTCATATCGTAATAACGATGTTTTAAAATTTATGAAACACTATATAATTATCCAAACAAAAGTCAAGCAAATTCCCACCGCTGCAACAAAAAAGCGCCAACTGTCTAGAGTTGGCGCTTTTTTTAAAGTCTAACTTTAACTTGTCCCCTCTCCCAGCGGGAGAGGGTGCCCGAAGGGCGGTTGAGGGCCGCCCATCAGGTTTTATTTGGTATGCCCTGCCTGGCAAAGCTCGGTCAGCACCCCGCCGCTCGATTTTGGATGAATGAAGGCGATCCGTGACCCATGGGCGCCGCTGCGCGGGGTCGAGTCGATCATCCGTGCCCCATCCTGGGTCAGCTTGGCGATGGCCGCCTCGATATCGTCCACCTCGTAAGCGATGTGGTGGATACCGGGGCCATTTTTCTCCAGGAACTTGGCCACCGCGCTATCAGGAGAGGTGGGCTCCAAAAGCTCGATCTTCGACTCCCCCACCGCCAGGAACGCCACCTTCACCCGCTGTTCGGCCACCTCCTCCATCCCCTTGAAGGACATGCCGAGCTGGTCACGATAGAAGGGGATCGCCTCGTCGAGGGAGGTGACGGCGATACCGATGTGGTTGATCTTGTTGAGCATAGTTACCTCACTTGAATTCAGGAGTCAGGAGCCAGAATTCAGAATAGAACACATATAGGCTTCAAGTATCTTGCTTACTTCCTCTAGCCTCTCCATAGGCGTTTGTGTTTCCGCATATTTGAGGTCACAGACGAGAATCAAGTAATAACGAACTTCTTCGAGAGAACCTTGGGCGATATTGAGGAACCGAACTTTGTCATTCCTCCCCTTTTTCTTGAAACCTTCCGCTATGTTAGCCGGTACAGACACTGCCGCTCTTCGCAGCTGTGATGTCAAACCATATGCCTCTTCCTTGGGAAAAGACTTTGTCAGCCCATAAATAGCCAGAACCAGTGCATGGGCCTTCTGCCAAACGACCAACTCCTGAAAATGCTTCGCGGGTTGTCGCATTTTTGTTGGTCCTCCTGAATTCTGGCTCCTGACTCCTGGATTCTCCGTCTCTTTACAAAACCACCGTCTCCCTATGTTTGCCGAATACCTCGCGGAAGACGTCGGCAATCTCGCCCAGGGTGGCGTAGGCCTTTACCGCATCGAGAATATGCGGCATCAGATTGTCGCTCCCCTTGGCGGCTGCCTCCAGGCTTTGCAGGCTTTGCTGCACCTTGGCCTGGTCGCGGTTGGCCTTCAATGCGCCCAGGGACTTCTTCTGGGCGATCTCCACCGCTTCCTTGATCTTCAGCAGATTGGTGGGAGCGGGCTCCTCGATGGTGAACTTGTTCACCCCGACGATCAGCAGCTCATTGGTCTCGATGGCCCGCTGATAGGCGTATGCCGAGTCCTGGATCTCCTTCTGCTGGAAACCGCGGGAGATGGCCTCCACCGCCCCGCCGAGCTTGTCGATCTTTTCGATGTAGTCGAAGGCGGCCTTTTCGATCTGGTCGGTGAGCGATTCCACTAGGAAACTGCCAGCCAGTGGGTCGACCGAGTCGGCCACCCCGGATTCATAGGCGATGACCTGCTGGGTACGGAGCGCGATCCGCACTGACTCCTCGGTGGGGAGGGCCAGCGCCTCGTCGCGGGAGTTGGTATGCAGCGACTGGGTGCCGCCGAGTACCGCGGCCAGGGCCTGCAGGGTGACCCGCATGATGTTGTTGTCAGGCTGCTGTGCGGTCAGGGTGCATCCGGCGGTCTGGGTATGGAAGCGGAGCATCTGGGATTTGGGGTCCTTGGCCTTGAACCTCTCCTTCATGATCTTGGCCCACATCCGCCGGGCGGCACGGAACTTGGCCACCTCTTCCAGCAGGTTGTTGTGGGCGTTGAAGAAGAATGCCAGCCGCGGCGCGAACTCATCCACATCGAGACCGGCCTTGATGGCGGCATCCACGTATGCGATGCCGTCAGCCAGGGTGAAGGCCACTTCCTGCACCGCCGAAGAGCCCGCCTCGCGGATATGGTAGCCGGAAATGCTGATGGTGTTCCATTTGGGAACCTGGTCCTTGCAATAGGCAAAGATGTCGGTGATGATCCGCATCGACTCCTTCGGCGGATAGATATAGGTGCCGCGCGCCATGTACTCCTTGAGGATGTCGTTCTGGATGGTGCCGGAGATCTTGTCGGCGGAGACCCCCTGCTTCTCGGCCACGGCAATGTACATGCAGAGCAGGATCGCCGCCGTGGAGTTGATGGTCATGGAGGTGGAAACCTTATCGAGCGGAATGCCGTCAAACAGGATTTCCATGTCGGCCAGCGAGTCGATGGCAACCCCCACCTTTCCCACTTCGCCCAGGCTCATGGCGGCGTCCGAGTCGTACCCCATCTGGGTGGGAAGATCAAAGGCAACGGAGAGGCCGGTCTGTCCAGCGGAGAGGAGATATTTGTAGCGCTCGTTGGACTCCTTCGCCGTGCCGAAACCGGCGTACTGGCGCATTGTCCAGAAGCGGCCGCGGTACATGGTCGGCTGGACCCCCCGAGCAAAAGGATATTCGCCGGGGAAACCGAGCTGCTCCTCATAGCCGGGGTAGTCAAAACCGGGGGTAAAGCAGCGCTCCAGCTCGATGTCGGAGGTGGTAAGGAACTCCTTCTGCCGCTCCGGCGCCTTGGCAATATTCCTGTCAACGGTGTTCTTCTGCCATGTCTGCTTCTTTTCTGAAATGCTCATGATCCTCTCCTGCCCTGCCATAATGGACGTCAATTATGTTCACCAGCCTATAACTGGATAATCCGTGCTCTTTTGTCGAGTGGTTATGCTTTTTTGCTTGTAAAACCGAACTGCGGCCATATACTTTAAACAGACGCTATCAACCCGGCCAGTTGGGCGAAAGGAGAACAGCCATGCAATGTCCCGTCTGCAAACACCATGAACATGTGGATATCGAACTGCACTCGGATGGCTTTACGGAAAACATCATGGAATGTCCTATCTGCGGCACCATATGGTCGGTTAATCACGGGGTAACGGAAATCGTCAAGGACCCCCAGGAAAAATCATTTCTGGAAGCACAAACTGAATGCGTTGAAGGGGATGATTATTAGGCTGGCTATTGCATAAGCCTTTTCCAAATAACCAACCCCGTCTTTTCAGGCGGGGTTGTCTGTAAATCGAGGGCTCCGAAACTTATGGAGCCCTTTTTCGCGCCATCCTCAACACGCCTAAATGCGGGAGTCAGAATAAAAGCTCCTGACTCCTGACTCCTGACTCCTGAATTCTGACTCCTGAATTCTGAATTCTGAATTCTGGATTCTGGATTCTGACTCCTGCCTTACAAAACCGCCTTCAGGTATTCGGTGGTGCGGCTCCGTTTTGCCTGTTCGATCTCCTTCGCATCGACTTCGACGAATTTTTCGTCGGGAGTTACCTTGAAGAGCGGCTGCCCCTTCTGAACAATGGTGCCGTCCCCCCCCTGGGCCAGAATCTTGTCGATGGTGCCGGAGAACGGGGCGTTGATCTTGTTGAACATCTTCATGACTTCGATGATGTAGAGCGGCTGCCCCTTTTCGAAATGCATCCCCTCGCTGACGAAGGGGGGCAATCCCGGGGCTTCCTGGGCATAGTACATACCGCCGCAAGCGGCCACAATTTCATCGGCCTTGGTTGCCGGCGGCGGGGCCAGCACCTTTTTCATCCGGGCCTGCAGGTCGGGGTCGGTCAGATGATCGGGAATCGTGACTTCCAGATCGTCTTCGACGCGCAGATCCCAGAATTTGGTGTTGTTGCCGATCAGGAACAGCATGCCGAGCAGCTCCAACCCCGCCTCGTAACCGAAATGGGCGGATCGGATCTCCTGCCAGGTCGCGGCGTCGAACCCGCCCTGGGGCTCTTCCATCTGCATGAGTTCATGGAGCTTGAAGAACTCGTCCCTGGCCAGTCCAAGCTTTTCCCGCAAGGTCCTGGAGAAGTCCAGGGCTTTTTGCAGCAGCTCGTTGTCATGGCTCCAGATCACCTCCGCCGCAGGCTTATACGAGCGAAAGGACATATGCAGATACTCGTAGGTATCCTTGAGCACCCCGAGAGGATTCCTCAGCCAGACCACCTTGCCGTTGTCGATCCGGAAGTTTTTGTGGTGCATGCTCAGCCAGCCGGACAGGAGATGTGGATCCCCGAGGAGCCGTTCCATCGGCCGGATAATCAAGGTCCCCTTCCGGTCAAGCACTTCGGACATGGTCTTGGCCACCCCAGGATCGTCGGGGAACTGTTCGGCAACCCTCTTCGCATACTGCTTCTTCATCTGCAGGAAGGCATAAACCGGATCGAGCCTGTTGGCCTCCTCCTTGAGCATTCCGACCAGGGCGAGATAGGGAACCACAAAGCGGGTGGTCGGTTTGGCCATGACGTTGTTGCCGAGGAACCAGTTGACGAGGCCGTAATGGAACTCCAGATTGGTCGCCAGGTCGGTGCCGCGCAGGGTAGTGCTGCGTAGCACGGAGGAAAGGCATTCATAGCTATCCAGTCGGTCATTCCCCCTGGTAAGAAGCAGGGCAATGTTGGAATCGTAAGCACCGGCCACCTTGTACTTCATGAACAAGCCGGTATCCGGGTTCAGCATGCTGATCCCCTGGTCGTCACGGACTTCACCGTCGATCGGTTTCGACCAGTAGCGGATCATGCCGCCTGCATGAGGAGAGAGCGAGCCGTCAGTGGCATTCAGCCGCGCCTCGACAGCAGCATTGAAGCGAACAACCCGCTCCGGCCTCGGGAGACGTTCCTTGTGCCGTGCCAACAGAGCCATGGCTTCCACCAGTGACTCGACAACGAAAAAGTCGTTCTTGTCCTTCGGGTTGGTGAATTTCAGGCTATAGCAGAGTTCGGTCACCCGGTGCTCCACCTGGATCCGGGTGTTCACCTCCATGAAGTAGTAACGGTCCCGGTCGACAATGCATTCAAAGGTCGAGGCGGAGTCGAGACCGACCGCCTGGCCGAACCGCTCGGATTCCTCTTCCATCCTTTTCAGGACCTTCAGGTCGCTCTCCAGGGCCTTGACTTCGCCCTTCTTGCCTGCCGCCTTGGCTTTCTCGATCGCCGCCAGCAAGCCTTCCTGGGTTACAGAGACTTCCAGCAGCTTCTGCTCGTGCATCTGCAGGGAACAGTCACGACCGCCAAGCGCAATACACCACACACCGTTACCGAGCAGCTGAATTTCGTTGTGGCGGGTCTGTTCGATATTCAACTCGACCAGAACGTTCTTGTTGTCCCCGATGCCGTTGGCCTTGACCTCGTTGAGGACTTCCCGCACCAGGGCCGGTGCTTCGGAGGCGGCTTGTTTGATCAGCTTGTCATCGGCAGCCTTGGCCGTAAGCAGGGCGGCACCGAGAATCCGCTGCCCCTTGCCACCGCCACCACCGATGGCTTTGAGACGGACCCGGCTTTGGGGGTACTTTTTGAACATGTCGGTAACTTCAACCTGCACCTGGGCACAGAGCTCCTCGATCGAGAAGAGGTCAATCCCCTTTTCGTAGGAGGCATAGAGGATATGGTCGGCCAGGTCTTCCAGGGAAACCTTGGCATCCTTGAGCAGCTGTGCGTCACAGGTAAGGCCCTCGGCCTTGACCAGTGCCACCAGCTGCTCGCGGGTGGGATGTTTCTTGACCAAGGTGCGGGCCGTTACGTTGTTGATCCCCGGGGTAACACTGACGTTGACGGTTAGCGCGGTCCGCTTGGCCTCATCCTTCTTGCCGGCACCAGCCTGGGTGGCGGAGCAGGGGCCGACGAACTTGAGCCCGGCCTTTTCAATGGCGGCAACAAACTCCTCGTCTTCGGCCATAAAGCCATAACCGGCGAAAATGGAATCGTAGCCGTTGTCCTGGGCGATCTGGATAATCTGGTGAATCCGCTCCACACGCTCTTCCTTGCTGGCCCCGGTATAATCGGGGACGCGATGGACGCGCCGGGAATCGGTCAGCTGCCGCAGTTCGGGAGCCAAAGCATTAGTATAAACAATCGAGTCCTTTTCGGACAAAAGGATGCCGAAGTGGCTGATCCCCATTTCCGTATAGACATCCATCGCCTCTTTACGGATCGGGCCGCGACAGACGATGAGCGGCTTGAGATCGTCGCAGGCAAAGGAACGTACCCACTCGGAGTTGGCTTTGCCCAGCCGCCGGTCCTTATGAATCAAGGGGTTGTGCAGGTAATAGTCAACTGTCTGTGCCATTGGTCTCTATCTCCAATTCTTTCGATATTACAAATCAATAGGTCAGGAGCCAGGAGCCAGAATTCAGAATCCAGAATATTTTCATTCTGGCTCCTGGATCCTGGCTCCTGAATTCTGTCCCTCTAACGCTTAGTAAAACTCTCGTTGGACAGCCTGCATTGGCGATGGCTTGTAGTGTCTGAGGAAGAAGTTCAGATTTTCGCCAAGCACCTTGCGCAGGTCGGTGGGCATCACGATGGATGAGATGGAGCCGAGGCTGAGCGCTTCCTTCGGGTTCATCAGTTCTTTTTCGTAACGCGTGTTGAGTTCGGCCTCGCGGGCTTTCAGCCATTCAGCAGCTTCCTTCTCCGCATCTTTCTTGGCCACATCCTCCTTCACCCCAGCCTCGATCCGCTCCTGGACTCCCCGCTTCACCCGCTCCGCCACAGCACTACGCAGCTTGCGGAGGTCATCTTTATAGACAAATTCCTTGCCGGCCGGCCCCATGACCGCCAGACGGGTGGTTGGCAACGCCAGAACCAGGTCGGCGCCGGTCGGGTAGTTGTTGTAGGAGGCATAGGCGCCACCGTATGCATTGCGCAGAATCAGCAGAATGCGGGGCGTTCTGATGTCGACGATGGAGTCGAGCATGGCCCGGCCGGCCTGGACGATACCGCGGGATTCCTGCTCGCGCCCCGGCAGGAAGCCGGTGGTGTCTTCCATGAAGATGATCGGGATATTGTAGATATTGCAGAACCGGTTGAAGCGGGCGATCTTGTATGCCGCATCCACGTCAATCTGGCCGGAGTCGACCGCGCTGTTGTTGGCAACGAAACCGACGACATTGCCACCCAGGCGGCCAAAGGCAGTGACGGCATTACGGGCCCGGCCCGGCTGCATTTCGAAATAGTCGCCATGGTCGCAGATCTGCTGGATGATCAGCGATACATCGAACGGGGTGTTGAAGCCGGTCGGGGAGTTGAATGCCTTCTTCAGCAGGGTATTGATCTCCCAGGTCTTCCGGTCGAGCGGATCGCTGGTCTCCTGGAAGGGAGCCATAACGCTATTGTTGTCGGGGAGATAGTTCAGCAGCATGATGGCGGTGCGCAGGGCGGCGACCTCATCGCCAACTGTGATATCTGCGACCCCTGACTGGCCGTGGACCTTCGGCCCGCCCAGCTCTTCTGGGGTGACATCTTCGCCGAGCACCGACTTGACCACACCTGGCCCAGTCAGGCCGAAGAAGGTGTCGTTGGGCTGGATGAGAAAGCTCCCCTGCCGAGGCAGATAACTGCCGCCACCGGCGTTGAAGCCGAACATGCACATGATGCTCGGCACCACGCCGCTGATCTTGCGCAGCGCCGTGAACGCCTCCGCATAGCCGTCCAGGCCGCCAACCCCGGCGGGGACATAGGCACCTGCGCTATCGTTCATGCCGATCAGGGGGATCCCTTTTTCGCCGGCCATCAGAAATAAATTGGCCAGTTTTCTGCCGTTGGTGGCGTCCATGGAACCGGCGCGCACCGTGAAATCATGGCCGTAGAGGGCTACGTCACGGCCGTGGATATTCAAAATACCGGTGACCAGCGAAGCGCCGTCCAGATTCTTGCCCCAGTTCTGGAACAGAATATTGGGCTCCTTGTCGGTGAGGACGCGAATCCTCTCCCAGACGGTCATCCGCCCCTTGAAATGCTGCTTTTCGATCTGATCGATGCTGACCGACCTGATGGGGCGCTGGATCAGGTCGTGCCCCTCTTTCATCGCCTCTTCATAGCCACCGGTCGCCCGGGAGATCTCGCCCGGGATCTTAAATTCGACCTTCTCGGGTGGTTCGAAAGGATTTTTCAGTGAAGGTTTAATCGCTTTTTTGGACATATCCGCCATCCTTCGGTAGTTGGAATCTTTCAACAGCGCCAGTATTTAATAATACTTAACTTCCAAGACTGCTGATATTAGCAAAACAGGCCAAGGGCGGAAGTCAAGGGGCTCAGGAAATCCCTTTTGCCCTTCGCCTTCGGCCTTTAGCCTGATGTTATCGAGTAACAACCGCCAGCACCTTCACCTCGGAACCATCCCTGGAAAGGAGCCGGTGTTTCACCGACGAATCAAAGTAGACGCAGTCCCCTTCGTCGAGGAAGATCCTCTCCTCGCCGATCAGGACCTCCGCCTTGCCACTCATTATAAACAGGAACTCTTCGCCGTCGTGACTGTAAGTATTCTCCTCGGTGGGCCTTTCCGCCACACTCAGGAGAAACGGCTCCATCTTCTTGTTCTGTTTGCGAAACGAGAGTGACTCGTAAGAATAGCCCTGACTGGTTCCGGCCCGGGAAATGACCCGTGGAATCAGCTTGCGGTCGTTCTTGCGGACCACTTCGTATTTGTACTCTTCCTCCTCCTCAGCGAAAAACATCCCGACCTTCACATCAAAAAATTTGGCGATCCTGGACAGGGTGGCGATGGGAGGTGAAACATTATTGTTTTCGATCTGGGAGATGAGGGCCGGCGAAAAGCCGGTCTCCTTGGCTACCGCTTGGAGAGTCAACTTTTTCGCAAGGCGGAGCTTTTTGATCTTGGCTCCGATATTGTATTCGCTCATCAGTCGCTCCGACTGTCCCTGCAGGAAAATAAAACTGGTTTTTATTTTGGCTAAAAAATAGCGGATTCCCCGTATACTGTCAATCAAATTTTTAGCCGCTAAAATAAATTGCAGAGGACAAAACCAGGGAGGGAAAACTGGTCTGGGAACATGCCGGTTCCGCCTGACAATTAAAGGGTTGTCAGGCGGAACGGTCTAACAGACTAAAGGAGCAGCGGTGCGGGCTCAGCCGCGGATTTTTCGGGCCAGAATCTCCAGGGTATGCATCACCCTGATCGGAAGCCCCCGCTGGAGCAGGCCGTCGGCCAGCTGCATCATGCAGCCGGGGCAGCCGGTGGCGACCACTGCCGCGCCACTCTTTTCGATGGCGGCACTCTTGCCGGCATTGATCTGCATGGAGGTGTCGTAGTGATAGACATTGAAGGTCCCCCCAAGTCCGCAGCACTTGTCTGCCCCCTCCATCTCTGCAAACTCGACCCCGGGTGTGCCTGTCAGAAGCGCCCTCGGCTGGCTGGTTATACCTCGGGTCCTTAAATGACAGGGGTCGTGATAGG
>JANXYN010000192.1 GCA_025356035.1 Geobacteraceae bacterium
CCTTCCCCCGCCTCAACATCTTCAGCTACTGGATCTTCGTCGCCGGAATCATCGTCACCCTCGCTTCCCTCGGTAGCCCGATGGACACCGGCTGGACTTTCTACACCCCTTATTCGGCCAAGACCGGCGCGGCCGTCACCACCCTGTCGCTGGGGCTCTTCCTGGTGGGAATGTCGTCGATTCTCACCGGTCTTAACTTCATCGTCACCATCCATCGGCTCCGGGCACCGGGGATGACTTGGGGGCGACTGCCACTGTTCATCTGGGGGATGTATGCCACCAGCATCATCCAGGTGCTCGCCACGCCCGTGATCGGCATCACCTTTATCCTGCTGGCCGCCGAGCGGGTTTTCGGCATCGGCTTCTTCGATCCGGCCAAGGGGGGAGACCCGCTCCTCTTCCAGCATTTCTTCTGGTTCTATTCCCATCCGGTGGTTTATGTCATGATCCTTCCCGCCATGGGGATCATCTCCGAGGTGATCCCGGCCTTCTCCCGCAAACCGATCTTCGGCTACTGGGCCATCGCGTACTCGTCGCTGGCCATCGCCTTCATCGGCTTCCTGGTCTGGGGGCACCACATGTTCGTCAGCGGCATGTCGGGTGTCGCTAGCGTAATTTTTTCCTTCCTCACCTTCTTCGTGGCGGTCCCGACCGGGGTCAAGGTCTTCAACTGGATCGCCACCATGTACCGGGGCTCCATTAGCTTCGAGTCCCCCATGCTCTATGCCCTCACCTTCATTTTCCTCTTCATCGTCGGCGGGCTCACCGGCCCCTTCCTCGGAGCGTTGGGGACCAACGTCCAGCTTCACGACACCTACTTCGTGGTGGCCCACTTCCACTACACCATGATGGGGGGGACGGTGATGGGCTTCTTTGCAGGACTCCACTACTGGTTCCCCAAGATGAGCGGCAGGATGCAGAGCGAACGCCTCGCCAGAATCGCCTGGTTCTTCATCTTCGTCGGTTTCAACGTCACCTTCTTCACCATGTTCATTCTCGGCTTGAAGGGGATGCCGCGCCGCTGGGCCGAATACCCTCCCCAGTACCAGGAGCTTCACATCGTCGCCACGGTGGGATCATGGGTCCTGGCGGTTGGGGTGATCATCATGTTCTGGAATTTTGCCTATAACCTCTTCCGGGGCGAGCCAGCCCCGGCCAACCCCTGGCGGGCCTTGACACTGGAGTGGCAGACCACCTCTCCACCGCAGACGGAGAACTTCGCGGAGATCCCGACTGTCACCGACTGGCCGTATGGCTATGGCACCAAAACCAAGAAGATGTAGGGGCGAAGCAAACGTCTCACCTGCTTCGCCCTTTGGCGGTACCTTCAACCAGGGCGAAGCAAAAAAGCTTTGCTTCGCCCCTACGATACCGGGCAACACCAAATCATATATGGAAAGGTGTAAGGACAGATGATGCCAGAGAAAAATCAGTCTCCTGCTGAAAGTACGGAACAGAGCCTGGAAACTGCGAAGCTTGGCATCTGGGCCTTTCTCGCCACCGAGGTGCTCCTGTTCGGCGGGCTCTTTACCGCTTACACGGTGTTCCGGGTTGGCAACCCGACCATGTTTCACACCGAATACCTGCAGCTTAACCGGCTGCTGGGAGCGACCAACACCGTGATTCTCATCTGCAGCAGCCTCACCGTTGCCCTCGGAATTGCGGCCATCCGCCAGGGAAAGCAGCAACTGCTCAAACTTTGTCTTGCCCTGACCCTGCTCCTGGCCGCCGCTTTCCTCGGCATAAAGTACACTGAATACGCGGAACACTTCGCCAACAATCAGTATCCGCACACCAACAACTTCTTCGCTCTCTACTACATGATGACCGGACTGCATGCCGTCCATGTCTGCGCGGGCATGGTGGCTCTCGCGACCATGCTCGTCTTGGCCAGGAGAGGGAGGTTTTCGGCGGAGTATCACACGCCGGTGGAGATCACCGGGCTCTACTGGCACTTTGTAGATCTGGTCTGGATCTACTTGTTTCCGCTGCTGTACTTGATTGGGTAAAGAAGTCAGGAGTCAGGAGCCAGGAGTCAGGAGTCAGAATGAATACTCCTGGATTCTGGATTCTGGATTCTGACTCCTGAATTCTTGAAAAGAGGTTTGGAAATCATGCCCGCGTATCTCACTTACATAATCGTCTGGATTGCCCTTCTCATCCTGACGGGGATAACCTTGGGGGTCTCTTACTTGAAGCTGGGGGCGGGGAACGTAGCCGTGGCCCTTCTCATCGCCTCGGTCAAGGCCGCGCTGGTTGCCCTCTACTTCATGCAGCTGCGGCACGAAAACCGGCTGGTCTGGGCCTTCGCCCTCTTTCCACTCCTCTTTCTGGCGCTCATCATCGGCGGAACCCTGGCGGATTCACTTTTCAGGTGAAACAGGAACGAGGTTCGAGGATTAGGCGGTTTCAGAAGCTTTTCCTCGTTACTTGATCCTGTTTCCTCGCTCGTAAATTAAGGAGGTTTCCATGCTCGGCCGCTTAACCGTCGCGTTATTGTTTCTGCTATTGGTCTGGGGCAATCTGGTTGCAGGGATGAGGGCGGGGCTTGCCTGCCCGGATTGGCCCCTCTGCCAGGGGGAACTTCTGCCGCCGTTCCGGCTCGACATCTGGATGGAGTTCAGCCACCGGCTGCTCGCTGCCGTGGCATCTGTTTCTCTGCTAGCGCTAGCCCATTTCCGCTTCCGGTCTTACCGGGGATGGTCAAAGGCTATCCCACTGGCAGCGGTGGGGTTAGTTGCGGGGGAAATAGTGCTGGGTGGCTTGACCGTCCTAATGGAACTGCCGGTACAACTTACTACTTTCCATTTCATGACCGGTCTCGCGGTATTCCTGCTCGCCTTTTATATGCTGGAGTTCGACGGGATCCGCAGACTCCCGCGTTTCTCCCTGGACGGTTATGCTCCGCTCTTCATCGGGATGATCGCGCTGGTCTTTTCCCAGGCTGCACTCGGCGCTTACGTGCGCCATGCCCAGGCCGGCCTTGCCTGTCCAGACTTCCCCGCTTGCCAAGGGAGCTGGATGCCGCCATCCCTTACCGGTCCGGTTTTCCTCCATTATTCCCATCGCCTGGCTGGCTATGGCATTGCACTTACCACCATGGCTCTCTGTGGCGCTGCATTCCTCGACCGAGGTCTTGGCCGTTATCGCAACAAGGCGCTGTTGCTGTTGATTCTCAGCCTGTTGCAACTAGGCACAGGAGCATTGGTGGTACTCTCCGGCCTTAACCTTGCGGCAACCGCAGTCCACCTGGCCATGGCCTTGGCAATGCTGTCGCTGCTGCTCCATCTATGGGTGGCGGAGCTGTGCAAGAAGGAGGGAGCGTTATCGAAAGCGGGGTAGCCAGAGGGGCAGTCGTGCAGAATGGTGAGGAGGGAAGCACAGCTACGGTCGGTCTGTTTGCGGCAATCGTGGCGCTTGCCAAACCGCGGATAACCGCAGCCGTTGCCCTGGCCGGATTGGTTGGCATGGTCATCGCGGGAGATGGCAGGTCGGGCAAGAGCTCCATGCTGGTAAGTATGGCAACTCTGGTCATGGCCGCTGCCGGGTCGGCCATGGTGAACTGCGTCTTCGATGTGCGGATGGATCGTTTGATGCCGCGGCTGCACCGCAGGGTCGCGGCCCTGGCCAGGATTGGCCAGGCAAATCTGCTTATCCTGGCAGCTGCCCAGATCGGCGGCGCACTGACCCTGGCCTTCCGCCATCTCAATATCCTGGCCGGGCTCCTCACGGCCTCGGCGGTTTTACTTTACACGCTTCTCTATACCCTGTATCTGAAGCGCCACTCGCCATTTGCCGCCGTGGCGGGAGGCATTCCCGGAGCGCTGCCAGTCCTGATCGGTTATGCTGCCATGACCGGCACCATCGGCAGGGACGCGCTGATCCTCTTCCTGCTGCTACTCCTCTGGCAACCCCCCCATTTCTGGGCGCTGGCCCTGTCATACCAGGATGACTACCGCGCCGCCGGTGTGCCGGTGCTGCCGGTGGCCAGGGGAGTTCACTATACTAAGAGGCTGGTCCTCATTTACAGCACGGCACTCCTCCCGATATCTCTGACGTTGTGGCTCACCGGTTGCTGTTCGGGCTGGTACGCCATCGGCGCCACCCTTGCCGGCACCGGTTACCCTGCGGCCCTGTACGTTTTTCTATTCCGCCAGCAGGACTTCAAGCAGGCCTTCCGTGCCTCACTACTCTATCTAGGGTTCCTGCTGTTCGCCATTCTCATCGACAGCTGGCGCCGATTCCCCTAAATTTTCACCACCTTGATCATTTTTCCGGAAACATCCACCACCTTCACCCGCTCGCCAAATAGCAACGGCTCGTCGGCAAAGCATGACCATTCATCTGCTCCGGCCAGGGGGGCCTCGAACTTCACCACCCCCTTTTCCTTGGTCCGGGCCGCCTTGACCACAATGCCAACCCCTCCGACAACCGCCTCTTTGGCCAACCCCGCCTTGACCCGGTCCGCTGTCGGCTTTACATACTTAAACCACATGGAGTCAAAGGCCAACGATGACACTACCCAGACCAACAGCTGTCCCCAAGGTGGGCAGGAAGGCCAGAATGCCGCGACAAGCCCGGTAAAGATGGCACCCAAGCCGAACCAGAACAGGGTAAAAGAAGGGATGATCAGCTGGGCAACCATGATGCCAAACCCCAATATAATCCAGTGCCACCAGGAAACGTCCATGCCCATCCCTCCGCTCCGTTACATTTTTCCCGCCGAGCCGCTTCGCCGTCAAATTAGTCAATGGCGGTGGCGAAGTCAACGCATTTTTCCGGCCGTCACCCCGAGATCAGCAATCTCTGCTTGACCAATGCGGCTTATTAAGCATACCATAAATAGATCAGCTAATCAGCTACCGGTGCTTGCCGGCAGCTGGGTGATGACGGCACAGGCGCTGAGGTTTGCCTTTGTTGTCGACAATAACCGCCGGGATCCTTGCAAAACGAGTGGAAAAGGAGTTTCATTGAGAACACTGCTACTTGCCTTGACTTTGCTGCTCCCGCTGCCCGCTATAGCCGGCAATGCCGCCACTTACCAGGCCACCCAGGGTGGAGTGCTGATCATCCCCCTCGACTTCCTCACCCCCGCCTCGGTCATCGAAGATGACGGGACCTTCCCCAAGGCGCTCTACTGCAACGGTGAAAAGTGCGCCGTGCTGGTCGCCATCGATATGAAGCGGGAGCCAGGAAACTACACCGACCGGCTCCTTTGTTATGCCGGCTCCGCCAGCATGGCCCAAGAACTGACCATTAGCGTAACCAAGGGGGAGTTCAAGGAGCAGAAGCTCACCCTCCCCAAGAAGTACGTGGAACCGGACAAGGAGATTCAGGAGCGGGCCAAGAAAGAGAGCGCGCTGATTCGCGAGGCCATGGCCCACCCGGACAGTCGGCCGGTCATGGAGAAATTCAGCATCCCGGTGGCGGGCGAGATCAGCACCACCTTCGGCGCCGGGCGTATTTTGAATGGCCAGCCGCGCAACCAGCATAGTGGCGTCGATATCAAGGCGTCTTTCGGCGAAAAGGTTCGCGCTGTCAGCCGTGGCCGGGTGGTCCTGACCGGTCACTTCTTCTTCAACGGCAAGTCCGTGTTCATCGACCACGGCAACGGGGTCTACAGCATGTACTTTCACCTCTCGGAGATTGCCGTAACGACCGGCGATGAGCTGGTCAAGGGCGCGGTGATCGGTAGAATCGGCTCCACCGGCCGCTCTACCGGCGCCCATCTCCATTTCGGCATGAAGATCAAATCGGCCACCATCGACCCGCTGCGGTTTATCGCCGCACTTAAAGCCAAATAGCAAGCCGGATTATTTACCCGCCTGCTTCCCCAGCGCCTCCCGATAGAACTGCAACAACCGGCTGCGGTAATCCGAGGTGATGAACGCCTCGGTATGATCCCCCCCCTTTACCGTCCAGAGCAGCTTCGGCTCTTTGGCCTTTGCATAAAGCCACTGGGCGTGATGGTAGGGGATCACCTGGTCAGCGTCGCCGTGGATGAGCAGCAGTGGCAACGGCGCGATCCCTGCCACCGCGTCCCCCGGGCTGTGTCCATTGCCGATCACCAGGTAGGAGAGTGGCCACCTGAACCAGCCAAGCAGTGGAATGGCGCCGATCTTGTCGCGGACGATGCTCCGGTAGGAGAAAAATGTCGACTCGATCGCCACCGCCCGGATCCCGTCACGGTCGCCGTCGCCCACCACGGCGATGGCGTTGGCCCCCCCTAAACTCTGGCCAAGGATAAGGAGGGCGTTCCGGTCGATGTCGGGTCGGGATCTAATATAATCGAGGGCGGCGCGGCAGTCCTCATAGAGCCCCTGCCGGTCTGGACTCCCCTCCGACTTGCCGTAACCTCGATAGTCGAAGGTAAAGAGGTTATACCCCTCAGCCGGTAGCCAATCGACGAATGAGAAGTGCGCCGTCATGTTCTGGGCGTTGCCATGGAAATGAATCACCGTTCCGAGCGGGGTCCCCTTGGCAGGGATGAACCAGCCGGAGAGCTTGGTGCCGTCCTTGCTGCGGAAGGTCACCTCTTCGTAAGGGAGTCCCTTATCTGCCGGGGTTTGGTAGACGCGGCGATCGGGGTAGTAGAAGAGCCGCCCGACACAGCCGGTAGTCAGGCAGAGGATTAGTGGCAGGGATGTCAGCAGGATCAGGCGTGTGGTCATGGGCCCCCCAGGGTATGGAATCAAAACATGGCGAATGTTATTCACAACTGCGCGCCAGGGTCAATATATATTTTCCCAGAAGCGGACAACCCACCCTCCATCCCCCATGGACCAGCCCTCACCACCACCCAAATCCGCCTTGACTCCGCACCGCTAAATATGCTAAACTACCTATGTTTTAGAGGAAGTGCCGCACCACAGGGGACCGTCCCCGGTGGTTTTTTTTCGTCAGCAGGCAAAAAGAAGAGGTTTTATATGATCAAGAAAAAGCTAGCCGCAAGCGATACCATCGAAGCCAAGTGTACACGCTGCAAGGCCGTGTTCAACCATACCATCGTCGCCATGGTGGAGGATAAGGTCGTCCGGGTCAAGTGCAACACCTGCGGCGGCACCCACAACTATCACAGCCCCAAAGAGGTCAAAGAAAAGGTCAGCCGGCCGGCCGGCCAACGCGCCGCCGCCGCACCCCGCAAGCCCAAAAAGGATTCGGCCGCCGCTCTCTTGGAAGAATGGGAAGCTCTGCTGCAGACCAAGGATCGGAGCAAGGCAATCCCTTACAACCAACAGGGGAAATTCCGGGTCAACGACCTGACGGATCACCCCATATTCGGCCTCGGCGTGGTCAGGACGACCACCAAACCGAACAAGATGGAAGTCCTCTTTGGCGAAGGGCTGAAGATCATGCGCTGCGCCCTGTAGGGAACCGTTATCGCCTCCGAAAGGGCCAGCAGCCCAGTTTGGAACAATATTTGCTATAAACAAATAAGACTCCGGCAGCTACCGCCGATAAGGTTTATCTGGACAATAAATGCAGTGAAAGCAGACCGGCCTTGGAGGGAAGATGCTCACCATCCATGAGACCACCAGTGAGGGGGTCACGCAAATCTGGGAAATGAACGAGGGCGAATGCCCCCGTTGCGGCGCACCCTGCGCCGTGGATCTCCCTAAAACGCCGGCTACCCCCAAACGGCTTATCTGCGGCTGCTGCAGCTACACTGAAGGCTATGATTACTCAAAGCGCTGACCCCATCTTACCCATTACCAGCCCCCCAGTTACGAAAATCCGTACAGGAGCGAGATCATGAAACGTACTCCAATGGCGTTGGCCCTGCTGAGCGCGCTCTTAATAGCAGTGCCGGCTTGGGCAGGAGTTTGTGAGGAGTGGAATGTTCTGCAGCGCGAGGTACGCGATGGCGCCATCGACCGGCAGGCCGCCAAACAGAGGATTGTCGAACTGCACCAGCAGTTGCTCGCCACCTATGGCGCGCAGATCAGCATGGGCGGCTTCTCCTTCCCGCTCCAGGGGTACGGCCCGAAAAGCATCGGCGGGGTGAAGGGTAACGGCCACGTCGCGGCCGGCTATAATTTCTACGCCGGCAACAGGCACGGCGGCCATCCAGCCCACGACATCTTCATCCGCGACCGAAACTTCGATACCCTCGACGACGCCACCGGCCAGCCGGTTGCGGTCCTCTCCGTCACAAACGGCGTAGTGATTGGCACCAACCCGGCCTGGGACTACCCGAGCGAGATCCGCGGCGGCAAGTATATCTGGGTCTTCAACCCGGCCCAACAGCGCTACTACTATTACGCCCACCTGGCCCAGGTCAACGTCGTCCCCGGCCAGCTGGTCAAAGCCGGCGAGCCGATCGCGCTGCTCGGCCGCACCGGCAAAAATGCCTACCCGCACCGCTCCCCCACCCATGTACACTTCATGTGCCTCGCCTTCGATGGCGGCAAGATGACGCCGCACAATACCTACCAGGAACTCCTCACGGCTGAACTCCACAAATAAATTGCCGGCTGCGTCGCTAGAAGCGGCTCTGCAGAACCAGCCCGCAGCTTCTCCCAGTCATTTTGTCCTTTCTGAAAACCGCCAGCTATGGTATCGTGCAGAACATTCTAATAAATCCTTTTAGTGGTGCACAGGTTTTTACTGGATCTGGGGTGAGCCAATGCTGAAGGATATGAAAACACATACCCACCTGAAACCGGGGCAGAAGGGGACAAAACGGCTCGTCGAGAAGTTCGGCGACTCGCTCCTCTGCGCAATAAACAGGCTGAAGACTGAAGACTGAAGTTTGAAGGCGGGGCTGTTGAGGCAGCGCTATTGATTGATCTAATAACCTTCAGCCTCGACACCTGGTTCATAACAGTGGCCTATACAGAGAAAGTCCTTCGGGATAGGTTAAAAGCTGCGGGTGGCAGGTGGGACCCGCAGGAAAAGGTCTGGCTTGTGCCCTACGGTTCAATCCGTGGCACCGATCTGGAAGAGAGAATTTTGAAGGATTGAATCAATGGGGTAAAGACCTTTGTTCCTTATATAGGCAACAAGTTCCCTATATAGGTAACTTGCAGGATAAGTAAAAATAGGATCAAAGTTACCTATATAAGCAACTTACCGTGTTCCCTATATAGGTAACAAGTTCCTTATATAGGGAACCGGTTACCTATATAAGGAACTTTCTCTAACCGGTGAATAACGGGATACTGTATAAGGCCCCCCTTGGGGGTAGAATCTAGTTCAAAGTGCACCACCCTGAGAGGTGGGTAAAAAACAAGTAGACACGGTGGGTTTCTGGTAATGTTGGAAGCGCGACCAACCATCACACCAGAAGGAGTCCACCGTGCCTTACCATCATCTTACATC
>JANXYN010000019.1 GCA_025356035.1 Geobacteraceae bacterium
CGATGCTGCGCGGCAGCAGCCCAACGGTTCTGCCAGTAGCGGTAGTCAGCAGCTTTTCCACGGCCAGGATCTTCTCCATCCGCTTTTTGGGCATGTACTGCCGGAGAAAGAAGAGGGGCTCGCCATCCTGCTTGCCGAAGCAGGTAAGGGCACTCTTCGCCACTCGACGGGCGATCTGGGCGATGCTCCGCCCCTTGATCTTAAGCCCCAGCTTGAGCGCCACCCGCTTGAGCTTTTTCGGGTCCTTGATCTGGAATTCCCGGTTGTGACCGTCGGCGATCTCTTGAAGCAACAGCGCTGGCTTTCTGCCGTGATCGGAATGGGAGGAAGCGCCGGCAGCAATCATCCGGATCAGGTTCCTGGCCACAATCGTATCGGCGTCTGCGCCGCATACCCCCCGGTCCGGCTTTTTCCCGGCCGGGTTGATCCGGCAGGGCCCCATCCCGCAGATCCGGCAACAGATCCCCTCCTGGCCAATTTTACACTGGGGCTGCTGCATCTCCAGCCGGTCCCAGATGGTTTCGTGACCGTCCTGAGCGGCGACCTGTAACATTTCCTGGGCGGCGGGATCAATGCTGCGTTTTTTTGCTCTGTGGGACACGGCGACAACTCCTTGCTGTTAAGCTCTTCGTCGAAAACAAAAACGCCTGCCACGAAGAAGGGCAGGCGAACAGGGGGGTATCCCCCTGAGCCACTTCGGCAAGCCCCTCTTTCCTCAACAGTAAAAGGACAGGTAGCTTTGTGCCACCCGGTTACCCGGGTTTTACCCTTTCGGCGGCAATGAATCCAATACTAGAAAAATTATGTAGTTTTTAACCAGGGAGGCTGTCGATAACCGCAGGCAGCATGGCCTGGCCTCCCCTCCCCTTAACGGGCAAACACTACCTCAATTTTGTCCGTGCTCAATTTCCTAACCCGGATTTCCTCATTGAAATATTTGCCGACCCCCTTGACGCAACCGACCAGGATATCGATCATCCCCCTGGTGGATTTGTATTTCATCAGCAGGGTCTTGTCGTTGGTCCACTCATAGCTAAAGCGAGGTGGCCTGGCGTTCGGAATGTTGGTGGTGACCGCTTCGTGCACCCGGTCCATCTGCAGCAGGAAGTCCTTTGCCGAGTTGGCGCCGCGGAAGTAGGTGCGGTAGATCTTTGGCGCATAGGTATTGACCCAGTAGTCGCCGAATGCATCGGTGGCCTGCTCGATGGTAAGATTAAGCACCTTGCAGGCGGAATGGACCACCTTGATGACGGTTTCGTCCGCCACGTCCTGAATTGGGATGAACATGGCATTTTTGTTCAAGCCCGCCCCTTCCAGCGCCGCATCCCATTTTTGCTGACCGAACTTTTCTTTAACCAGATCTCCGAGACAAATCACTATTCCTGCTTTCATGCTGGTGCCCCCTTGTGCTTGATTAATTGATAGACTGTTGGCAGATGTCGAAGCTGTATGGGCCATTCGAACGAGCAGCCCAATGTTGAAGTGAGCTCGAACGCTTTGCATTAGGCATTAGCGGGCGAAACTAACGGATGATAGTATATAACCAAATATAGAGGTTTTTATATATCAGAAAAAATACCTAGCCACAACGGTTAATATTGGGCATTTGCCTTATTTAATAACCTCCCATCCTCAAAAGCAATTGACGTGCCAACATATGTGCTGCTTCCGAGCCCCGGAGTATCTAGAAGAGCTCATCGGCAGGAGGGGTAAATCCTTTAGGGATATGTAAGATTTGCAGGGCCAGCTGCGCCACCAGGGTCTTCCCCCGGGTGATCTGCCAGTCAGTAGAGGTAGGAGGGGCGCCCGAAAGTGTATTCGAGGGTAAGTATTATTTGACAGTTCCCGCTGTCAAAATTTATGGGCAAGGGATAGGCCCTGCCGCAGACTGGTTGGGCAAAGGAAAAGGGGTGCCTCGGATCGAGGCACCCCTCTGTAGCTTCATGGTGGGTTCCTGCTATTTCAAGGTCCGGAATTTCTCCTCCCAGTCGATCTTTGCCGTCAGCTGCATCATCACCCAGAGTGTCAGGATCGCGCCGATGGTAACGGTGAGGCCGGTGTAACCGGCGAAGAAGTGGGCCAGCGAGAAGAGGATGAGAAAGATGAACTGGGAGAGCCCCACCTCGATGGCTGCGAAGCGGGCCCCCACCACCACCCGCATGTAGGAGATCACCAGGAACAACGAGACCAGGGACGACAGCAGGAACGCCAGCCAGATGTCCAGGTGGTCCACCGTGTAGGAGAAGAGGAGGTGGAAGGCGAAGAAGGAGGCGGCCAGGAACAGGTAGTTCATGGGGTGGATACGGATCTCACGGATCACGCTCAGCATGAAGATCACGAAAAAGAAGAACAGCAGCGACACCGGTGCGAAATAGCTGATCTGGCTTGCCAGTGGCCCCGGATTGAGCTTGTTGGGGAGGTCCATGCCGATCTGTTTACCGGTGATAAAGTTTTGTTTCTGCCAGGCGAGCTTCCAGCCGATGGCAGTCCGTTCCTTGGTATCGGGCGAGATGGTATTTCCCGGGAAATCGATCTCGGCGAAGTTGGTGGTCATGGTAAGGGTGAAGTTTTCCACCCGGCTTACCGTCTCGCCGAACGTGTAACACCACTTGTCGAGCCCCTGGGAGAGATAGCCGATCTCCACGCTGGCGGTTTCGTTTGGCTGCAGCACCACCGGAATGGTGATCCGCTCGCGGGAAAAGTCGTTCACCGCAACTGGCCGACCGTTTACCACCAGTCGGAAGTTGTCGTAGAGGGCGTGTTTCGAGGGGAAGGCAAAATCCACCATGAACTGCTGGGGGCGGGGAAACGGGTTGGTGATCAAATAGCGCGCCGCAAAGTTCACCCGGTAGGTAGCGTACCACATGAGCCCCTTCTTCCGGTGGGTAAGGTCGAGGGCCATCTTGATGTCACTCCCCGCCAGGGTCAGGCGGTTGACTGCCTGCTCGCTGACCGTTTCATATTTGCCATCTTCGAGGCGGACGGTCTTTTTCGTTTCGGTCAGATAGTAGAAGGTGGGGGCTTCCTGGAGATGCTGGGACCCCCAGAGCCCTTCGACCCGGCCGTAGAGCTTGCCGGACTGGTCGTCGGTCCGGCTGCTGTTTGTGCTCCCCAGGATGGCCCAGGCGATGGCGGCGACGGCGAAGATGATCATGATGGCGATAATCCGTTTTACCATTGTTCCCTCCTTGAAAAATATTGTGTTGATGCTGTTAATGGGACTTCAGCTGGATGCTATCCACCAGCTGCGCCGCCGGTTGAGCGGCCATCCCTTTCAGTGCGGTGACATTATGCGTCACTGATTCCGTGGCTTGGCTCATTCCCCAGTTCCAGCTGCGCCAATCGCGTGGGGCAGCCGGCGACCAGCGGGCGATGATAGTTGCTGCAGCAAACCGACGGTCTTCCTCGTGTAAGGCCGGTAGGCCCTCTAGCAGGGCAGGAATCGCATCTGCGCTGAGTGAAGTGACATAAAGGGGGTCAAACGACTCCCCTGCAGCTGCACGGGCCAGGTTCAGCCGGGCGATGGAGGCGTCGGGGTTGAGGATATTCAACAGGACAATCCAGACGAGGGCGGAACCGAGGGCGCCGAAGGCGAAGCGTTCCCGCTTGCCATCCAGCACGGTGGCCATAAACCAGATGAAGACCACGGCCAGCCAGACCATGAAGGCGGTCGTGTACAGACGCAGCTCGGTCAGGCCAAAGGCGGACTGATAGAGGTACATCCGATGCAGTGCCGAGGCCATGATCACGAAGAGGAGCAGCACCAGCCCGCCTGCCAGGGCCCGGAAAATCTGTTCATCCGATGGCTTTTTCCTGAGCAGCAGCCAGTGCAGGATAAGGAGCAGCGGCAGGACCAGTAATGCCACGGTGACCAGTTCAAAGAAACCACGCCGCGCGTATTCGGCCTGGCTCAGCCCGTGGGCGGCAGCACCCAGATCGGTGCCACCGAAGAAATAGCTGAACTGCGCCAGAATAAAGCTCAGAAATAACAGGTTCAGGGCGCCGAGGATGACGATGGTCTCCACGATGCCGATAGTGAGAGCTGAATTATGCTCCGCCTGGCTGGCTGACGAGTCTTCCTCGATCAGCAGTTTGCGCAGCAGGCCGCCGGCAATGGCCGTAAATAAGCTGATCCAGGCCCCATGGATGAGGATCTCGGTGAAGTCCCAGCGGAGCAGATCATCAATGATCCGCTCAAAGCTGGCGTCGGCAGCCACCAGCAGCCCTCCAAAAAGGATCAGGAGCGGAAGCGCCAGGAACAGGCCCCGCGCTATTGCCTGCCCATTCCCCAGTAACGATCCTTTCGGGATCTGTTGCCACTGCAGGTCCCGGGTTAGTAGATTGCTGAAACCGACAACGGTCTGTAGCCAGATGCGGATTATGCCGACGGTATACTCAACGGTGCCGGCAAGATGGAATCGGCCGCTGAGCGGCCGCATGACGGCCAGCGCGATGCTTAGAAACAGCCCCAGGCCATTGAGAATGGCGAGGGTGGGTGAGGCGCGCCAGGCAAAAGCGCCGGCAAAGAAGAGGATGGGGAGGAGCAGCCAGAAACATCTGCCGTGCAACCTGACCCGGGAGCGGAGCAGGGTGACTGCACCGATAATAAGGAAGGCCCCGGTCCAGATAGCGATGTTCACCCCCCAGGGGATTTCCCGCAGGAGGAGATCGGCCAACACGCCGGCAACTAACCCACCCCCCACTACTGCCAGAATTTGCCGTGTCGATAACGTCATGTCTCCTTCTCCTTTGCCCTAGATCTGCAGGTGGCGGTTGCCTGTTTGGATGATGCCGGCAGCTTAGCGGTCATCGGTGACGCGGTGATGGAGGCGCCAAGGAGAGATGGTGAAAGATTTGTGCAGAAACGGTGCAAAAGGAACGCTTGAAAAACTCACGGTGCTGCTATAGAATCGCCTAATTCTCTTGTTTTAAGGGGCGCGATGGCCGAGCAACCGTTGATATTGGTGGTGGATGACGACCCGCACATCCGTGAGGTGGTCCGGTTTGCCCTGGATAAGGCGGGGTTTCGCACCGCCGAGGCGGGGGACGGGGCGCTGGCCCTGACCCAGATTGTCGCGCTCAAGCCGGCCTTGCTCGTCCTCGACATCGTCATGCCCGAACTGGACGGTACGGAGGTCTGTCGCGCCATCCGCCGCAGCTCCAGCGTGCCGATCGTGTTTCTCTCCTCCCGGGACGACGAGGTTGACCGGATCATCGGCCTGGAACTTGGCGGGGACGACTATGTGACCAAGCCGTTCAGCCCCCGTGAGCTGGTGGCGAGGGTGCGGGCGGTACTGCGCCGCACGGCCGCCCTGGCTGATAACTCTCCGGCCGCAAATGGCACAAATCACCAGCAGAGGCTTATCCGCCATGGCCGCTTGACCCTTGACCTCGATAGATTCCAGGCGTTCTGGGGCGAACGGGAAGTGGTGCTGACCGTGACAGAATTTGGCCTGCTCCGCACCTTGCTCGGCTATCCCGGCAAGGTCTTCAGCCGCGACGAGCTGATCAGTGGTGCCTATGACCAGGAAACCTACATCACCGACCGGACCATCGACAGCCACATGCGGCGGGTGCGGCGCAAGTTCGCCGATGCCGGCGGTAACCCGGTGGAGACGGTGCATGGGGTGGGGTATAAGCTCGGTCCCTGCCCGTAAGAGCAGAAACGGTTCCTGAGTAAACTACCCTCACCCCCAGCCCCTCTCCCCGAGGGAGAGGGTGGCCGAAGGCCGGGTGAGGGAGAAACTGCCGAGGTCCCATGCGCTGGAAACCACGTCTACGGACGGTCTTTCTCCTGATCAACCTCGTGATTCTCCTCCTCCCCCTGGGGGGGATCGTGGCCTGGCGGCTTTACGAAAACGAGCTGATCCGGCGCACTGAAACAGAGATGATCGCCCAGGGGGTACTGATCGGCAGCGCCTACCGACAGGAGCTGCTCGGAAAAGGTCGCAGGCAAAGCGAAGCCGAAGCTCTACCCGCTCCGGTCAACGCGGAAGACGCCGTGCAACTGGCCGACGAGACCGGCGCCCTTGTCACCTACCATCCGATCCCGGCCCGGCTCGATATTGCCGTGGACCCGCTCTACCCCCCAGCCTCCCCGGCAACCCTCCCCGAAACGGTTCCAGACCGCCGCGCTACCCTTGCCGGCGAGCGGCTGCTGCCACTTCTCCTGGCGGCCAAGGACGTGACCCTCACCGGCATCCGGGTGGTGGATGCACACGGGACCGTGATAGCCACCACCGGCGACGAGCTGGGGCGGTCGCTGCTGCAGCGTGAAGAGGTCAGTCGGGCGCTCAAGGGGGAGCAGGTTAGTCTCTTGCGCCGGCGGCTCTCTAGCGATCCAATCCCATCCTTTGAGTCGTTGAGCCGGGGGAAGCGGGTGCGGGTCTTTGTCGCCCTCCCCATAACCGTGGATGGTCAAATTATGGGGGTAGTGGTCCTCTCCCGCACCCCCCTCGATATGGGGAAGGCGCTGTTTCAGATCCGCTGGCAGCTCTTGACTGCCGCCTCAGTCCTGATCCTGGTGGTTCTGCTGATTGCGCTCTTCACCTCGCTCACCATCAGCCGGCCGGTGCAGGCGTTGATTCGCCAGGCCGAACGGGTGGTGCGGGGCGAAAAAGGGGCGGCTATACCTCTGCAACGGCCGGTATTGGAGGAGATAGACCAGCTCTCCCAGGCGCTCTCCGGCATGGCGCACTCCCTGGAAGAGCGGGCCGACTATATCCGGACCTTCGCTACCAATGTTTCCCATGAATTCAAGACCCCCCTGACCTCCATTCGTGGCACCGTGGAGCTCCTCCAGGAGCACCTGCTGGAGATGACCACCGCCGAGCGGAGCCGCTTTCTGCAGATCATTGCCAGCGACACCGAGCGCCTCGACCGGTTGGTGAGGCGCCTCCTCGATCTGGCCCGGGCCGACGTGCTGACCCCGGGGGATGAGCGCGCCTCGGTTGGCGAAATCCTCAACCGGCTGAGCCACTCCTTCGCTGAAAAGGGAGTGGCGGTCACGGTCGAGCAGGCCTTCCCGGCGCTTGCGGTACGGATGGCCCCGGAGACCTTCGAGTCGATCGTCGCCAACCTCATCGACAACGCCCGTCAGCACGGCGGCGACAAGGTTCGGGTACAGCTCGCCTGCCGGGAAATTGTCACGGCTAAAGGAGCCATGCTGGAATTGGAGGTGACCGACAACGGCCCCGGTATCAGCCCGGGGAACCGGGAGCGGATCTTCCGCCCCTTCTTCACCACCGCCCGGGATAAAGGTGGCAGCGGCCTCGGCCTCGCCATCGTCCAGGCCCTTGTTGACGCCCATAGCGGGACTATTGAGCTGACGCCGAGCGAGACCGGCGCACGCTTCGTCATCCGCTTGCCGGCCGGGTCGGCGTAATACCAAACATTTTCACCACGGAGACACGGAGGGGGCTGAAACAAAACTGCATTTAACAAGGATGGACAGGATGAGCAGGATTAAAATCGAATGGTTCTAATCCCACAAAAAGTTTTTTGTTTTTATCCTGTCTATCCTGTATATCCTTGTTAATTCGCCTTTGAGTTTTCTCTGTGTCTCCGTGGTGAATGCCTTTCTTTGCGTCTTTGAGTGTAAAGTTTTCAGGAGGTATCGAGCATGAGCTACATCCTCGCCCTCGACCAGGGAACCACCAGTTCACGCGCCATGGTCTTCGACCGGGCCGGCGCGGTCAAGGCGCTGGCGCAGAAGGAGTTCCACCAGTACTTTCCCCAGCCGGGCTGGGTGGAGCACGATGCCACCGAGATATGGGCCTCCCAGGCAGGGGTGGCGACCGAAGCGATTACCCGTGCCGGCCTCTCCCCCAGGGACATTGCCGCCATCGGCATCACCAACCAGCGGGAGACCACGGTGCTGTGGGATAAAAGGACCGGCGCGCCGGCCCATCACGCCATTGTCTGGCAGGATCACCGCACGGCCACCCTCTGCGACAGGCTCAAAAGCGACGGTCTGGAGCAGCTGTTCCGGCAGAAGACCGGTCTGGTCCTTGACGCCTATTTCTCCGGCACCAAACTCGCCTGGCTTCTCGACAATATCCCCGGCGCCCGGCAGAAAGCGGAAAACGGCGAGCTCGCCTTCGGCACCATCGACTCCTGGCTGGTCTGGAATCTGACTGGAGGCCGGCGCCATCTCACCGATGTCAGCAACGCCTCCCGCACCCTCCTCTTCAACATCCACACCCTCGCCTGGGATGACGCGCTCCTCCAGGTTTTGAACATCCCCCGCGCCATTCTTCCCGAGGTGGTCGATTCGAGTGCCATTTATGGCGAGACCGCTGGTGAATTGTTTGCCGCCAACATCCCCATTGCCGGCATGGCCGGCGACCAGCAGGCGGCCCTGTTTGGCCAGGTCTGCACTCGGCCGGGAATGGTGAAGAACACCTACGGCACCGGCTGCTTCATGCTGATGAACACCGGGACCAAGCCGGTGGTGTCGAAAAGCAACCTCCTCACCACCGTCGCCTGGCGGATTGGCGGGAAAACCGAGTTTGCCCTGGAGGGGAGCGTTTTCATTGCCGGTGCCGCGGTTCAGTGGCTGCGGGACGGGCTCGGCATTATAAAGAAGTCGAGTGATGTGGAGCCCCTGGCCGCGTCGGTCCCCGACAGTGGCGGAGTTTGCGTGGTCCCTGCCTTTGCCGGCCTCGGCGCTCCCCACTGGGACCAGTACGCCCGCGGCACCATGGTCGGCATCACCCGCGGCACCACCGCCGCCCATATCGCACGGGCCACCCTGGAGAGCATCGCCTTCCAGGTGACCGACGTGCTGACCGCCATGGAGGCCGACTCCGGCGTCTCTCTGGCCGAGCTCCGCGTCGACGGCGGTGCCACCGTTAACAACCTCCTGATGCAGTTCCAGGCCGACCTGCTCGGCGTGCCGGTAGTGCGGCCTAAAATCAATGAGACCACTGCCCTCGGCGCCGCATACCTGGCGGGGCTGGCCGTCGGTTACTGGCAAGATAAAGAGGAGATCGCCGAACATTGGCAGATGGAGCGGACCTTCACCCCCCAGATGGAGCGCGGCAAGGTGGACGAGCTGCGGGACCGGTGGAATAGGGCCCTGGAACGGGCGAAGGGTTGGGAGGTTAATGTTTAATCCGTTTTTATCCGATTTATCAGAGGTGATCCGCGTGCCGGATTTATCCTTTTTTTGGCCATTGTCCCGTAACTAACGATTTTACCGAGGTAACCAATGACCCGTGAACAATTGATGCGGCAGCTCGAAGAGACCACCGAATTCTGGGACATAATCGTGATCGGTGGCGGTGCCACCGGCCTTGGCACGGCGGTGGAGGCTGCCTCCCGCGGCTATAGGACCCTGCTCCTGGAACAGCATGATTTCAGCAAGGGGACCTCCAGTCGGAGCACCAAGCTGGTCCATGGGGGGGTGCGCTACCTGCAACAGGGGAACGTCTCTCTGGTGCTGGAGGCGCTTCACGAGCGGGGCCTTTTGATCCAGAATGCCCCGCATCTGGTGCACAATCAGTCGTTCATCGTGCCTCTCTACGACTGGTGGGAGGGGCCGTTTTACGGTATCGGCATGAAGCTCTATGACATGCTGGCGGGAAAGCTGGGGCTCGGCCCGTCCAAGATCCTCTCCCGGGAGGAGACCCTCAGGCAGATTCCGACCGTGGAGCCAGAAGGGTTGCGCGGTGGCGTGGTGTATCACGACGGTCAGTTTGACGACGCCAGGCTGGCGGTGAACCTGGCCCGCACCTGTCTCGACCTCGGTGGTACGCCCCTCAACTACGTGCAGGTAACCGGGTTGTTGAAGGCTAATGGCATTGTTGCCGGGGTCAAGGCCCGGGACCTGGAAACCGGCCGCGACTTTGATATCAAGGGGCGGGTGGTGGTGAATGCCACCGGGGTCTTTGTCGACGGGGTGCGCCGCATGGATGACCCCGCCGTCATACCGATGATCGCCCTGAGCCAGGGGGTGCATCTGGTGCTCGATAAGTCGTTCCTCCCCGGCGAGAGCGCCATCATGGTCCCCCACACCGCCGACGGCCGGGTCATGTTCGCGGTGCCGTGGCACGACCGGGTGGTGATAGGGACTACCGACACCCCGGTTGCGGAGGTTTCCCTGGAGCCGCGGCCACTACCGGAGGAAGTCGAGTTCCTCCTCAGCCATGCGGCGCGCTACCTAACCCGCGACCCGAAACCTGCTGATGTGCTCAGCATCTTTGCCGGTCTCCGGCCCCTGGTGAAGGCGGGCGATGCCACCGACACCGCCTCCCTTTCCCGGGACCATACCCTGCTGATTTCCGGTTCCGGGCTGGTAACCATCACCGGCGGCAAATGGACCACCTACCGGAAGATGGGTGAGGACACGGTCACTGCTGCTGCACGGATGGCAGGTCTGGAGGAACATCCTTCCACCACGTCACAGCTCCGCATCCATGGCTGGTTGAACAACCCGGCTGCGGCGGGGTCCTGGGGAGTCTATGGCTCGGATGCGGTGGGGATGGACAAGCTGATTGCTGAAAATCCAGCATGGGGGGAGATGCTCCATCCGAACCTCCCCTACCGCGTTTGTGAAGTGGTCTGGGCGGTGCGCCATGAGTGGGCTCGCTGCGTGGAGGATGTCCTCGCTCGACGCACCCGGGCTCTACTCCTTGATGCCCGAGCGAGCATGGCCGCAGCTCCAAGGGTGGCGGCGCTGATGGCCGCTGAACTTGGGCGAGATGAGACGTGGCAGCGGGGACAAGTGGCCGCTTATAATGAGCTGGCGCGGGGGTATCTGCTCGTTTAAGCAGTTTCATAGTGTTCATTGGGTGGCTAAAGCAGAGCGTTAATCAACAATAATTTATTCCAATGCCTGTGCACTTTGCAGATTCCATGGTACAGTTGAATGTAACTGGCAGCTGGTCGGCATCTTGGATACCGTAGACTCGCTGCAATGGAAATATAGCGGCTGCACCTATCCATCAGATCCAAATTCATTCCACCCAGGCTGACGAAGGAGAACTCTTATGGCGGTTGTTACAGTTGTGCTGCTGCTTGGTATAGTCTGTATGCTGGCTTACTTCCGAGCTAAACTCTGGGTCTGGACCGCTTTGATCGCAGCCTGTCTCGGCTATTGGACAGTCGCTTGCGCCGGCGGCGGAGCCCTCTGGGGCTCGGTCTGGTTATTGTTCCTGCTGGTGGCAGCGCTCCTGAATCTCGTGCCGCTGCGCCGCAGCCTGCTGAGCGCGCCGCTGTTCGGCCTGTTCCGGAAAATACTTCCCCCCATGTCCCAGACCGAACGGGAAGCGTTGGAGGCGGGGACGGTCTGGTGGGATAAGGAGCTGTTCAGCGGCCGGCCTAATTGGCAATCGCTGCTGGCAGAACCCATCCCCACGCTGACTGTGGCGGAAAAGGTGTTTCTAGATGGGCCGGTGGAAGAGCTCTGCCGGAAGCTAAACGACTGGGAGATCTGCGAAGAGCTCCATGATCTGCCACCGGACGTTTGGCAATTCCTTAAGGATAAGGGCTTTTTCGGCATGATCATCCCGAAGGAGTATGGTGGCATGCAGTTCAGCGCCCTGGCCCATTCCCAGGTAATCATGAAGATTGCAAGCCGGAGCGTCACCGCGGCGGTGACCGTGATGGTCCCGAATTCCCTCGGGCCAGCCGAGCTGCTCCTCCACTATGGCACCAAGCAGCAGAAGGATTACTATCTCCCCCGCCTCGCTAGCGGCGCGGAAATCCCCTGCTTTGCCCTGACCGGGCCGGGAGCGGGGAGCGATGCCGCTTCGGTCCCCGACACCGGTGTGGTCTGCCGGGGGATGTTCGAGGGGAAGGAGACCCTTGGCATCCGTCTCAACTGGGAGAAACGCTACATCACCCTCGGTTCGGCGGCGACCATCATCGGCCTCGCCTTTCGTCTGCAGGACCCCGACCACCTCCTCGGCGGAAAGGAGGATCGTGGCATCACAGCGGCCCTGGTCCCGGCAAAACTTCCCGGCATAACCATCGGCAGCCGCCATGATCCCCTGGGCATTCCGTTCCTGAACGGCCCCACCTGGGGGAAGGATGTGTTCATTCCCCTCGATCTGATCATCGGCGGCGCAGCCGGTGCCGGCCAGGGGTGGCGGATGCTGATGGAATGCCTGGCAGCCGGCCGTGGCATCTCCCTGCCGGCACTCAGCACCGGTGCCGGGAAGCTGACTTCACGTGGCATCGGCGCCTATGCCCGGGTTCGCCAGCAGTTCAAGCTCCCGATCGGCCGCTTCGAAGGAATCGAAGAGCCTCTGGCCAGAATTGGCGGCCTTACTTACCAGATGGATGCGGCACGGCTCCTGACCTGTGGCGCCATCGACCGGGGTGGCAAACCGTCAGTACTCTCCGCCATCGTCAAATACCATCTGACTGAGCGGATGCGGCGGGTGGTCAACGACGGCATGGATGTGCAGGGGGGTGGCGGGATCAGCCTCGGCCCCCGCAACTTCCTCGGCCGGGTCTATCAGTCTGCGCCGATCGGGATCACGGTGGAAGGTGCCAATATCCTGACCCGCTCGATGATCATCTTCGGCCAGGGCGCCATTCGCTGTCACCCTTACATCCAGCAGGAGATGCGGGCGGTGGCCGATCCCGACCGGCAGCAAGGGCTGGTGCAGTTCGACCAGGCCCTGTTCGGTCACCTCGGCTTCACCATCAGCAGCGTGGTGCGGACTTTTGTTCTTGGCATTACCGGTGGCTGGCTGGTCAAGGCTCCCGGCGGGCCAAGCCGCCGCTATTTCCAGCAAACCGGCCGGCTCTGCTCCGCCTTTGCCCTGACTGCCGATGCGGCGCTGATGATGTTGGGCGGGAATTTGAAGCGCAAGGAGAAGCTCTCCGGTCGGCTGGCAGATATCTTGAGCAATCTCTACCTCCTCTCGGCGGTGTTGAAACTTTACGAAGATCGGCAGCAGCCGAAGGACGAGTGGCCGTTGGTCCAATGGGCCTGCGACGAGAGCCTGTTCGTCATCCAGGAAAGTCTTGCCGGGTTCCTGCGTAACTTCCCCAACCGGCCGGCGGCCTGGCTCCTCCGACTGCTGGTTTTCCCCCTCGGCCGACCCTTTGCCGGCCCCAGTGACCGCCTCGGCCACCGGGTGGCGAGTATTCTTCTGGAACCGTCGCCCGTGAGGGATCGGCTCACCGCCGGGATCTACCTCCCCAAAGAGACGACAGAACCGATCGGCCGGCTGGAGGACGCGCTGGTCAAGGTGATTGCCGCCGAGCCGGTGGAAAAAAAGCTGAGGGATGCGGTGCGGGCCGGCCGGCTCAAGGCGCAGCAGGACGATAGCCTCCTCCAGGCTGCGGAGCGGGATGGAGTGCTGAGCGGCGCCGAGGCTGAGACGCTGCGGCAGGCTTTGGCCGCCCGTGCCGAGGTGATCCGGGTGGATGATTTCCCAAAACTATAAGGCGAGGAGCGCTCCATGTCCAATACCGAAGCATATAAAGGCGGGCGACCAGTCTACATCGTCGATGGTGCCCGCACCCCGTTTCTGAAAGCCCGGGGAAAACCGGGACCGTTCAAGGCGGCCGACCTGGCGGTGGCGGCCGGGAAGGCGCTGCTGGTGCGGCAGCCATTCGCCCCTGAGACCCTCGATGAGGTAATTCTCGGCTGCATCATTCCCGGTCCCGACGAGGCCAATATCGCCCGGGTGGTTTCCCTGCGGCTCGGTTGCGGCAAAAAGGTGCCGGCCTGGACGGTTCAGCGCAACTGTGGCTCGGGGATGCAGTCGGTGGACTGTGCCGCCCTCAATATTGCCCATGGCCGCTCCGAGCTGGTGCTGGCCGGCGGCACCGAGGCCATGAGCCATGCCCCGGTGCTTTGGAGTGAAGCAATGGTCGCTTTTCTCGGCGAATGGAGCCGGGCCAGATCGATCCCTGCAAAATTGGGGGTGTTGGCCAGGCTGCGTCCCGCCCATCTGAAACCGGTGATCGGCCTGATCCTCGGCCTCAGCGATCCGGTGGTCGGCCTCTCCATGGGGGAGACGGCGGAGGAGCTTGCCTATCGCTTTGGCATCAGCCGACCACAGATGGATGCCTATGCACTAGAGAGCCACCGCCGGTTGGCGCTGGCCCAAGATGAGGGGCGACTGACGGAAATCGCGCCGCTTTATGACAGTCGCGGCAATGTGTATGAGCGGGATGAAGGGTTGCGCCGGGATGTGGACATGGCGAGCCTGGCGAGGCTCAAGCCGGTATTCGACCGTCCCTTTGGCAATGTGACGGCCGGCAATAGCTCGCAGATCACCGACGGTGCTGCTTGGCTGTTGCTGGCGAGTCGGGAGGCGGTGGACAAATACGGCCTTAAGGTGCTGGGAAGGATCGTCGACAACGAATGGGCCGGGGTCGAGCCGGCGCAGATGGGACTTGGTCCGGTACATGCCATGGCGCCGATCCTGAAACGCCAGGGGCTGAAGACCGAGGACATCGACTTCTGGGAGATCAACGAGGCTTTTGCCGTCCAGGTCCTTGCCTGTATGGCGGCCTGGCAGAGCGCTGATTACTGCCGGACTGAGCTTGGTTATACTGCGCCGTTTGGCGCCATCGATCGGAATCGGCTCAATGTCGATGGCGGCGCGGTGGCGCTCGGTCATCCAGTTGGCTGCAGCGGGGCACGGATAGTCCTGCACCTGCTCCACCTGCTGCAAAGGAATCAGGCGCGGCGCGGCATGGCCAGCATGTGCATCGGTGGCGGCCAGGGTGGCGCCATGCTCATCGAACGGGGAGAGGGGTGAATGATGGCGAACGACCAGGTTAGTTACCGGCACTGGCGGCCGGAACAAGACAGCGAAGGGATTGTCTGGCTCACCCTCGACCGGGCGGATAGCGGCACCAATGCCCTCTCCCGGGAGGTGCTGGAAGAGCTGGCGCTGCTCCTTGACAACTTCGCCGGCAGCCCGCCGCGGGGAGTGGTGATCCGCTCCGGCAAGACGAACGGCTTCATCGCCGGCGCCGATGTTCATGAATTCACCAGGATCACCAGCCATGCCGAGGCGCTGGAGCTGATTCAGCGGGGCCAGTCGATCCTGACAAAGATCGAGCAGTTGCCGGTACCGACCGTGGCCATGATCAGCGGTTTCTGTTTGGGAGGCGGGCTGGAGCTGGCTTTGGCCTGCCGCTACCGGATCGCCGCCTCGACGCCGGAGACCAAACTGGGTGCTCCCGAGGTACAGCTCGGCATTCATCCGGGCTTTGGCGGGACCGTGCGGCTCACCCGCCTCCTCGGCCCGGTTGCCGCCCTCGACCTGATGCTGACCGGCCGGGCCATCGACGGGCGGAAAGCGAAACAGCTCGGTCTGGTGGATTACGCGGTGCCGGAACGGCAGCTGGTCAACGCCGCCCGCGCCACCATTCTCCATCCGCCCACACCGAAGCGACCGGGATTGCTGCAGAGGCTTCCTGGCACGGCGCCACTCAGGCCCCTGCTTGCCTGGTACCTGCGCCGGAGTGTTGCCAGTAAAGCCGCCTTGCAGCATTACCCGGCTCCCTATGCGTTGATCGATCTCTGGCAGCGGTATTCCGGCAACCTGGCGACCATGTATCTGGAAGAGGCGCGCTCGGTGGCCACCCTGATCACCAGCAGCACTGCCCGCAATCTGCTGCGGGTCTTTTTCCTCCAGGAACGACTCAAGACCGAGGGGCGCGGTGCCGATTTCAAGCCGCGCTACGTCCATCTCATCGGCGGCGGAACCATGGGGGGGGATATTGCCGCCTGGTGTGTCCTGCAGGGTTTTCACGTCACCATCCAGGACCTCGACCATGGGCGTCTGGCAAAGGTTGTGCAGCGGGCCGCCGGGCTGTTCAAGAAAAAGCTCCGCTCGCCTCGTCTGGTCCAGGCGGCCCTCGACCGGCTGATTCCGGACCGGGATGGTGCTGGGATCGGCCGGGCGGATGTGGTCATCGAGGCAATCTTCGAAGATGCCGACGCCAAACGGGCACTCTATCGGCAGATCGAGCCACGGCTCCGACCGGACGCGTTGCTCGCCACCAACACCTCGAGCATCCCCCTGGAGGAGCTCGGTCAGGCCTTGACCCGACCGGGGCGGCTGGTGGGGCTCCACTTTTTCAACCCGGTGGCGAAGATGCAGCTGGTGGAGGTGGTGGCGGCTGCCGGTACCGACCCCGCCATGGTCGCACGGGCCATGGCCTTCGTCGGCGCGATCAAGCGGCTGCCGTTGCCGGTGAAGAGTTCACCCGGCTTTCTGGTGAATCGGATACTCCTCCCCTATCTGCTGGAGGCGGTCGCCATGGAGATGGAGGGGATCCCCGCCTCGGCCATCGACCGGGCGGCAGTGGAGTTCGGCATGCCCATGGGGCCCATCCTGCTGGCCGATACGGTGGGTCTCGATATCTGCCTGTCGGTGGCGCGGATCCTCGCCCGACATTATCCGATCGAGGTGCCAAAACGGCTGGAAGAGCTGGTGGCGGCTGGGCGGCTCGGCAGGAAAAGTGGCCACGGCTTTTATGACTACAAAAACCAGCAACCGGTCATGCCATCAGGCAAAGCTGCGTCGCCGCTCAGCGAGCTTGCCGAGCGGCTGATCCTGCGGCTGCTCAACGAGGCGGTGGCGTGCCTGCGGGAAAGGGTGGTGGCGGACGGCGAGTTGCTCGATGCCGGAGTAATCTTCGGCACCGGCTTCGCCCCGTTCTATGGCGGGCCGCTCCATTACTTGCAGACCAAGGGCCCTGAAGCGTTGCGGCAGCGGCTGGACGATTATGCAATGCGCTATGGCAGCCGGTTCACCGCCGACCAGGGGTGGGCCGATCTGATCGCTGCCGGCAAAGGGGGAGCATGAGGCAGCAGGTCGATCTGATTAAACCGGAAGTGGCGCGGACCCTGGCCGGCCTGTTCCGCGAGCGGGTGCGGCGCACCCCCCAGGGGCGCGCTTATCTGCAATATCTGCAACAGGAGGAGCGCTGGCAGGCGCGGACCTGGGAAGATGTGTCCACCCTGGCGGGGCGCTGGCAGGCGGCGTTGGGACGGGAAAACCTGGACCCCGGCGAGCGGGTGGCGGTCATGCTGAAGAACAGCCTCGAGTGGGTGCTGTTCGACCTGGCTGCGGCGGGGCTCGGGCTGGTGACGGTGCCGTTGTTCGTCAACGACCGCCCGGAGAATTTTGCCCACATCCTGCGGGAAACCGGGGCCCGGCTCCTCTTGATCGAGGGGTTGGAGCAGTGGCAGCGGGTGGAGCAGGTGAGTGGCAACCTAGGGGATATCCAGCGGATCGTGACGCTGCAGACGGTCTGCGAGAAGGATTGCGATCCACGTCTGGCGGAGATCAACCGGTGGCTCCCCGCCACCGGCGCCGCGTTCAGCGTCCGGGACGCCGACCCACAGGAGCTTGCCTCTGTCGTCTATACCTCTGGCACCACCGGCAACCCGAAAGGGGTGATGCTCTCCCATGCCAACCTGCTGCAAAACGCCTATGCCGGGGTAAGCCAGGTAGTAATCTATCCCGACGACCTGTTCCTCTCATTTCTCCCCCTCTCCCATACCCTGGAGCGAACCGCCGGCTACTATGTACCGATGATGGCCGGCGCCTGCGTGGCCCATGTTCGGACGGTCGAGCAACTCCCCGAGGATCTCATGGCGGTTCGCCCCACCATCCTGATCTCGGTGCCGCGGATTTTCGAGCGGATTCACAAGGGGATCATGATGAAGCTCGATGGACGGCCGGTGGTGGCGCGCAAGCTGTTCTATCTGACGGTCTCCACCGGCTGGAAACGGTTTCTTCGTGCCCAGGGGCGCGATGGCTGGACCCCCCAGCTGCTGCTCTGGCCGCTGCTGCAGAGGTTGGTGGCGGCCCCGGTTCTTGCCCGGCTCGGTGGCCGTCTGCGTTTCACCATCAGTGGCGGCGCGTCGCTTTCGCCTGCCATCTCCAGGGTCTTCCTCGGCTTGGGCGTCAACGTGCTGCAGGGGTACGGTCTCACCGAAACCAGTCCGGTCATCGCCGTCAATACTCTCGAGGATAATCTCCCCGCCTCGGTGGGGGTGCCGCTCCCCGGCGTGGAAGCGAAGATCGCCGCCAATGGCGAGCTGCTGGCCCGGGGACCGAACGTGATGCTCGGCTACTGGAAAAACCCGGAGGCGACCGAGCAGGTCATCGACCGGGCCGGCTGGTTTCATACGGGTGATATGGCGAAGATCGACGACCAGCGGCATATCACCATCACCGGCCGGATCAAGGAGATCATCGTCCTCTCCACCGGCGAGAAGGTGCCGCCGGAGGACGTGGAGGTGGCCATCGTCCAGAACCCCCTGTTCGAGCAGGCGATGGTGGTGGGGGAGGGGCGCCCATATCTGACAGCGTTGGTGGTGGTCAACGTTGCGCAATGGGAGCGGCAGGCCGCCAAGCTTGGCGTTGATCCGAAAGATCCCGCCACGCTCAACAGTGAATCGGTCCACCAGCTGGTGCTGGCAAAGATCGGCCGGCGGCTGGTCCGGTTTCCCGGCTACGCCCAGATCAAGCGGGTGTTTGTCATCCACGACCTCTGGACGGTGAACGAAGGATTGATCACCGCTACCCTGAAAATCCGGCGCAAACAGCTGCTGGCGAAGTATGCCCGGGAGGTGGAGGCACTGTACGCGGGGCACTGAGCGTGGAAAACAGCGAGGTTTTAGGTTGGCTGGATACTGCCAGAGGAGGGCGCGCCATGACTGATATCTGGAAGGAGCGGGAAAAGGCGCTGGAAAACCAGTATATCTACAAGCAGGAGCAGGAAAAGATTGAAAAGATGCGGAAGGCCGCCCGGGAAGAGCTGTTCCGCGAGTATTGCCTGAACCGCTGCCCCAAATGCGGCGAGCCCTTAGAGCCGCTCACTTTCCGTGGCGTGCCGCTTGACAAATGCCTCGGCTGCGGCGGGGTCTGGCTCGGGCCGAAGGATCTGCAGATCCTGGCCGAGAAGGGGCATCCCAGCTGGTTTGAACAATGGTTCAAGGGGGAAGCGGAATAGACGGAAAATTTTATTGGCATCATAACCCAAATAGAAAAGCCAGCGAAAGCAGTCTTTTCCAATTCGTCTTCCTCTGTTCTATAAATTAATATGTCTGCATAGAAAGAGCGGGTGGGCACAGTGCCCACCCGCTCTTTTAATAACCAAAGGTATTGTTGTTATACGTATTTACCTTTGCAGGTTACCTTTGTGTTACCAACTTCAGATCAATTACCTCGTGAAGCTGTGGCATCTGTTGCAGTTATACCCCTCACTTCTGACATGCTTGTCATGGAGCGAAGTGAAGCTAGTATTCGTTTTAAGGCTATGACAATCGTTACATAGATCTGAGAAGGGTTTTGGAGTCTTGTAGCCGAGCTTGTCCAGTTTCGAGAGAGTGCTCGTATCCAAGATCATGGTTCCATGACAGTTTGCGCAGGCGGCCGTACCTGTCGGGCCCACGCCATGGTTGATGGCCAGTTCCGCCTCGACCGTCTTCCATGCATGTGTCCCGGCATAGCCAGCAAAGGTTTTGCCACGTTCTGCAGCTTGATCGGAGAGGCCGGTCATGAACTGCCAGGTGACGTCAAACGGGATCAGTTTGTTAATGTCCGTTCCGGAGGTCATGTAAGCCATGGTGGATAGATGGCGCTTGATCGGCACCAGTTTGCTGACACCAACGGCATCATTTATCCCACCGTTGGCGTCGGCCAGCGAGGTCAGCCCGGTAATCGGGTCAATACGGTCGAGGGTCTGTCCTAATTTGTAAACATAGCTGGTGCCGTTGAAGAAAGTAAGATCAGCAGCGACATTGGCTGCTTTGACTTCTTCGCCGGCCCAGGCGCCCTGGCCGTTACAGAGTGTCGTACTCCAGGTAGGGATGGTCCAGTTCCGTGACATTTCGGTCGCGCCACCCTTGCCGAAGGTCGGAATATGGCATGCCTGGCAAGCTACCCGCTTGACATGACGGTCGGGCTCACTACGGATACCGAGTGCAGTATGGCCGCTACCGGAATCCATACCGATATGGCAGTCCACGCATTTTTTCACGGTGACGCCTGTTTCTGTCGGCCGCAGATCGATACCGCGACCCGGGATCTTATGGTTTGAAGGAACATGGCAGCTGGTGCAGCTCAGGCCTGCGCCGCCATTGGCCACGGAAGCCAGGTGAACGTCCTGGGCCGCCGTGGGGTTGGCGGTGTTAAGCCCGATGTCGCCACGCTTGACCCAGTCGCCACCGCCAGCTTTAGCGTGACAGTTGAGGCAGGTGGTTGTTGTCGGTTTCTTTGCATTCTTCACCAGATCAAGCGCTGTCAAGCCGGGCATGGCAGCCCAGTTGAACTGGACCGAGAAATTCCCGTTGGCATCCGTAGCGGAAGGAACATACGTCTTCGTTACTCCCTGCCAGTCGGTTACCGTTCTGAATTTTGCCGGGTCGGTTTCAGGGACAAAGCTTCTTTTGTAGGAATCGTTGTGACACATGAGGCAATCAAGGTCCGCTGCAGCCAGATTTGCGAATTTGCCCAGCGTGGGATGGCACGTGAGGCATGCGGCACCGGCCATAGCAGGGTTCGGATAGCTGCAGAATGTATTGATCTCAGAGAGTTTCTGGCTGAGGCCGGTGGCATTGGTGACGTTCGGAGAATTAGTGGCCATCATGCCGTGCAGAGAGCTGGCTGCGGTAGAGCCTGCGCTGGCATGGCACTCCAGGCACTTGGCCGTAACCTGGGCCGGAGTGGTAAAGGTTCCGGTAATGCTGGCGTGGGTGTTGGTGGTGATGTTGATGGTATAAACGCCGGTTTTTACGGCTTCGCTGTTGCCGGCGGTATCGCGGGCAAAATACTTAAGCGTCGTGGTGGCGGCGATGTTCAACGGTGCACTGTAGACGGCAGAAGCGGTAGTGGGGGTGGTGCCGTTGGTGGTGTAGTAGATGGTGGCCGGCTCATTGGCGGTCAGGGTTACGTTCTGTGCCGCGGTGTAGGTCCCGGCAACAGGCGCCGCAGTGGTGGTCGGGGCGGTGGTGTCGGCTGCCGCAACGGCGAAAGTTGTTGACCCGGTGCCGCTGTCACTGCTGGTTGTCAGGGAGCAGGTGTCGGTCCAGGTCCCGTAAGCGGCGCTGCTTGACAGGGTGTAGCTGTAGGTATAAGTGCCGGTGCTCACTTTGGTCATGCTGACAGCATTAACCCTGGTGGAGTTTGCAGGGTCCTTGATGGTGATCTTGGCATTGGTTGAAGTGCTGTAAAGTACGCCGCTTTTCTTGAAAACGGCGGTGGTCTTCACCACACCGCTGCGGGCATAGGTAGCCTTGTCCGTAGTGACCGTCACGGTGAGCGTGGCAGCATACGCAAAGACCGGCATGAGAAAACAAATCAGAAACAGGGTAAAAATTTTCTTCATTCGTACTTCCTCCGCAATATTAGTTATGACACAGTGTAGCACCTTGGGTTAGATCCCCCACCCAATGTGGGGGTACCACCCGTTCGGTGTCTTGCTTTTTGCCCCTCCTTTCTTTCTTCACCTGGTTTTGACCTGGTTAGAGAATGAGCTGATGCCGTTTGCAATGAGTCCGACCTGTTCCGTTTGACCCGGTACAGAACGATAAGCAATGCATAATAAGGGCAATCATATAAAGACATGTAAATTGTGCAATGTTAATGCCGTAATATTTTAATATTCGGAAACGTGCATAGTTAAAGGTTTTGAGTAGGCATGCGACAATGGCCCGGGCTAAGGCTAAGTGAAATGACGTTGTTTGTCCCGTCATATACCGGGAAATAGCCGAAGCTTAAACATCACTTTAAATTAGGGGATACGGTTGGAGCGATAATGGGCTAGGTTCTGGTGGCGGGGATGAGGGAGGGCAATTGTTCGGTGAGTGGCGCTCGATTTGCTGCTGCCGTTATTACACGTATGTTGTCAGGTTGCTGGGCTTAAAAAAATCCCTGGGAACCTTGCGACCGGATAATTCGGTTCGCAGGGTTCCCGGGGAAGAAAAATATTGCGGCGGCTACAGGGCTGAATCCACTGCCGCCGAAATAACTGAGTCGCTCAGGCGGCGGTTTGCAGAGGTTCCGCCTCGTAGTGGACCACGATCGACTCGTAGCGTTTGGCGAAATCGGCGGGGGTTCGTGCCTCGGCTGACGCATAGCCGGCGACGATTGCCGGGCGTTTCTCCGCGGGAATGACCCGTTCGGCCAGGGGATAGAGGATGCCATCTTCCTTGGCGATATGCTCGCGCAGCAGCATCAGGTAGGCCAGGGCGTTTTCTGCGATCAGGGAGTGCTGGCCTGGCTCCCCGGTCAAGGCGGCCAGGGTCGCCTTTTCCATCGCCCGCACGTACCCCCTCCCCAGTTCGTGCTCTGCGAGCATCGCCGCCACCGGGCTGTGCAGGCGGGGCATGCCGTTTTCCACCAGCGCCTCGAATAGCACATCCTCTTCCTTGGCATGGTGAAAGCGGTCGGCGTAGTTTCGGATGAACTCCACCCCGTCCAGGTAGAACTGGTAGTTATTGTATTTGTCGAACCCGGTCAGCGTTGCGTTGCGCTCGAGCAGGGCCAGCATCCGCAGGATCAGTTTATGCTCCTGGACCAGTGTCGCGGTTATCTCTCGCATCTCAGTTTCTCCTTTCGCCGTCCACCCCGATGATGATCGTCTCCAGGGGAATTGCTTTGCCGGAGCGCTCCAGCGCCTGCCGCACCAGCATGTCCAAGCCGCGGCAGCAGGGAACCTCCATGATGGCCACGGTAATGCTCTGCAGCTGGTTGTCCCGGAACAGAGTGGTCAGTTTTTCCAGGTAGCCCGCGCCGTCGTCCAGTTTCGGACAGGCGATGGCGAGGGCCTTGCCTTGCAGCAGATCCTGATGGAAACTGCCGAGGGCGAACCCCACGCAGTCGGCGGAGATGAGCACATTTGCGTTCTGGAAGTAGGGGGCGGTCGTCGGCACCAGGTGGAGCTGGACCGGCCATTGCCGAAGCTCTGATGGTGCTTTGTCAGTTGGTACGCTGTGGTTGGTTTCTTCCCGTTCGATGACCCGTGCCTGGCTGCTGGGGCAGCCACATCCTGAATGACTCATGATTTATGCTCCTTTTTCGGTCAGATACTGGTTGATTTGCAGTTCTATGTTTGCTTCGTCTTCTTTCGACAGGCCGTGGATGGAGACCACGTCCTTCAGCAGGCAGATCCCCACCTTGCAGGTGACGCAGCCGATGTCGAATTTCGCGAGGATTTCGCCGATGCCGGGGTAGTTGCCGATCACATCCTGAATTGCCTTGTTGCCGAGATCGTTGTTGAGTTCCATGCTCTTCTCCCCTTTTCTTGATGATCCGAGCATATCGCCATTCACGGGGAATAGTTATGACCTGGGTCAAAAAAGCGGATTTGGACGGGGGAAGGCAAATTCGGTTGACTTCGGGGTGCATGTCTACTAAATTCGCCAAAAGGTTGAATACACTCAGCGTTGTCCGGTTTACCATTTGCTGTACAGGTCTATAAGCCCCGTTAGGGGCGTTGGATGATAGCCGGGGGATTTATCCCCCGGAAAAGATACCAATTTTCCCCCCACGTCACGTACGTGACGTGAGGATATTTTGCTCATTGACCGGGGAATGAATTCCCCGGCTACCATCCTTCTGTCTCCTACGGGACGCAAGCAATAACCTAACTGGACACTGCTGGAAAAGGCGCTGGTAACCCTATGATCCCTTCCGATGTACGCCTCGAAATTATGCGCCGTCTTGCTCGCACAGAGTGAGACGAAGGCGTGCGGATAGTTCTCGCAATCGAGTCCGGTAGCCGGGCCTGGGGCTTTGCTTCGCCGAACAGCGACTTCGATGTGCGCTTCATCTACGCACGTCCAGCTGACTGGTATCTCGCAGTCGACCTGGAAGAGCGGCGCGACGTCATCGAGTATGAAATCACCGATGACATCGATCTCAATGGCTGGGATATCCGCAAGGCTCTGCGGCTCTTCTGGAAGTCAAATCCTGCCTTCGTCGAGTGGATTCAGTCGCCGATCAAGTACATCGAGGCGGGCGGCTTTGCCGCAGGGGCTCGAGACCTGCTCCCCCATCTGTACTCGCAGGAAAGCGGCATCTACCACTATCGCAGCATGGCAAAAAGCAACTACAGGGGCTACCTGCGCGGAGACATGGTTCCGCTAAAGAAGTATTTCTATGTGCTGCGTCCCCTGTTGTCAGTTCGCTGGATCGAGCGCTACGGTTCTGCAGCGCCCATCGAGTTCGACAAGCTGTTGCACCTGATCGACGGTCAGACCCAGTTGCTCGCCGACATTGGAGATCTGCTGATCAGGAAGCGAGAAGCTCCCGAAATGGGTCTAGCCAAACCGGTTGCCAGCATCAATTCGTTCATCGAAGACGAGCTGGAACGCTTGGAGTCCATCAATCCTCAACGCACGCAAAAGTCCGAGCCGGTTCCAAGGCTGAATGCGCTGTTCCATGCCACGCTACGCGAGGAAGTGTTTAGGCGATTGAAATTTCATAATTCATAACGCATCCTTCATCCTTTGCATACCTCCTTGACACTACCGCCTCTACGGGTGTATGTTTGTGAGAAACATTTTATGCAGTGCCCGGGAGGGGCGATGGGATATCGGAGTGCGGGTTCAGAGAACAGCTTGGTCAGTGTGGAAGCTGATGGGGCGGCTTTTTTTGCGATTCTTGGTACCTAGCAATGAAGTATGGATGTCCCCTGAACTTGCGGTGGGTTGTTCTCCCCAACAGCATTTTCCCACTTTTCCTTGCAAATCTGCGCCATTGACTTCTCCTGCCTTTGGCAGTAATGTGTGAAGGGTAAAAACAGTTAACCAAAGCCGTGGGACGTGAATCTTTCACGCTGTGTCAATGAGTAGACAAGATGCGGCTTATTGCGGGTTGATTTCTCTAATCATTACTGTTACTTCATAACCTTTGGTCTAAGAGAAAAAAGCGAATGACGGCTAAACTTTCAAGCGGAAACCTTACTTCTACTCCGTTACCCCACGACCATTGTACTGACGATGTAAGGCTAGGCCTGCAGGAGCCCTTCCGTGAGGTTCATAAAGGCGACGCACGCCGTCTGCTGGCCTTACCCGACAATCATGTAGATTTGGTAGTTACGTCACCGCCTTATTGGCGAAAGCGTGACTACGGATGCGAGGGGCAGATTGGGCAGGAGAAAACCTCCGAGGAATACGTCGCGGCTATTATTGCCGCCATGGCAGAGTGGCGTCGGGTGCTCCGCCCATCTGGCTCTGTATTCCTAAACATAGGCGATACGTACTGGCAAAAGAGCCTGCAAGGCATTCCAAGCCTCGTTGAGGCGAGTGCCCGTAGAGCTGGATGGATCCTCCGCAATAGGATTATTTGGGTGAAGGAGGGAGGCATGCCCGACCCTGTCCGAGACCGTTTGGCGGGCAGGCACGAATACATCCTGCACTTTGCAGTTAATGGTTACTACTACGATTTGTTTGGGTATGCGGAACGCTACAGTCTTGATCAGAAGGGAGCTAATCCGGGAGACGTCTGGAGAATTTCACCCCAGCGGAATCTGGGAAAACACCTTGCGCCCTTTCCCACTGAGATTGCCGAACGCGCCATCACATTGGCTTGCCCCCAGTCAGTATGCTCCGGGTGTTGCAAACCACGCCAGCGAATAGTGGAGCGTACGATGGAACTGGATACTTCCCGTCCACAGGCAAGACGAGCATTGGAGATCGCACGCGAAAAGAATTTAACTCCAGAACATATCGCTGCTATCCAAGCGACAGGCATTTCCGATGCGGGCAAGGCAAGGCTCGTCCAGAACGGTACTGACCGAAACGCCGGAAGCGTTCGGAAACTTGCTTTGGAAGCAAAATTGA
>JANXYN010000101.1 GCA_025356035.1 Geobacteraceae bacterium
GATGTAAGATGATGGTAAGGCACGGTGGACTCCTTCTGGTGTGATGGTTGGTCGCGCTTCCAACATTACCAGAAACCCACCGTGTCTACTTGTTTTTTACCCACCTCTCAGGGTGGTGCACTTTGAACTAGATTCTACCAAATGGATTTACCCGGTAGATTCAAAGATGTTGGAACAGCTTGATATTATGGGAAAGGTACGTAGAGCAATTAAAGGTTATCCGTCCTCTCCGCCAACATTGAACAGTTTCCGTCTAAACACTGACCCGTTCTTTTTCAAATTCTGCGAACGAACACGTCCGGATGCGCGAGATGAAAGCCTTGTCCGCGGAATTACGATGAGTGGATTGCATCTTGACGAATTCCTAGCTTTGCCTGAAGCAAAGGGGAGGAATGCAGGGCGTCTAGTCGGCTACGACAACTGCCCCAGATATTTCAATAACACAGAATTCATTTCGTTGGCGCAAGGCGGGTGGATCGGGTGCCAGCTGCCTGGTTCGGAGCTGATACGGAATGTATTAGAGGCACGAGAACAAGGCAAAGCGCACATGTTGGCTGTAATTGAAGCACCGCCACTTAGTGCTTTGCACCGTGGGCGTCGTTACTAGATACGCAAAGGCACAACAGTCCCCGGAAATAAGGAAAACCCAACGGGGTCGCGTCTCAACCACGTACAAATATAGCAATGAAACAGGCCGATAAATGACCGACCGCTACGACACATCCCACCTGATAGAAGACCAGTACGAGCCCGGCTCCGATGGAAAGGTGCTACGAAACATGGTAGGCATTACGAGCCCGGAAGAGATGGAAATAGCCGAGACTGCGGAGCTGTGGCTTGTTCAGGAAAAACTGATCGGGGAGGTTTCCAGCGACCAATCATTCACAGTTGAAGACCTCTGCCGGATTCACCGGCAATGGCTGGGAAAAATATACCCGTGGGCCGGCAAGCCTCGAAGCGTCAATATCAGCAAGGGAGATTTTGACTTTGCCATGGCTCATGTCATCCCCATGTTGCTGGACGACTTCGAGCGCAAGCAGTTGCGGAAGTACACGCCATGCCTGTTCCCGACCCGCGATGAAGTAGCGCACGCCCTGGCAGAGGTGCATGTGGAGTTGATGCTGATCCATCCTTTCCGGGAAGGAAACGGCAGGCTGGGAAGGCTCCTGGCAACACTGATGGCTCTTCAGGCAGGTTTGCCGATTCTTGAATTCAGCGATATGATTGGTGTTCGCAAGGAGGAATACTTTGCAGCGGTTCGGGCAGGGTTGGACATGAACTACCAGCCGATGAAAATGCTTTTCAGTGATGTTATCGAGAGGTCCTTGTGGCTTTCGCAGGAGACTTGACGGATTTTTTTTTCGAGATGAACTGGCCGCTTTTCGCGTCGCGCTTGACCCAAATACCCTCGATCGCCGAAGAGGTTTCAATGTTGCGAGTCAACGCCATTGTCCGCTTGGCGGCATCCTTCAGATAGGGATTGGTTTCGAGCAATGATTTTTTCATGGAGCAAGTATACTACAAGAAGTGCAATAATACAGCAACTTTTGTGGATCGATGGCTTCAAATTTAGCCGCCAGCATAGCTTTGGTTATATTTTACCGTCCGACCCCGCGGCAATCATAACTGCCCTGGGAAAATAAAACTTACAATCGGCTTAACCGGCCTTAACCATTTCTCAGATCTGCCGATAACCCATATTGGTACCCTTCTTTTGCATTATTCCCCTGCTCTGGTACTATTTGTTTGCCTTGCCAGCATTCCGACACACTAAAAAGCTGTTCAGTCAAATAAAGATGGAGGCGCGCCATGAATATCCACGAATATCAGGCCAAAGAGATCCTCGGTAGCTTCGGCATCCCCATCCCGCGCGGCCGAGTGGCGCTCACTTCCGATCAGGTGGAGCGGGCCGCCAAGGAGCTGGGCGGGCACTGTGTGGTGAAGGCGCAGATCTATGCCGGCGGCCGGGGCAAGGCGGGGGGGGTGAAGGTGGTCCATCACCCCGAACAGGCCCAGGAACTGGGAAAAGAGCTGTTTGGCCGGCGCCTGGTCACTCCCCAGACAGGCCCCGAAGGGCTCAAGGTGCGCCGGATACTGGTGGAGGAGGCGGTGGATATCGCCAGCGAATTCTATCTCTCCATTACCCTCGACCGGTCCACCTCCCGCTACTGCCTGATCGCCTCGGCCGAGGGGGGGGTGGAGATCGAAGAGGTGGCCCAGAAATCGCCGGAAAAGATTCACATGCTGACCATCGACCCATTCACCGGCCTGCGCCCCTATCAGGCGCGCAAGATTGCCCTGGCCTTAGGCCTAAGCGGCACCCTCTGCGAGGATTGCGTCACCCTGATTCTCAACCTGTACCGCTGCTGTCTGGAGAAGGACTGCTTCCTGGTGGAGATCAATCCGCTGGTGGTGACCAGGGCGGGGTGGCTGATGGCGATGGACGCCAAGATCAACTTCGACGACAACGCCGTCTACCGCCATCACGAGTATCCCGACATGCTCGACTATTCCCAGCTCGACAACCTCGAAATCAACGCCGGCAAGTACGATCTCTCCTACATCAAGCTGAAGGGGAACATCGGCTGCATGGTGAACGGCGCCGGCCTCGCCATGGCGACCCTCGACGTGCTGAAGGAGTTCGGCGGCGAACCGGCCAACTTCCTCGACGTTGGGGGCGGAGCTACTCGGGAGAAGGTGGCGGAGGCGTTCAAGATCATCCTCCAGGACGAAGACGTCAAAGGGGTGTTCGTCAACATCTTCGGCGGCATCATGCGCTGCGACGTGATTGCCCAGGGGATCATCGAGGCGGCCTGCGAGGTCCACTGCGCCCTGCCCATCGTGGTCAGGATGGATGGGAGCAAGGTGGAGGAAGGGAAGAAGCTCCTCTTCGAGTCGGGCCTCAACGTCCAGATCGGCGAGAACCTGGGGGACGGGGCGCAACGCATCGTCAAGATGCTCGGCTAAAAGCTAAAATCTGCCACAGAGGCACAGAGACACGGAGAAAGGCAAGAAGCATAATGGAACGCGGAAAAAGCGGAATAATCTGATCAAGGCGGATTTATAAACCTTTTTAGAAATAAAGTCTGCAATCCGCCTTTTCAGCTTTGGTCCGTGTCCCATTCAGTTCTAAGGTTTTCTCTGTGTACCTCAGGGTCTCCGCGTCTCTGTGGCGAAAAATGACGGGGTGAAATATGGCAATTCTGTTGAATAAAGATTCCAAGATCGTGGTGCAGGGGATCACCGGCCGGAGCGGGCTGTTTCATACCCAGCAGTGCCGGGATTACGGGTCGAAGGTGGTTGCCGGGGTGACGCCGGGGCGGGGCGGGATCCATATCGAAGGGATACCGGTCTTCAATACCGTGGAGGAGGCGGTCCATTACACCGGTGCCAACGTCTCGATGATCTTTGTGCCGCCGCCGGCCGCCGCCGATGCCATTCTCGAGGCTTGCGACGCAGGTATCGCCCTGGCGGTCTGTATTACCGAAGGGATCCCGGTTCGTGACATGGTGCTGGCCCGGCGCTGCCAGGAATTGAGCAAGACCCGGCTGGTGGGCCCCAACTGTCCCGGCGTGATTACCCCGGGGGAGTGCAAGGTCGGGATCATGCCGGGCTATATCCACCACCCGGGGAAGATCGGGGTGGTTTCCCGCAGCGGCACCCTCACCTATGAGGCGGTGAAGCAGCTGACCGACGCCGGGCTTGGCCAGTCCACCTGCGTCGGGATCGGCGGCGACCCGATCATCGGTATGAATTTCATCGATGTTCTGCAGCTGTTCAACGACGACCCGGCCACCGAAGGGGTGTTCCTGATCGGCGAGATCGGCGGCGGAGCGGAGGAGGAGGCGGCCCACTGGATCAAGGAGCATATGCGCAAGCCGGTCGGGGCATTTATTGCCGGTCGCACCGCGCCGCAAGGGAAGCGGATGGGCCATGCCGGCGCCATCATAACCGGCGGCAAGGGGCGGGCGGAGGATAAGGTCCGGGTGCTGGCCGAGTGTGGCGTGCATGTGGCAGCCAGTCCCACCGCCATGGGGGAAACGATGCTGGCCGCCATGGGGGGAAAGAAAAAATAGTTGGCTTTTGCCCGCATTGCGATAAACTGTATTTGCCGGCGCCTGCCGTTTGTAACGACTTCACCGTCTGGAGGAAAACTTTGAACATGCTGATCATCAACATTGCCGCAGCGGTAATAGCCCTTACCCTGCTGGTGCTTGCTGCGTTTCTGATCCCGGCCATCATCGAGGTTAGAAAGACCGCCATTGCCACCCGGAATTTCCTCTCGATGGCCGAAATCGAGCTGCAGCCCGCTTTAAAGGAGTTGAGGCAACTGCTGATGGAGCTGAAGGATATGGCCGATGGCGCCGCCGGCGGGATGGAGGAGGTCAAGATCTTCATGTCCTCCCTCGGCGAGACGGGGCGTAATATCCACTCGTTCAACGCCATTCTCGGCAATGTGGCGGGCTTTTTCACCAAGTCGAGCTTCTGGATGACCACGGCGATGACCGCTGGCAAATTCATGTTCGATAGTCTCAAGAAAAAGAGGAGGCAAAGTCATGGCGAATGAGGACAGAGGGATGGGGGCAGGAGCGGTATTTATGACATTCGTGGCTGGCGCGGCCCTCGGGGCCGGACTGGCGCTGCTCCTTGCGCCGAGAAGTGGTAAGGAAACCAGGGAGAAGCTCCGCGAGCTTGCCGACGACGCGGTGGACCGGATCAAGGAGACGGCCCGCGACGCCCAGGAGCAGGTGATGTCCGTCTATGACGAGGGGCGTGACCAGGTGCTGGAGAAAAAGGCGATGGTCACCTCGGCCATCGAGGCTGGAAAGGCGGCGATGGAGCAGGAAAAAGAGCGGTTCAGGAAAGAGAAGGCGTGAGATTCGCCGCCAGGAGCAGAAAACCCACCGCGTGTGGGTTTTTTTATGGGAAACGGCCGATTTGTAGTATAGTAATTGCCGCGCAGGCCGGACTGTTTCACCCTGCGCAGGAACTCAACCTTAAGGAGTGACCTCAGATAGCCATGCAAGATACCGATCGCAGCAAGGAAAACAAAGGGGGCTGGTCCTTGAGCCGGTTCTGGGATGTGGACCCTGGAGCCTACCGGGGGATCAAGCGCTATTTCGTTAAAAATGGCCAGATTGCGGCCCTGGTGGCGAGGGATTTCCTGGATGATGGCTGTTTCATCCACGCCTCTGCCCTTTCCTTCACCACCATTCTGTCATTGGTGCCGTTCTTTGCCGTTACCTTCGCGGTATTGAAGGGACTCGGGGTGCCGAATACCCTCGAGCCGTTCATCGTCGAGCAGATGGCGGCCGGTTCGGAAGAGGTGGTGGACCGGATTATCACCTATATCAATAACACCAACATGAAGTCGTTGGGCGCCATTGGCCTGGTGCTTCTCCTGTTCACCGTGATCAGTCTCCTCGGCAACATCGAGGCGACCTTCAATTCCATCTGGGGGGTGAAAGAGACCCGCTCGATCTACCGCAAATTCAGCGATTACTTAAGTGTGGTGATCAGTGCGCCGCTCCTCCTGCTGGCTGCCACTAGCGTTACCACCACCCTGCAGAGCCAGGCGGTGGTCCAGTGGTTCATCAGAAAGACCTATTTCGGAGACCTGTTGCTGTTTGGCTTCCGGCTGGTCCCCTATCTGAGCATCTGGGTGGCGATGGTGTTCCTCTATACCTTTATCCCCAACACCAAGGTTCGCTTCAAGTCGGCGCTGGTCGGCGGGGTGCTGGCAGGAACCAGTTGGGAAATCGCCCAGTGGGGATATATCCATTTTCAGGTTGGGGTGGCGAGGTATAACGCCATCTACGGCACCCTGTCGCTGCTCCCCATTTTCATGATCTGATCTACACCAGCTGGCTCATCGTGCTGTTCGGCCTGGAGGTGGTCTACGCTCATCAGAATATCCGGACCTTCCGTCGCGAAGACCGGCATGCCACCATCAATTACGCGTCCCGGGAGATGCTGACGCTCATCATTCTGCTCAACATCGCCGAGGCCTTTTATCATGAGAAGCCTTCCTGGCAGCTGGAACAGCTGGCCGAGGAACTCGACCTGCCGATACGAGTGGTGCGGGAGATCGTTGAGGCAATGGTGACCGCCGGCTACCTGGTGGAAACCGCCGGCGAGCAACCGGCCTATCTCCCCGCCCGGGAACTGGAGCATATTCAGGTCAGCGGGGTGATTGCAACTCTTAAAAGGGCCGGGGATGTCTGGATGCCGACACGGCTTACCAGGGAGCGCCAGGTGCTGGAAGGGGTCCTGGCGAAGGTGGAAGCCGGCAGTAGCATAGCGCTCGCGGAGATCACTCTGAAGGAGTTGGTGATGAGACTCCCCGCTGCCGGAACCGGCCAGGAAGCGACAGCCGGTTAGGTCATTTTAACTGGCACTGGCCCGGTCGTGCCGTTGACAAGAAGGGGTGCGATGACATATAGTTAAATTTATCACCCATTCATACGAGGTCGCATAAACGTTGGCGTTGCCGGGCTCGGTCCCGGTTTTTAGCACATGCTCAGCGCGAAGGCACCTTCCTCTCAGTCAGTTCAGGCGATCATGCACGATTATAAACATTTAGTGCACAAACAGCGTGAGCCGGGGCGCGGCTGGTTGCCGTGGCGACGGAAATCCGCCGCGTCATCCAACCCCCAGCGGGAGTCGAAACAGCGCCGGCTTAGGCTGCGCATCCTCCTCCCCCTGCTTGCCCTGCTTCTTGCCCTCTATCCGGTCTATTCACTCCTGGTGACCAAAGGTGCCAAGCTTGCCACGCTCAGCCGGCTCTGGAAAACGGAGCGCCCCACGGCCGGCCAGGCTTTCCAGCTTGCCGCCGGGCACCTCTCCGTTTCTGTTGTGGCCGGGGGGGTGAGGACGGCGGCACTCCCCGAGGGTGGCACGGTCCGCTACACAATCGATGATGCTTTGCAGCAGCGGATGGCGGAAGTTTTGGCAACGAACCAGGTCCCCTATGGCGTATTCGTCGCCATCGAACCGAAAACCGGGCGAATCCTGGCTATGACCAGCTATTCTGCAGAGGACCCCGCCTGGGCAAACGGCTCTTTCTACGGGATCAACCCGATGGCCTCGCTGTTCAAGATCGTCACCGCTGCGGCGGCGCTGGAGGCGAAAAAGGTTTCGCCGGAGACGGTGGTTGCCTTCCGCGGCAGGTACTGTTCGGAGAACCCCAAATCCTGGGTGGTGAAGCCGGGGAGCGGCAACCGGGAGATGGGGCTCACCGTGGCTATGGGGAAATCGGTCAATCCGGTGTTCGGCAGGCTGGCGAGCGATGTGGTTGGCCGGAACTCCATTATGGCCATGGCCGAACGGTTCGGCTTCAACCAAGTGCTGTTCCCCGGCGCCCCGGCGCTGCCGAGTACTATCCAGGTGCCGCAGAACGACCTCGAATTGAAACTGATGGGAGCCGGACTGGGCCGGGAAGTGAAGATCTCGCCCCTTCATGCCGCTGCCGTGATAGCAGCAATCGCCAATGGCGGTGTGATGCTGGCACCAGGGCTGGCTGAGGAGATCAGGGATGGCCGGGGGAACACCATATATGCGCACCAACCGGAGGTACTGCGGCGGGTGGTGACGCCGGAAACCGCCGCGCAACTGGCCAGGATGCTCTCCACCACAGTCAGCAGCGGCACCTCCAGGCGTATCTTCCATGACCGGCGCGGTCGCCCGAGGTTGGCCGCACTTGACATCTGTGCCAAGACCGGTTCCATCGACGGTCGAAACCCGGTCGGTCACTACAGCTGGTTTGCCGCCTACGCCCCCGCCGACGACCCTCAAATCGCCCTTGTCGCCCTGGTCATTAACCGGAACCGCTGGCGGATCAAGGCGACCTATGTGGGGGAACAGGCGTTAGAGGCTTTTTTCAAATAGGAAACGAACACTTTTCCGCAATATCTGCGTCAGACTTCACGTTTCCTTGTGCGGCGTACTATTTGTACGCCTCCGCGCAAACGCTTGTCTTCCTTGATCTTGCGAAAAATTGTTCGTTTCGGGAATGAGAACCAGGCATGAGGCTAGGGGAGCAAGGGAAATGACAAATGAAAGAACCTTTAGCCCTTAGCACTTTGCCTTTTGCCTGCCTGCAATGCGGCACCTGTTGCACTGCCCCGGATATCGCGTCGCTGGATAAACCACTTGGGGTGAGGTGCATGCATCTGGATCAGCAGGGGCTCTGTGCCATCTATTCTGAGCGGCCAGCGGTCTGCCGGGGATATCGGCCGGATGAGATCTGCCGGCTGGTGGCGGCGCCTACCCTTGCGGAACGGGTGGCGAAGTATCTGCGGCTGTTTGACTTGTAGGGGCGCGGTCGTCGCGCCCAGGGCGGGGAAACCCCGCCCCTACCGGTAGGTTTTCAGCGACAGCTTGCCGTCCGCCCACTCGCCGTAAGAGAACTGACTGATCCAGTCACCGAGGGAGAGGAGAATCTGCTCCCTCCCCAGGCTCGCTTCTTCCAGAAACGGTCGATGGAAGTGGGCGGAAATCACCACATCGCACCCTTCGCTGAAACGCGCGGCGGCAAATTCCCGGAGGAGGGCGCAGTAGTCCCATCTGACTTTGTTGGAGTGGTGTTTTTTCTTGCTGCCGCGCCCCATATGCACTGCCATGAATGAGGGGAGAGCGGGGGGGATCAGGGGGACCATGGCCAGAGACAGGCGATTGTGCATGATAAACCGGAGCAGTCGGTAGCCGTACTCGCGCCGGTTGATCTGGTCCCCGTGGCAGAGATAGACCCGTTTGCCGTCGATGGTAAGGATTGCGGGTCCCCGGTGGATTTCCGCCTTTAAATCTTCGGTAAAGAACGGGCCGAGATGGAAGTCGTGGTTCCCTTCGAAGCAGACGATGGCGGTGCCGCTCTCCTGCAACTCCTTGAGCTGCGCCATCACTGGGAAATAGTGGGTGAAGGGGACCTGGCGGTAGCCGATCCAGAACTCGAACAGGTCGCCGAGGATATAGAGGGTTTCGGTGTTCCCTTTCAGGCTTGCCAGGAACCGGAGCAGTACCTGGTAATTTTCATCCTCCGGCTTTCGCAGGTGGGCATCGGCGATAAATACCTTGCGCATGCGGGCACTATATATGAAAATCAGATAAAGGTAAAGCTGGGAGAAACAGGTAAAGGTAGAGGTAAAGGTAAAGAACTCCTTTATGAATCAGGATTTACAGATTTTCTGTACCTCTACCTTTACCTTTACCTTCTGTTGAAAGGGTTTAAGGCATGGGTGTGTTGCGCGATGTGGAGATTACCTGGGATGACCTGCTGGACGCTTTCGAAAACAGCGATGCCGAGCTGGTGTTCTTTCTCGACCGGGAGAGCGGCGAAGTCTTTTCGGTGACGGTCGATTACGAGGACGAGGAGTTCTGGGAGGAGATCGATGACGATGTCGACCGCTATCTGCGGGTTCCCGGCTTTGGCTTTGACGAGGAACGGCTGCTGTTACATGAATTCATCAAAGGGACCACCAATCAGAATCTGAAGAGCCTGTTGCAGAAGTCTTTCATGGGGAGGCTTCCTTACGGGAAACTCGAAGAGATCCTCACGTTCTATCCGGAGGAAGAGGAACGGCTCGAAGCGATCAAGGAAGAAATGACCACCTCCCGGATCCGCCGCTGGCTGGAAGAGAACGACATTTACTTTAGCGATGATGCTTTTTAAGGTGCGGCCCGGCTGCCTGGGCTGTGCGCCATTGTTATCGACGATTCAGATTCCAACGCCATGAGGGCGACATGACCCAGAACGGACCAGCCTTGAACAGGTTCATTATTGTACTGCTGGCAGTGGCGGTGCTCGTTGCCGCCGGCTATGCCCTCCAGCATACCATCGCCTGTTTCTTCCTCTCCTTTGTCCTCGCCTACCTGTTCGACCCCTTCGTGGTCTTTCTCGAACGGAAAAAACTCCGCAGAATTTACGGGATACTTATCCTCTACCTGCTGCTGGCCGCCATTACCGCATTTGCACTGATCTATCTGATCCCCCTGCTTACCATGCGTTGGGAATCGCTGCTGCGTGATCTGCCCCGCTATCTGCAGAAGCTGAAAGAGATTGCCACCGGCTGGCAAGGGCGTTTCGAACCCCGCTATGGCTCCGCCGAATGGCACTGGCTCTATGAGAAGCTCAGCGCCAATCTGGACAAGGTCTTTGGCAAGCTCGGCAGCGGGGTTTACCAGGCGTTATCCAGCGTGGTGTTCAATCTGTTCACCCTGCTTCTGGCGCCGATCCTGGTCTTCTTCATGCTGTTCTACAAAAAGGACATCCTGCGGGGGATCAAATCCTGGCTTCCCGAGCGGTTTCGCGCTACCATCCTGGAGATGGGGCGGGAAATCAATCACAGTATCGGCGGCTACCTCTGGGGGCAGCTGATCGTCTCCGTCATCGTCGCCATTCTGGCGGCAGCCGCGATGTTTGCCCTGGATATCGACTACCCGCTGTTGAATGGTATATTTGCCGGGGCGGCCTCGGTACTCCCCTTCATCGGGGTAATCATTGCCACCATCCCGCCGCTTTTTTTCGCTTATCTCAAGTTCCAGAGCGGGCTGATGCTGTTTAAAGTGGTTGCTGCGTTCGCCGTTATCTACTTCATCGAGGGGTACGTGATCAAGCCGCTCGTGTTCAGGAAGGCCATGGAACTCAATCCGCTGTTGACCATCGTCGCAGTGATGGCCTTTGGCGAGCTGCTCGGGTTCTGGGGAATCCTGCTCGCCGTGCCGATTGCCGCAGCAATCAAGATAACCCTAGCGCACCTCCGCCATGGCGATTTCTCCGGAGAGAGTGTGCAATGAACAAGGGGTCGGCCAGGGTGATGACGTTCTCAATCGTTGCCGGGCTCTTTGCCGCCATGCTGTTGGCGACCCATTTTCTTCGCCACACCCTCTCCGCCCTGCTCACCGCGCTGGTGATTGCCTACCTCCTCAATCCGCTCCTGAAATATCTGGAGAAGCGCGGCCTCGGCAGACTTGTCGCCCTGGCCATTCTCTATGCCATCACCAGTATCCTGTTTGCCGTGGCCGTCCTGCTCTTGATCCCCTACCTGTTTGACCAGCTTGAAGCACTGGCCAAAGCGGTGCCCCTCTACGTGCAGAACATGAAGGGAGTCCTCGCGCTCTGGCAGGGACGCTTTGCCCCCTACTACCGTGGAGAAGAAGGGGCCTGGCTCATGGCACGCGCCGATGAATCACTGGACCGGCTGGCGCTGGAGGTTTCCGGCCTCGGCTATGAACGCCTCAAGGGGGTGCTGTATGGGATCTTCGACCTGATCCTGGCGCCGATCCTGGTGTTTTTCATGCTTCTCTACAAGGAACAGTTCAAGGCGACCCTCCTGAAAATAGTGCCGCAGACTGGCGGCTGCGAAATGCTCGAACTCGGCAGGCGGATCAACTCCACCCTGGAGAAGTTTCTCCTGGCCATGCTTCTCGATTGCCTGCTGGTGGGGCTGCTTACCTCGTTGGCCCTCTTTCTTCTCGGCATTGAATTTCCCCTGCTGAACGGCTTCTTTGCCGGCTTCGCCTCCATCATCCCCTACGTGGGGGTGCTGGTGGCGGTGATTCCACCTGCCTTCATCGGCTACGGCAAGAGCGGCGAGCTTGGCATCATCCCTATGGTCATTGCGGTCTACTTCCTGATCAATATTGTCATCGAAGGGAACCTGATCAAGCCACTGGTCATGCGGGGAGCGTTGAAGCTGAACCCGCTGGCGGTGATCTTCTCCGTGATGGCTATGGGAGAGCTGATGGGATTTTGGGGGATCATCCTCGCCATCCCGCTGGCGGCGGTGGTGAAGATCTGCATGGCGGAGCTGAAACAGCAGCTGAAATCAGATTAACCATGGCGACAAAGGAAAACCTCAAATCTCAATTTAACAAGGATGGACAGGATTAAAGCTCTTTTGATTTGAACCCTAAAAAGATTTTTGGTTTTATCCTGTCCATCCTTGTAAAAGAGCCTTTTGTTTTTTCTCCGTGTCTCCGTGGTGAGCGGTTTTGCCAGTATTGCAGTATATGAAGGAGAATGGTCATGAAAAAATCGACTTTTAAAATCACCGGCATGTCGTGCGTCAACTGTGCAGGCCGGATTGAGAAGGGGCTTGCCGCCACAGACGGGGTCGCTATGGCGGCGGTCAACTTCGCCCTGGAAGAGCTGACCGTCGAGTACGACGAGGCCATAATCAGCAGGGCTGCGATCGAAGCTAAGGTCAAGGAGCTTGGCTACGGTATTATTGCCGAGGCCGGGGCGGGGGAGCTCCGTTTTGGCGTGCGGGGTCTCCACTGCGCTTCCTGTGTCAACACCTTGGAGAAGCAGCTGCTGTCCCACCCGGCGGTGCAGAGTGCTGTGGTGAACCTCGCCCAGGAAGAGGCGTTGGTAAAATACGATCCGGCCAAGCTCTCCCGGAGCGAGGTCTATGCCATGGTGGTGGAGGCAGGCTATGAGCCGGTGGAGTTGGACGCTGCTGCTGGCGAGGCTGCCAAGCAGCTCAAGAGCCAGCGCAACTGGTTCATCTTCAGCCTGGCCGCCTCCCTGCCGCTGATGGCGACCATGCCGTTCCACCATATTCCCTGGGTGCTCTGGCTCAACCTCTTTCTTGCCACTACCGTACAGTTCAGCGCCGGGCTCACTTTTTACCGGGGCGCCTGGCATGCCCTCAAAAACAGAAGCGCCAATATGGACGTGCTGGTGGCGCTCGGCACCTCCGCCGCCTACTTCTACTCGCTGTTCGCCTTCTTTGGCCTGTTCGGGCCCCATGGCGAGATCTTCTTCGAGACCTCAGCCATGCTGATCGCTTTCATCCGGCTCGGCAAGTACCTGGAGGCGCGGGCCAGGGGGAAGGCGGGGGAAGCGCTGAAGAAGCTGATGAAGCTCCAGGCCGACAAGGCGCGGCTGGTGGAAAACGGCGTGGAGCGGGACGTGCCGGCCTCACTGGTGAAGGTCGGCGACCTGGTACGGGTCCGCCCCGGCGAAACAATTCCGGTGGACGGGGTGGTGGTGGAAGGGCGCTCCAGCGTCGATGAGTCGATGGTCACCGGCGAGTCGTTCCCGGTGGAGAAGGAAGAGGGCGCCCAGGTCACCGGCGCCACCATTAACAAGGGGGGTGTATTGCTGGTTAGGGCGAGCCGGGTCGGCGCGGAGACGCTCCTTGCCCAGATCGTCAGGATGGTGCAGGAGGCCCAGGCTGACAAAGCGCCGATCCAGCGCTTCGCCGACCGGGTCTCCGGCGTTTTTGTGCCGGTGGTGATTGTCCTGGCCGTGGCGACCTTCGCTCTCTGGTATTGGTGGTTCGGCCCGCAGCTCGGCTTCCTCTTTTCCTTCAAGCTCGCCATTGCCGTGGTGGTGATCGCTTGCCCATGTGCCATGGGGCTTGCCACCCCGACCGCAATCATGGTTGGGAGCGGCATCGGTCTCAATCGCGGCATCCTGATCAAGCGCGGCTCCGTGCTGGAGAATATCTCCAGGCTCCAGGCGCTGCTTTTGGATAAGACCGGGACCTTGACCCGTGGCGCGCCGGCCTTGACCGATATCGCCACGGTGCCGGCGGTTGACCAGGGACGGTTCCTCGCCTACCTGGCCGCGGCTGAATCAAACTCGACCCATCCTCTTGCCCAGGCGGCGGTAAAAGGGGCGGCGGAGCGTGGAATCACCCCTGGTCCGGTCGGCGATTACCAGGAAAAGGGGGGCTTTGGCGTTACCTGCCGCTATGACGGCAGCACGGTCCTGGCGGGGAACGCCCGCCATCTGGCAGAAGCCGGGATTTCGTTGGAGCCGCTCGCCGCCGAGGCGACAAGGTTGGCCGGCGAGGGGAAGTCGCTTATCTACGTGGCCAGCGGCGAGCGGCTGTTAGGGATTGCTGCTTTTGCCGACCCGATTAAGGAGCATTCCGGCAGGGCGGTGGCGGAGCTGAAAAAACTCGGGATCAAGACCTTCATGCTCACCGGCGACCATCGCGAGGTGGCAGCGGCAGTGGCGCGGCAGATCGGGGTAGACGGCTTCGAGGCGGAGGTTCTCCCCGACCGGAAGCAGCAGGTGGTGAAGGAGTACCAGAGTAAAGGATTTTACGTGGGGATGGTGGGGGACGGGATCAACGACGCTCCGGCCCTGGCCCAGGCCGATATCGGCATCGCCATCGGTGGCGGCACCGACGTGGCCAAGGAGACCGGCGACGTGGTGCTGGTCCGCGACGACCTGATGGATGTGGTGCGCGCCATCAAACTCGGCAAGGCTACCCTCGCTAAGGTCAAGCAAAACCTGTTCTGGGCTTTATTCTACAACGTCCTTGGTATCCCGATCGCCGCTGGTGCCCTCTACTACCCACTCGGCCTGACGTTGAAGCCCGAATTTGCCGGATTGGCCATGGCCTTTTCTTCGGTGTCGGTGGTGACTAACTCGATCCTGTTGAAGCGGATGGGGCGGACGTTATAATTCGTGCCCATCCGAAAACGGAGAGGCTAAATACGGTCGCAGGGACCGGCGTTTTACCTTAACCTACCCCAGGTATGGCCGTGCTACAGCCGGTTTAGACCTGGCTTTAAATAAATATTTGACAGCATCTTCGGCATAGGGTAAATTGAGTGAAAATTTGTTGAGAAGATAGACGATAATACTAAACCA
>JANXYN010000108.1 GCA_025356035.1 Geobacteraceae bacterium
GATGTAAGATGATGGTAAGGCACGGTGGACTCCTTCTGGTGTGATGGTTGGTCGCGCTTCCAACATTACCAGAAACCCACCGTGTCTACTTGTTTTTTACCCACCTCTCAGGGTGGTGCACTTTGAACTAGATTCTACCGGGACTAGAATTACCAAGATAATCGAGGCGAGTTTGTATTTGAGCGGAAATCTCATCTGGTCGTTTCTCTCCTCCTCCCCGTTCGGCGGGGATGGCGTTGCTGCAATAAACAATAGAAATATGCACATAGTGTGATGCAAGTATCCCGCCAATGAAGAGTGATGATTTGTACGGAGTGTTATTTGCGGCTGAGTAGCCTTCCTGAAGCTGCGCAGAAGGCATAACCTTAGGAGAAGGGGAGTTCGACGGGGAGAAACGGCAACGGCGAGAGCGGTTTGCTGGCGGCAAAGATCCTTGGCAGAAGTTTATTGTTTCCAGAAGGTCCGCTGAAACACGGGGAAATGCCGTGGAATGTCGGGCACGTCAGTGGGATGCGTTGTTCGATATGCCTGCCGCCAGATAGATTGCGGTGAGTTTCTGATAATCTTCCGGGGTGTCCATGTCGAGCACCACCCCCATATCAGCCACAGCGATCAGTCGCACACGGTTTGCTTGGCCCCAGATAAGCTCACGCAGGGAATTGAGCTGCGGGAGCTTATGCAGAATTGGTTTCGGGAAGAGGGTAGGGTGGCCCTTCTTTCCCAGGTGGGAGGGGATGATGATCGCTTCCGGTTGCTGCCGGTGCTGCTCTAACAGGGTGTGGTAGGTGGCCGTAGCCACCAGGGGGTGATCGGCCAGGCAGACCAGTACGCCGGTGGCGTCAGCGGAAACGGCGCGAAGGCCGGTCTCTACTGAGACAGCCATCTCACTCCATGGGTCAGGATTCGATACTACCTGCACCGGCAGATGGGAGATGGCCGTGGCGATCTCTCCCCCGCCGGGTCCAATCACCACCTGGATATCCAGAATGCCAGCAGCAATAAGGCTCGCCAGGCAATGGTGGATGACTGGACGATCACCCAGCGGCAGCAGCGGTTTGCACTTCCCCATTCTGCGTGACAGTCCCGCTGCCAGCACAATCGCTGAAACTTGCGGTGGCATGATTCCTCCTTTGCTGAATAAGCTGGGCAACAATGCTGATGGCGATCTCCGCCGGGGTTTCGGCGTCGATGGCGAGCCCAACCGGTATAGTGATCCGTCTGACCTCTTCCGGTGGGAACCCCTCCGCGGCAAGGGTTCTTACCAAGACTTCGCGTTTCCGGACGCTACCAATCATGCCGATGTAGCGGGCAGGGGTCCTGAGCGCGGCCCGGACCGCGGCAAAATCCTTGTCGAAGCAGGTGGTGGTGATAACGATGGCCGTGCCAATGGTTACCTTCAGCTGACCAAGGAGCTCCGCAGATTCCCCCAGGTGGACCTCGTCGGCGTCTGGCAGCAGTTCACGCGTGGCAAATTCGGGACGGTCGTCGGTTACCGTTACCCGAAAACCGGCGAATTTGGCGGCGCACGCCAGTGCCTGTCCCACGTGCCCCGCACCGAAGACGAGGAGATCGGGAGCAAGGTCGGCTGGCTCGATATAGATAAGGAGCCTGCCACCGCAAACATGGCCGTACTCCTCGGTTAGGGTAAACGGCAGGGTGCGTGGCAGGCCGCTTTGCATTGCGGCAAGGGCCGCCGTGATGGTCTCCAGCTCCACCCTGCCGCCACCAATGGTCCCCAGGATTGAGCCGTCGCGACGCACGAGCATCTTTGCACCCGCCTTCCGCGGTGACGAACCGGAGCTCTCCACCACGGTGGCCAGGACGGAGGCAATACCCTGGCGGGCCAGAGCGATTGCTTCTTCGTAGATTTTCAGGTCATCCATAGTTCTCCTCATCTGGATGCAAGCAGTTCAGGGCGGCCACGCAGGGCCGCTCCTACAATGTCTAACCTTTCATCGCTTTGAGCACCGTCTCCGGGGTCATGGGGAGAGTGCGGAGGCGGGCGCCGGTTAACGCAAAGACGGCGTTGGCCACCGCCGGTGCAATGGGGGGGACCCCCGGTTCGCCAACCCCGCCCGGCTTTTCCTTGCTTGGGACGATATGCACTTCCACCTGGGGCATCTCGTTCATCCGGAGCAGCGGATAATCGTGGAAATTGCTCTGCTCCACTCGGCCGTTCTTCAGGGTGATTGCGCCATGGAGAGCGGCGGAGAGGCCGAAGGCGATCCCCGATTGCATCTGTGCTGCGATGGTGTCCGGGTTCACGGTCCTGCCGCAATCGATGGCACACACCACCCGGTGGACCCGCACCACTCCTTCGGGGGTGACCGAAACCTCGGCTACCTGGGCGATGAAACTGCCGAACGACTCGTGAACAGCAATCCCCCGTCCGCGTCCGGCTGGCAGCGTGCTTCCCCATCCGGCTTTCTGTGCTGCCAGTTCCAGTACTCCTCGATGGCGCGGTTTTTCAACGAGAAGGACGCGGCGGAACTCATAAGGGTCTTTGCCTGTAACGTGGGCAGCTTCGTCAAGAAAACTCTCGACGACGAAGGCGGTGTGGGAATGCCCCACCGAGCGCCACCAGAGGACCGGCACCCCGATCTGTGGCGAATGGAGGTCTACTAGGAGATGGGGAATGGCATAGGGAATATCCTGTGCCCCTTCGACCGACGCGCCGTCGATGCCGTTTTTGATCATGGCGGCCTCGAATGGGGTGCCAGCGATGATCGACTGACCGACGATGGTGTGCCACCAGGCGATGAGGTTGCCGTTGCCGTCGAGGCCGGCTGTTAGCCGGTCGGACCAGATGGGGCGGTAGTAACCTCCTCGCATGTCGTCCTCCCTGGTCCAGACAACTTTCACCGGTTTCCGCACCACCTTCGCCACCTCCACTGCCTCAATTACGAAATCGCTATGGGGGTTTGCCCGGCGGCCGAACCCTCCGCCGAGAAAGGTAGTATGAATCTTTACCTGTTCGGGCTTGAGGCCGGCGATGCGGGCTGCCGCGTTTCGATCGCCTGTCTGCATTTGGGAGCCGGTCCAGATGTCGCAGCCGTCTCCTCGTAGATCGACGGTGCAGTTGAGTGGTTCCATGGCGGCATGGGCTAAGTAGGGAACATGGTACTCGGCACTAATTTTATGCGTCGCCAGGGCATAGGCCTGCTCCGGATCCCCAGCCTTCCGGGCGATAAGACCGGGGGTTTTGGCCAGCCCCGCATAATCCCGATGCATGTCGGGGGTCGAGAGCTTCGCCCATTCCCCCTCGTCCCAGCTGATATCGAGCGCCTCCCGACCTTTTTTCGCCCCCCAGAAGCTTTTGGCGACCACTGCCACTCCCGACGGCACCTGGACCACCTGCTTTACGCCGGGGACGGCCTTTGCCCGGTCGGCTTTGTAACTGACCACCTTCCCGCCGAATACCGGGGAGCGGGCAACTACGGCTGTCAGCATGCCGGGAAGCCGAGTATCCAAGCCGAACTGTGCAGTACCATTGACTTTGGCCGGACTGTCGAGACGGTGCCGTGGCGTACCGACAATTTTGTAGGTATCCGGATTCTTTAGTTGCACATCCTTGGGAATCGGCATCTTGGCGGCCTTGTCGACCAATTCCCCGTAGGCGAGCGCCTTGCCGCTTGCATGGATCACCCGGCTGTTATCGGCATGACAGCTTGCCGGCTCCACCCGCCAGGTTTTTGCTGCGGCAGCTATCAGCATCTCCCGGGCCGTGGCACCGGCCTTTGACAGCCGCTCCCATTCGCTCCAGACGCTGGTGCTCCCTCCGGTCACCATGGAGCCGAACACGGTGTGATCGTAGACCGCTGCTACCGGCGAAGCCTCGACCGTTACCTTTCGCCAGTCGCATTCCAGTTCTTCGGCAATGAGCATCGGCAGGGATGTGTAGACCCCCTGGCCCATCTCCGATTTGTTGACGATAAAGGTTATTCCGCCATCATGGTCCACGCGGATGAAGGCGTTCGGCGCAAATCCCTTTGTCTGCTCTGCTGCGCAACTGTCGGAATCAGCAAACGGCAGATAGAAGCCAAGGATCAGTCCTCCCCCGACCAAGGCGCCGGTCTTGAGAAAGTCTCGGCGGCTTAGCATGATGAACTCGCTCATTTCTTTCCTCCTTTGCCCGCTTCTTGCGCGGCCGTGTGGATGGCGCGGCGGATGCGCTGGTAGGTCCCGCAGCGACAGAGGTTGTCGACCATGGCATTATCGATCTCCCCATCGGTCGGTCGCGGATTCTCTTTCAGTAGCGCGGTTGCGGCCATGATCTGTCCCGGTTGGCACCAGCCGCACTGGGAAACTTCTTCGGTGAGCCAGGCCTTCTTCACGGGGTGATTGCCGGCAAGCCCCTCGATGGTTGTGATCTTCTTCCCTTGGGCGTCCTTCACGGGGATCTGGCAGGACCGCTCCGCTTTGCCGTCGACATGGACGGTGCAGGCGCCGCATAACCCCGCGCCGCAGCCGAATTTGGTTCCGGTGAGCTTGAGTTGTTCACGAAGCACCCAGAGGAGTGGCACATCCGGTGGGACCTCGACCTGGTACAGTTTGCCATTGACGGAAAGTGCTATCATACAGCCTCCTTTGTCTGGGGGGTAGGTAAATACCGGGAGCATGTCACGAAATATTAGGCAGTTCAAATCTAAAATATAGCAGGGCACCCACACTTTGCAAGGTGGGTAAGCGGGGAGCGTGGTTGAGGGGAGGGCAGGCGGTCAAACGTTTGCCGCCCGTGTTGGCGGGAACTTTGCGTTACGTCCCGTTGCAATTGCAACAAAGATTTCGTTTAACTTTAGCGGGGTATCGGGTAAACTTGGTGATGCTGTTGGAGAGAACCTGCCTCGGAGGAAGCCATGAGCCTGTTTATGCTGACATTTTTTGTTATTTATGGGGCGGTACACGTCTACACATTTCTGAAGGTGAAGAGTGCTGTTGCCTTAGGGGGTGCCGCTGCGCCTTCCCTGGCGCTATTTATGGCGTTGATGGTTATCGCACCGGTCCTGGTAAGGATCATCGAGCGGCAGGGATTCGAGGCCACCGCCCGCGCTTTGGCCTACCTTGGTTATACCTGGATGGGGGGGCTTTTCCTGTTTTTTACCGCGGTCATCGCCATCGATTTTTATCGACTGTTGATTCTGCTGACAGGCCTCGGGTTGCACCGGGAGCTGACGTCGTTCTCCCTGTCAAGCCGGATCGCGGTCATCATCCCCCTTGCCTATGCGCTGTCGGCTTCTGTCTATGGCTATTTCGAGGCAAGGGATATCCGCGTCGAGCGGCTGACGATCGCTGCCGCAAAACTTCCGCCGCAAATCCAACGGCTCAGGATTGTCCAGGTTTCCGACGTACACCTGGGGCTGATTGTCAGGGAAGAGCGGTTGCAAAGAATCCTCGGGGAGGTGCAACGGGCGGAGCCAGACCTTTTGGTCTCCACCGGCGATCTGGTGGACGGCCAGCTGAATGGTATGACAGGCATGGCGGACGCGTTCCGCAAGATTGTGCCGCGGTACGGCAAATTTGCCATTACCGGCAACCATGAGTTTTACGCGGGCCTCGACCAGGCCCTCGATTTTATGGGGAAGGCGGGTTTTACCGTGCTGCGGGGGGAAGGGGTGACTGTGGCTGGCATGATCAACATCGCCGGGGTCGATGACCCGGCAGGGAGGAGCTTCGGCTCAGGGCGACAGGTTGACGAAAAGCGGCTGTTGGCAGGGCTTGTGCCGGGTAATTTTACGCTTCTGCTCAAGCACCGGCCAGTGGTGGCTCGCGACGCCCTTGGTTTGTTTGATCTGCAGCTTTCAGGGCATGTGCACAATGGCCAGCTGTTCCCATTCCAGCTGGTTACCCGGCTCTTTTACCCGCTGCCGTCGGGTTATACGTCGCTGCCAAAACAGTCGGGCCTCTATCTAAGCAGGGGGACCGGCACCTGGGGGCCGCCGCTCAGGTTACTGGCACCGCCGGAGGTGACAGTCATAGACCTGGTGAGACCGCCCGTCCCTAAATCATCTTGATCTTGTTTTTCAGGATGAGGATTTCAAAGGCCATGGCAGCCTTGTTGATGAGTTTCTGCAGGTCGACCACTTTTTCTCGCAGATCCTTCCCCCGGCCGTCCACATAGAGGATGCTGACAACCCGGCCAATGATCATTAGCGGTACCATCAGGGCGATGGCCGGTTTGCCACCCCCCATCATCCGCAGCATGGTATTGTTGTTGGCGGTGTTCGGGATAGGCCCCAGGTAAAAGGTGCTCCCCTCGGCAACGATTTTCAGGACCGACTGCTCGTCAAGGGGGATATGGAAATTCTCAAACCCCGCCACCGGTTTATTCTTCTGGACGGCCCGCCAGCCGGTGATGGTGTTTTCCCTGACCAGGAACAGTGCGCCCCGGTTGAACTCCTGCGCCACATACTGCATCAGAAGATCGGCAATTACCTCGCGGTCATGGGCTTCCGCGATCTCATCCGCCAGACTGTCAATGGTATGGCGTTTTTCTGCTTCGTCAGTGCCAGGCCCTGTGGTCTCGCCTTCAACGTCTAACTCTTCCTCCAGCTCGATGATTTCCGGCTCGGGCGGAAGCTTGACCACAGGAGGGAGCGGAGCCTTGACCGGCTCAATCACCGGTTTTGTGCTCGGCGCCACGGCAGCTGGAGGGCTCTGCCTGATTTCGCTGATTTTCTTGATTACCGGCTGATAGCGCGGGTCGATTTCTATCTGGTAGTACTGCCAGAGGGCCATTACCAGCCGGACTTCCGGCGTGACGACAGGTTTGATGTTGTAACCGGTGGCAAAGGCAATTTCGTCTACTGCCTGCAGGTCGGCAGGGTCGGCCATGACCAGCGTCAGCCCCTTTTTTTCCAGGGCAATGGGGATGACCTTGTATTTCTGGGCCATTTCCTTGGGGATGAGGCCGATCACCGAGGCCGCAATCGACATTAACTGCTCCGGCCTGACATACGGGACTGCCAGCTGTTTGCTCAGAAATTGCGCCAGCGCTTCTTCGTCGAGATAGCCGAGCTCGATCAGGCTGGTGCCAATCTTGCCGCCGTAGAGGACACGGTTTTTCAGTGCATCCTCAAAATTGACCTGGGTTATAAGGCCCGCCTTGATCAGCATATCGCCCAGCGCTATCCCCATCTGTTCCTCCAGAAAAACGGTATCATTCTGCTTCTGCACGGCGAGATCATCCACAGCACAAGCGCTAATATTACAAAATATTGCTGAAAATACAACAGTCTATTTGTCTCTGTCGTGTTTCGCGCCGATTCCGTCAGGAAATAGGTTCGTAAACCAGGCAAGGATGTTTGGTTGACGATGCCTGAGGAAGTGTGCTAAAAAAGGACTGGCGTATTTAGCTAGAGGCATTGCAATGGGTCTCTACGGCAGATGGAGAATTGGATTGGCAAAAACCATAGCGGAAGATTTGCGAAACTTGCAGGAAGAGGGATTGTACCGGCAGATGCGGCTGGTGGCCGGGAGTCAGGGAGGCAGGGTGGTGCTGGACGGTCGGGAAGTGCTCCTCCTCTGTTCCAACAACTATCTGGGGCTTGCCAATCATCCCGCTTTGCAGGTGGCCTCAATCCTGGCCATAGAGCGCTATGGGGCTTCGAGTGGCGCCTCCCGGCTGGTTTCTGGCAACATGGAACTGCATCAAGAGCTGGAGGCGCGGATCGCGGCCTTTAAGGGAACCGAACGGGCGCTTTTGTTCAGTTCTGGCTATGCGGCCAATACCGGCATTATTCCGGCGCTGGTGGGGAAGGGGGATCTGCTCTTTTCCGACCGGCTCAACCATGCCAGCATCGTCGACGGCGCCAGCCTCTCCCGGGCGAGGTTGGTTAGATACCCCCATAACGACTTGGCTGCCCTGCGCCGCCTGCTGCTGGAGACCAAAACTACCGGCCGGCGGCTGATCGTTACTGACGGGGTGTTCAGCATGGATGGTGATCTGGCAAAGCTGGCCGAGCTGGTGGCGCTGAAGCGCGAGTTCGGGGCGCTCCTGATGGTGGATGACGCACATGGCAGCGGGGTGCTTGGGGCAACCGGCCGGGGGAGTGCAGAACAGTGCGGGGTCATGGCCGCCATAGATATCCATATGGGGACATTCGGCAAGGCCTTCGGCAGTTTCGGCGCCTATGCGGCCGCCTCGGCGGAACTCATCGACTATCTCATCAACCGGGCGCGCAGTTTCATCTTCTCTACCGCATTGCCGCCTGCGGTGCTGGCCGCCTCCATTGCTGCAATCGACCTCGTGGAGGCTTCGGAGGGGCAAGAGCTGCGGGAACGTCTGGCCGGCAACACGCTTCTGTTCAGGACAGCGGTGCAGTCGGCTGGCTTTGACACCATGGGGAGCGCGACCCAGATAGTGCCGCTCTTCGTTGGCCCGGCTGAAACGGTTATGGAGTGCTCCAGGCTGCTTTTGGCAGAGGGGGTATTCGTCCAGGGGATCAGGCCGCCTACCGTGCCGGCCGGCAGCTGTCGCCTGCGTTGCACGCTGATGGCGACCCATACCGAGGCCGATCTTCTCCAGGCGGTTGCGGCGATTACCACGGTGGGGAGAAAGCTCGGGGTCATCTAAGGCAAAAAACTGTTGGCCACCGTGGAGCGCAGATGCCGTTTGTTGAAAACCCCGGCGGGGTAACAATTCATTACGAAGATGCCGGCTCCGGGCCGGCGCTGGTGTTGGTCCATGGCTGGTCAATGTCCGGCCGGGTCTTTGCCTTTCAGGAGGAGCTGGCCGACGCGTACCGGCTCATCACCGTGGATCTGCGGGGGCACGGCGCTTCCTCCGCCCCGGCGGCAGGTTATACTTTTGTCGATTTCTCCGCCGATCTTGCCAGCCTCTTTGTCCAGCTGGAGCTGCATGAGGCGACCCTTGTCGGGTGGTCTATGGGGGCGCAGGTGGCGCTCCAAGCCTTTACCGAGGTCCGGGAACGTCTCGCTGCACTGGTGCTGGTTTCCGGCACCCCAAGGTTCACCGCTACCGCAGATTATCCTTATGGCCTCCCCGCCAAAGAGGCACGGGGGATGGCGCTTCGTCTGAAAAGGGATTATGCGAAAACCATGGGGGAGTTCTTCCGGGGGATGTTCGGCGAAACAGAGCTGGCCAGGGACCATTATCAGCGAATGGTTCGGCAGGTCGTCATCCCCGGCCTGCGCCCCGCTCCACATGCTGCCATCAAAGCGCTGACGGCCCTGAATGAGGAGGACCAGCGGCCGGTTCTCTCTCTGATCGACCTTCCGACCCTGATTATCCACGGCGACCAGGACACCATCTGTCTGCCGGGGGCGGCCGACTACATGGCCGAGCGGATTGCCGGCGCCAAACTGAGGGTTTTTGCAGGGGTGGGCCATGCGCCGTTCCTGTCCCGGCCGGCGGAGTTCAATGCCATTCTGAAAGATTTTCTGCAGGGAGTCTATGGGCGGAATTGACCGAAACAGGGTAAGGGCCTCATTTCACCGGCAGGCGGCTGCGTACGACTCGTGCGCCGAGGTTCAGCAGCGAGTGGTCAGACGGCTCCTCGACCTTTTGCAGAGTGAAGGGCTGGCCCCCCAGCGGCTGCTTGACGTGGGAGCGGGGACCGGGACGCTGGCGGTTGGCTTGTCTCTTCTCTATCCGGCTGCCACTGTCACGTGCCTCGATCTCGCCTACGGCATGATTGCCACGGCACGGCGGAATCTGGCTGGGGCGGGGCGGTTTATGTTTGTGAACGCGGATGCCGAACGGCTCCCCTCAGCCGACAGTAGTTTCGACCTGGTGGTTTCCACTTCCACCTACCAGTGGCTTCCCGCCCTCGACACCGCCTTTGCCGAGGCGTATCGGGTCCTGACACCGGGAGGACATTTCCGCTTTGCTCTGTTCGGTGAACAGACTCTGCATGAGTTGAAAAGTTCCTATCGTCAAGCGCTCGGCAGGGTGGGGAGTGGTAGGGAAGATCGGACCCACAATTTCTTCAGTGGGGAACAGGTAATGACAGCCTTGGCCGGCGCCGGGTTCGGCGGGTGTGGGGTAACGGTGGAACGGGAGCAAGAACTCCACCCCGATGTGCCGGCGCTGTTGCGCTCCCTAAAGCGAATTGGCGCGGGCAATGCGGCGCCGGCGCCTTCCCGGGGACTTGCCGAACGGCGAGTGATGCTGGAGATGATGGAGATTTACCGACGGGAGTTTGGCGGCACCGGCGGAGTGCCGGCCACCTATGAGGTGATTTATGGGGTGGGGAGGAAGTGATGGTAGGTTGCGGTCAGAGCTGCATGGCTTTGATCCGGTTTCTCCCTTCGCATTTAGCTTCATACATGCAGTGGTCGGCATGCTCAACCATGGTGAGCGCCTGGATCATCTCCTGTTGCGGGAACTGGCTGATGCTTACCACACCAAAGCTGGCGGTGATCCGGATTTCCTGGCCATGGCTGCTGGTGATCAATTCGGCAATTTTGAGACGCAAGCGCTCTGCCACCACTCCGGCGCCAGTAAGATCGGTTTCCGGCAGGACGATGACAAATTCTTCCCCGCCATAACGTGCCAGCCAGTCGATTCCTTTCCGCAGCGATCCCATGATGCAGCCGGCACACCCTTGCAGCACCAAGTCGCCGGCGTGATGGTCATAGCGGTCGTTGACCTCCTTGAAATGGTCGATATCGAACATGATGACTGACAGCGGACGTTTGTAGCGGTATGCCCGCTTGATTTCCTGGGGGAGAAGTTCGTTCAGATAACGCCGGTTGTAAGCCTCGGTCAAAGGGTCCCTGACGGAGATGGCCTTGATCTCGGCGAGGCTTTTTTTCAGTGAGCTTTCCAGATCGAGGATGCGGCGGGCGGTTTTCAGGCGGACGGTTAGTTCCGCCTGGTTGACCGGTTTTATCAGGTATTCATCGGCGCCCGCCTCCAGACCGATGATGAGATCTTCTCGATCATTATGGGCGGTCAGGAGAATGATATAGGTATACCGGTCGGTGGTGCCACTCCTGATCGCGCGGCACAACTCGAGGCCATCCATTTCCGGCATGACCCAGTCGGTAATGACAATGGGGAAATGGTCCCTGCTGATGATCTCCAATGCTTCGGAGCCGTTGACCGCGGACACTACCCGATAACCGGCTTCCTGCAAGTTTGCTGCCAGTATGGTCCGCATGAAGCGGTCGTCTTCGACGATCAAAACCGGGAAAGCCCCATTGGTTTCCTGAAAGGCGCTGGCCATGGCGGGGTCCTTGTGCTTGTCACAACGGACACGGCGTGAACCGGTCCGGACATATCTCTGCTTTTCGGCACCCCCCCCGAAAAACTTAAACGTCTCTCACTACCGCCTCACCCTGTCAGAGTTTGGTCTAATCTGGGGACATCTTCTAGCCCATCCCAGCGTCGCTAATCGACGATGAATACCAGCGCACCGACAATTGAGTAAACCCTGTGTGCGGCCATGCTATCCGGTAACACACAGCTCGTCCCCGCGCCCACCACGTATTTGGTGCCGCATTCCTCTTCGACCACGAGCTCTCCCTCAATAACGAGCAGCAGATGTCCTTTAGTACACCAGTGGTCGGCTTGATAGCAAGGGGAGTAGGACACCAGTCTCATCATTGCCTTCCCGGTGGCATAGCTCGCTGTTTTGGCCTCTCCGCTGGTCCCTTTCGAAGCTTCCTGTGGCAGATCTGTCCATTGCACGACTTCAGTTCGAAAAGCTTGAACTCTCATGCCTACCTCCCGGGCAGAGCCCGTGATTTTCTCGCTGAGCTATTCTCATCCGCTCCGCTACTGTTTGCATCAACTTGATGTTTGATGCTCAACCGTCTCTTCAGAGAAGAACAGCAAAACAAAAGCCGCTAAGCGACTCGAAAATCGTTACAGCGGCCGCGAATATTTAAACGTGCTCTCACCGTGGCAACCTTCCTAAAAAATAGTTAATGGAAGGTAGCCCGTTTTTATTCACTTGTCAAGGCAAACCCCTGTGCTCAGATCGCCTGCAGCACAAAACACTTCAGATACTCGGTCTCCGGCATGGCCAAAAGCACCGGATGGTCGGGGGCCTGGGAGCGGACCTCCACCAGGCGCATGGTCCGACCCGCTTGTTGGGCGGCTTTGACCAGGAGTTCATGGAACATCTCCCGCCCCATGTGGTAGGAGCAGGAACAGGTGATCAGGTACCCCCCCTCGTTCAACAGCTCCATGCCGCGCCGGTTGATGGTGGAATACCCCTTGATCGCCTCATTGACCATCTTCCTGTTTTTGACAAAAGCGGGAGGGTCAAGTACTACCACGCCAAAGCGCCTCCCTTCACCCTTCAGGCTGCGCAGCCGGTCAAAGACATCTATGCTTTCAACCTGCACCTGCCGGCCAAAGCCGTTCAACTCGGCATTGTCCCGGGCCAGGGCGACCGCCCGTTCCGAAATGTCGAGGCAGGTGACCGAGCGGGCGCCAAATTTTGCGGCGTGGATCCCCCAGCTCCCCGAATAGGAGAAACAGTCGAGTACGTCTTTCTCTGTGCAGATATTTTGCAGGAGCAGGTGATTCTCCTTCTGGTCGAGGAAGTGGCCGGTTTTCTGCCCCTTGAGGAGGTCCACCCGAAAGCGGAGGCCGTGCTCTTCCATCTCGATCGTTTCCGGAATCTCACCGTAAAGGATCTCCACCTTCTCCTCCAGCCCCTCCATAGTCCGCACCGCCACGTCGTTGCGCGCCGCGATCCCGCGGGGCTTGAAAAGGCCGAGGAGGGCCTTGATGACCAGGTCCCGCCGGCTTTCCATGCCGTAGCTCAGGAACTGCACCGACAGGTAATCGCCATATTTGTCCACCACCAGTCCCGGCAGGGAGTCGGACTCGCCGAAGACAGCGCGGAACGTCTGCAGCTGGGGGTAAAGGAAGCGGCGGTAGGCTAGGGCCTGGGCGATCCGTTCACGGTAAAAGGTTTCGCCGTCGATATCTGCGTGGCTGCGTGACAGGAGCCGGACCGCAATCAGGGAATGGGGGTTGTAATATCCCGTGCCGAGGAAGGCGCCGCCGGCATCAAAAACCTCGGTGGTGGCACCGGGGTTCTTGTCGCCGCTCGCCTCACGGATCTCGTTGCTGAAGATCCAGGGGTGCCCCCCCTTGATTCGTTTATCTTCGCCGCGGCCAAGTACTATCTTGAGCATGTGGTTCCTTTTCCCCCTCTCCCACCTGGGGAGAGGGGATTCTTAGCCCCCCTCCCTTCGATGGAAGGGGCTGGGGGAGGGTGCAAAAAAAATCCCCTCAGCCTGGAGGGGATTTGCGGTTGGTTGTCGGTTTTGCTGGGGCCGTGCCGAACTCAGCCCAGGATCTCGACAATCTTTATGGCCAGGGGGTGGACCACCGAGTAATGGACTTCGACCCCGTCCCGTTTCCCCTCGATGATCCCCTTGTTCTTGAGCAGTGCCAGGTGCTGGGAAACGGTGGCCTGGGGAAGGCCAAGACATTCCCAGATAAATTTTACGTTGCACTCCTTGGTGCAGAGGCCGGCAACGATCTTCAGTCTGATGGGGTGGCCAAGGACCTTTAAAACTTCGGATTCCTCGGTGAAATCCCGGTTCTTGTTAAATTCTGGCATAGTAGCGATCCCCCGTGGTCTGAGTAAGAATTGTTAATTATATATATGATTATTCAAAAGTTTGTCAACAAAAACCGTACAGTTTTAGCGAAATAGTTGTTGACTAAAGTGACAGGCCGCCCAATGTCCACTCTCCTTTTCTTCCAATGGCGGGGGGACAGTGGCGCAGAGAGGCGGCTTCGCATAGGGGCAGCGGCTATGAAATGGGCAACCGGCTGGGGGGGCGATCGGGCTCGGCAGGTCCCCCTTGAGGATGATCCTTTTGCGGCCGGCGGCTGGCTCGATCTGTGGCATTGCGGAGAGGAGCGCTTCGGTGTATGGGTGCAGGCAGCGACCGAAAACCGCCTCGTTGCTGGCGGTCTCGACGATCTTCCCCAGGTACATGATGGCGACCCGGTCGCTCAGGTGGCGGACCACCGCAAGATCATGGGCGATGAAGAGGAAGGAGAGGGCGAGTTCCTGTTTCAACTCCTGGAGGAGATTGACGATCTGGGCCTGAATGGAGAGATCCAGTGCGGAAACCGGTTCGTCAGCGATAATCAGCCGCGGCGACACCGCCAGTGCTCTAGCAATGCCAATCCGCTGCCGCTGTCCACCTGAAAATTCATGGGGATAACGATAGAAATGCTCAGCGCCGAGGCCGACCCTGGTCAGTAACTCCGTCACGCGCTCCCGGTACTGGGCTGCGTTTGCCAGACCATGGATCTTTAGCGGTTCGCCAACAATATCGCCGATCCGCATCCGTGGATTAAGTGAGGAGTATGGGTCCTGGAAGATCATCTGGACATCTTTGCGAAAAGCCGCCCGTTCGTCCTTTGTCATTGAGCCGAGCGGCTTCCCCTGGTAAAGGATTTGGCCAGCCGTCGGCGACAGCAAATTCATGAAGAGCTTGCCAACCGTTGATTTGCCGCAGCCGGATTCGCCGGCCAGCCCGAGCGTTTCGCCGGGGGCAAGGGACAGGTTGACCCCGTCCACTGCCTTCAGCTGCTGGCTTTTACCGAATGCTGCCGGTTTCACGTCGAAGGACTTTTTTAGTTGGATTGCTTCGATTAGGGGCAAGGTCATGGATGCGCTCGAGATAAAGGTGCGTTCAACGGTAGAGACGCATTGGTGGTAGTAGAGCCCCATTGCAATGCGGCTCTACTCAGTATTTCCAGCAGCGGGCAAAATGCCCCGGTCTGATTTCTTTAAGCGGCGGCACTTCGGTGCGGCAGATTCCCTGCTGGGCCGGACAGCGCTCACAAAAGCCACAACCTGGCAAGGCCCTCGTCAGGTCCGGCACGGAACCGGGAATAGTGGAGAGTTTTGCGCCAGGGGCGGCCTTCTGCGGGAGCGATGCCAGCAGTCCTTCGGTGTAAGGGTGCAGGGGTGAAGTGATCAACGCCTTGGTAGCTGCGTACTCCACCACCTTGCCTGCATACATGACCAGGGTTTTAGTGGCCCGTTCGGCAACTATCCCAAGGTCATGGGTGATCAAGATCATCCCCATACTCCGTTCGCCCTGCAGGCGATCGAGCAGCTCCAGAATCTGCGCCTGGATTGTCACGTCGAGAGCGGTGGTCGGTTCGTCGGCAATGAGGAGCTGCGGTTGACAGGCGAGCGCCATGGCGATCATGACCCGCTGCCGCATGCCGCCGCTTAACTGGTGGGGGTAATCCCTGTATCTCTCGGCAGGGGCAGGAATTCCCACCTGTAGAAGTAGTTCGATGGCTCCAGCCTCGGCATCTTTGGTTGCGAGGCGTCGGTGGAGCCTTAACCCCTCGGCAACCTGCTCGCCGATGCAGAAAACCGGGTTGAGGGAGGACATTGGCTCCTGAAAAATCATGGAGATCCGGTTGCCGCGCAGGCTGCGCATCTCATCTTCGGGGAGCAGCAACAGGTCGCGCCCTGCAAATATCACCTCACCGGCCACGATCCTGCCCGGTTCTGCCACCAGGCGCATGATGGAATAAGCGGTGACACTCTTGCCGCAACCGGATTCACCGACAATGGCCAGGGTTTCGCCGCTGGTCACCGAGAAATCGACGCCATCTACAGCCTTCAGCACACCACTGTCCAGGTGAAAATAGGTGGTCAGTCCTTTAACGTCGAGAAGCAGCGGCATTGCGGGGACCTCACCGATAAAGTCTGAATGCATCTATGCTCCAAATCCAGCGTTTTATATACCATGATTTGTCGGGTGAGGCAAACTGTTTAGGCGGCAGGGACCTTGCCGCGTTTGCATGGAGTTAAGGCTGAGGCTCATGACGTTTTGCAAGAGCCTCCACTGGCGTGTTTCCGGGGTGGTGGATTAATGGGAGTGAAACGCAGCGGCACCGGTTCCATCGCTGACGCCGGTGATGGAAGGAGGGGGCTTCAGGCCTGCAAAGGCCCCGCTTTTAACCAGTTCCACAAAATGCAGGACCAGTTCGGGGTCAAACTGGCTGCCGGCATTGTTGAGCAACTCCTGCAAGGCCTTATCTTCGGACAAACGTTTACGATAGGGGCGATCGGTGGTCATCGCATCAAAGGCATCGGCGATGGCCAAAATTCTCGATTCCACGAGCAGCTCTGCTGCCTGCACCTGGGAGGGATACCCCTGGCCATCGAAGCGCTCGTGATGCTGGCCAATGCAGATCCGGACACTCTGCAAAAAATCGATCGGTTCGAGGATCTTCATGCCGATGAGCGGGTGCTGTTCCATGTCATAACGCTCAGCGCTCGTCAATTCATCCTCCTTATGGAGCAGTGCGAGGTCGACGCCAATTTTGCCAATGTCATGCAGTACGGCAGCTCTTTCGACGACCTTAAGCCGTTCCGGCGAGAGGTCCAGCTTCTTGGCCAGCTCGAGGCTGTAGCGGGTGACCCGCTCGGAATGGCCCCTTGTATAGCTATCGCTTGCCTCAATGGCGGTAACTAGCGCCTGAATGGTGTTCAGGTAGTTTTTTTGCTGGTCTTCGCAGAGTTTGGCGTTATGGATGGCGATACCGGCCTGGGTGGCAATGGTGGAAAGGAGTTCCAGGTCTTCGCTGGTGTAGATCGAGTTGTCGTGTTTGTTGACCACGGTTATCGTGCCGATGATCTCTTCCTTCAGGGTAAGCGGCACACAGATCAGGGTTTTCCGCTCGTAGCCAAGGGCACTGAACCGGTCAAACTGCGGGGTCTCATCGATATCGGAGATTAGCAGCGGCTGGCGGTTCTTCACGACCCAGGCTGACACACTGGCCGGGGTCATCGGCAGGATGGTTCCGAGGGGGGCGGTGCTCTCATGGCCAAGCAGGGTGGTTACGTTGAAGATTTGCCGTTCATGGTCGTAGATGAGGAGGTAGCCAATCTGGGCGTTCATGGTCTCCATGCTGGTTTTTACCAGGAGATGAAAGAGCCAGTCCAGCTCCATGGTGCCATTTACGGCCAGCCCTACCTTGTTCAGGGTTGACAGCCTGGTGACGGCCCGTTCCAGGTTGGTGTTCTTATCTTCCAGCTCGCCGGCCAGGTCGGCGATCTTGTAATTCGCCTCCTCGATTTCTTCGATCCGTTCCTCCAGGGAGATGTTGAGATTTTCGATCTCCTTCAGCTGATCTTCCAGTTTCCTGTTCATCAGGTAGGTCTCATGGTGGTGCGCCAGTTTCTCCTGGGCCACCGCCAGCTCCCGTTCATGCAGCACCATGCTACTCATCAGCTGCTTGACCTTGTTTATCATCAGGTTGAAACTGCCGGAAAGCAGTTTCATCTCATTGCTGCTGCTGATGATGACTCCAGAATCGAATTCGCCGTTTTCCACCTTGCGCATGGAGCTGATGAGCTGGCGGATTGGCTTGTCCACGTAAAAAATCAGAAAGAGGGTGATGGTGATGACAATGAGGACGATGATCAGCAGGGTGGCGATGGCGGTGTTGTTTTTGATCTTGCCGATAAAGGAGTCAAGGTGGTGCAGTGACAGGTCGATCTCAAGGATCCCGAGGACTTTTTGGGCCGGATCGTGGCATTTGTGGCAGGCCGGGGCGTTGTGTACGATGGAGTGGGTGTGGAATGCCTGCTCGCTGGCGCTGCGTTGCATCGAAAGCGGGTCGTCATTGCTGATTTCTTTGAGGTATGGTTTTGAGACAACCTTACCGATCTCGCCGCTGTCTGAAGAATTAAGGATGCGTCCGGTTTCGTCATAAATGCGGATCGCTTCAATGGATTCATGAAAGCGAAGCCGGGCCAGGATATCGTTTACCAACTCCTTGTGCCCGGAAAGCATGGCATTGGTGATGCCGTTCTGAATGGTGCCGGCCAGCACCATGGTGTCGCGTCTGGCGATCTGGTTGATCATCTGTTTCTGCAGCTCGAAGGTGACGTAGGCCGAGATGGAAACGATGAACACTACGATCAGGGTGATGAGGCCAAGCAGCTTGATTTTCAGCGAGTTCATCATGCATACACCCTTGTGTGAGGGAGAAGCGAAATGCCGGTATTTCCGGGGCCACTGGGCCATTTGGCGATTAGCCCCGATTAACGCAAGTCGTCATAGATGGCGATTATCATTACTGATTTTCCCCACAAATTGCTCACTTTAAATAACGCAAAATGTCCGCTCTGGCAAGGATTTAATGAACAGGTCTCGCGAGTCGAGACGGATTGCCGCTGCAGCGGCACCAGCCTGAAATACTTGACAAGGTTGGGGAGTGCACCTATGATACCAGAACCTCCGGACCTCTGCCGGTGGTGTTTGCCGTCTGCTTTCTCCCTCAAGCAAAATGCTTGCCGAAATTATGACACCGTCGTTGGGGGCGGAGTGGTCGCGAATATATTGACTTTAACCTTTATTTGTGCTGTTATCTGTCGGTTCGGAAAAGGATAACCTTGAAGTCTGTCACGGCCTTAGCGGTGCTAATCCTGTTGCTCAGTAGCGGCTCCATGGTGGTAGCTGCCATGCAGCCGCCGGAAAATATAAGAGTTGCCGTGCTGCGGGTTAGGAATAGCATTACCCTGGACGGCGAGCGCCTAATGGTGGTAGATGAGAGTGGCCGGCCGCTGCAGCTCAGCTTTCCGGCCATCATTACCAAAGAGCCGGCGGGTTTGGCTGTGTCCGGCATACTGGCGCATAAACTGACCGCCTCTGCCCCGACTTCAATAAAAGTGAACGGTAAGAGTTACCGCGGCATCATCCAGGTCCGGACCACTGACAAAGGGTTGCTGGTGATCAACGAGCTCCCCCTGGAAGAGTATCTGATCGGCCTGATCAACTGCGAAATCTCTTCCCTCTGGCCGATGGAGACCATCAAGGCCCAGGCGGTCATCGCCCGGTCGTACGCATTATTCCAAAGGCAGATCCGCAAGGACGCCG
>JANXYN010000113.1 GCA_025356035.1 Geobacteraceae bacterium
CGCTGCAGGGAGAGGGGAGCCGCACCCAGCACTTGCTGGTGGCTGGCGAGCAGGACACGCTGCGCTACGTGCAGGATAACATGGACGACTTCATCGGCAACCTGCTCCGGACCAAACGGCTGGAGGAAAAGGAACAGCGGCGGGTGGAGGAGAGCTCCCTGCTGTTTGAGGAAAATCTGGAGCCGCTCTTTAACATGCTCGCCAGCACCGCGGGGAGTCAGGTGCTGCAGAAAATGTCGGCTTCCCTGAAAAAGGCGCTTCTGCTGATGGCAATGGACCGCTACGCCAGCGACCCAGCCTCGATCTGCCAGGTGCTCGGCATTACCCCGGCGGCACTGGAGAGGGAGATCAACGCCTGCGGGCTTACCATGGCGAGGAAGGCAGCCAGGTAAGGCCGGGGCATTACCCATAAATTGAAGGAGATCGATATGTCGAGCGGAACTTGCACAAAATGTGGAAACAACCTGGCTGGTGGATCATTTCTGCGGTCCGATTACTGCACCATCTGCAAAAAGCACCTCTGTCCGGCCTGCATGTCGAAAGGGTGCTGCGGCCGCACCCCTGCCTGGTCAGGAGCCGCAAGCGACAATTATGACCTTGGTGGGGCAACCGGGCACTGAGGTCTGGCCGATCGCCATGGACAGGCTTCGCTGGCCTGCCCAAAGCGGTAGCTGGGCCTATCTGCCGGCAAGGACCTCCGACAGTTCGTACCGGTAGTCGCTGACCAGGGTTTTCAACCGCTGCAACTCCCCCTGGTAACGCTGTTTCATGAACAAATAGTACTCGGCCAGTTCGGCGGAGCGGTCCAGTTCCCGCAGAGAGCCTGCCGGGTTCACCTGGGACCGCCGCCGGTCAAACTCGTCTATTTTACGGGCAACCCGGCTGATCTCGGTTTCATAGCGGCGGATCGCACGTTCATAGGCTGCCCGCATTGCCCCGGCCTGGCGAGCCGGCAAAAGTTCTGTCACCCCGGCGATCTCCCAAAGCGCCTCATCCTCGGCGATAGTTATCGACAGCATATCACTCGCGCCCCGCCCCCGCTCGATCAGCACGGCATAATGCTTGAGGATCTCCTTGTCGATGGTGGGAAGCGACAGGATTTCTTGCTGAACAATAGTTACCTCGCCCCGCAGACTCTCCCCCTTCTGCTCGTGCTCTGCCCGGTCGGGACTAGTCCGCTCCAGGCCTTTGAGCTTCTCCTCGTTGCGTGCCAGCAGGAATACCAGCTCATTGAAGCGCCCCTCCAACTCCCGGCGCCGTTCCAGTATCACAGCCAGCCGCTTCTGTTCGGCCTCATACCCCTTGGTCTGCTCAATGAGCTCCTGCAGAAACTCTTTCCGCTTTTGCACCAACATACCGATGCGATCCTGCCATTCAGCGCCAGCCAGCATCCGGCCGGCATAGAGATCCTCATAATCGGCATCAAACTCGCCGATCTCGCCGCTCAGCCAGTCGGCGTAGTCATAATACCAGTCCATGATTCCGAGCAGGTCCCGTTCCCGGACCGCAGGCTCAAGGGGAGTGATCCCATTGGTTTCCCGCGCCAGCTCGACAATGTCCGCTTCCGCCTGGGCATAGGTCATCTTCAAACCATCGACTGTCTGCAGGACAACGCGTTTCTGCCGTTCGATGCGGCGTTTATCTATTTCAGGAGTACTTCTTACCTCCGGCTCAGCAGAGGCCGGGGTGGACAAACCTTCGCCCGGCTGCAGCTCCCCCGCCTGGGTAGACGAAGCCGCCACGGCCAGGCCGTCGCCGTTTCCGTAATTTTCTTCCCCCGGCAGTTCCGCTTCCCCCCAGGCCAGCGCGGGAAGTAGCAACAGCGCACCAATCATCGTGACCGGCAGAATTCTGCTCATGGTCGTTTTCCCCTCGTCATCGTTGATCTTCCCACTCGCCCCTAGTTTTTACCAGAATCCCGGCCGGTTGTCTGGTAAAATCCATTACTGATAACGAACATCAGGAGAGGCAAAATCCACCCATTTAACCATTGAAATCCCCTCATAGAAGCCGTATTATTCCTCATCAGTAATACCGGTAGTTCTTTCGGCCACAAGAAGAGCAATAATTAGAGGTGAAACAGTAATGAAGCGATTGAAAAAGATTCTCTGCTGGACGGCTGGCTCGGGCCTTCTGCTGGTAATTGTGCTGTTTGCTCTGGTCTTCTGGAGTATGCGCCCCACAACGGGCCCGCGAATCGGGAAGTATCCAGCTCCACGCGCTGCGCTACTCATCATTGATATCCAAGAAGACTACACGGGGCCGCAAGCCAAGAAGCGTTTCCGTGACGGCGACCCAATCGTCAGGGTCTCAAACGCTTTGCTTGCACAGGCCCAAGCAAAGGGAGCCGTTGTCGTCTACATCAAAAATGTGTTCAACAACCCGATAATGTCGGCCCTCACGGGCGGCCTGAACGCCCCGGGCTCCCCGGGAACGGAAATGGACCGCCGTCTCATCAAAATCTCCGGGGCTACGACCTTCACGAAGAGCCGATCAGACGCCTTTTCTACTCCTGAGCTCGATGCTTACCTTAGGGAAAACCAGGTGGACCAATTACTACTCACAGGCCTGGACGGGGCCTATTGTGTGGACGCAACCGCCCGTGGCGCCCTGAATCGGGGTTACCGAGTGACACTCTTCCAAGACGGTATCGCCACGGAAAGCAGTAAAAGCATAGAAAAGCTGGCTCAGGGCTGGCGTGAAGCTGGAGCTCAGGTTAAGACTGGCGCGGAGATGTGAGCCACCGAGACGTTGTCAGCTTGTCAAGTTGTGATGTTTAACCTATTGGAATTCCATACATGCCTCGCTCCGCACGCTTAGAGATTCCCGGAGTATTGCAGCATGCCATTGTACGCGGCATCGGAAACCTCAGAAGTGGACAGGCACCATTTAATGAGGAATGGCTTATAGAGCAGCGGGACTGGCTCCTGACAAGGTGCCTGTCCCGTTCGTGGCTAAGTGCTGAGTGGGACAGGCAACTTTTTGGACTGCAAAAGTAGCCAGTCCCGTTGACTATAGCAATGCGGGCGTCCAGTTATACAGCTAAGGCAGCATAAACGATAATCATGGAAAGGTATAGCGCATGAATCCAACAAAATTCGTTTCAGTCATCCTTGGGGTCGGCTTCGGCATAGCCGGCCAATTTGCCTGGGCGGATGCCCTGCCAAGGCCGGTGACGACTCCAACTGCTGAGATGGTGGTCCAGACCGGCCACAGCCAGCCGATTGCCCAGGTCGCATATTCGATGACAGGCCGGTTCGTGGTGACGGCGGGGCGGGATAATGCGGTGAAGATCTGGACTCCCGATGGGCGCCTGCTCCGGACCATCGACCGCCTTGACATCCTCCCCAGCTTTGCCATCACCCAGGATGAGCAGGGGATTCTGATCGGCTCGGGTCGGGGCCGGCTTGAGCTCTGGTCGATGCTAGGTGAGCTCAAGCAGCGCTTCCCGTCCCTCCCCTGTTATGCCGGCGCCGTTGCGGTCTCGCCCGACGGGGAGTTCGTCGTCGGCTGCAATCGGGCCAGTAAAGAAAATTATTGTGAGGTTTTTTCCACCGCCGGCAAATCCCTTGCCCGTCTGGCGCACCCGCCGATGGAGTCCGTCGACCGGGTAGTGGTCTCGCCGGACAGCCGTTTCATCTACACGGCCGCCTTTAAGACCGTGCGCAAATGGGGGCGCGACGGTGCGCTGTTGAAGGAGTTCCCGGCAAGCGACCAGGCGATCGGCTCCCTGGACGTGAGCCCCGACGGCACGCGCCTGTTGACGATCGACTCGACCGATAGTATTGCGCTCTTGATCGCCACGCAGGGGCACGACGAGCGTATCAAGGGGAAGGCCACAACAAGGCTCTGGGACACAAACGGCAAGCTGCTCCGGGAGATTCCGAGCCACGACTCCAAGAGCGCGCATTTTTCGGCGGACGGGCGCTGGATCGTCAGTGGCGGACGCAGCGACAACCGGCTGCTGGTGCACGACCTGGCGGGAAAACTGGTGAAGCAGTTCACCGTCGGTTCTACAGCGACGACCTCGCCGGTACAGATTGCGCTATCGCCGGACATGCACCGGATCGTCACTGCCGACGACGAATTCACCCCGCCGGGGCTCAAGCTCTGGAGCTTCGACGGCGAAGAACTCGGCCGCTTCAATCAGTTCAATGCCAGCATTAACGATATGGCGATGGACACAAGCGGCAACGTGTTTGCCACGGTCTCGGCCGACGGTTACGTGCGCCTCTGGTCGATAACCGGCCGGCTGCTCGGCCGCTTCCAGACCAACCAGGACTACCCGGAGCGGATCCTCATCAGCCCGAACGGCCGGACCCTGGCGACGGCTGCCTCCGAACTTGCCGTCTGGAGCACAAGCGGCGAGCGTCTAGGGCAGGTCAATCTGCACAAAAACGGCACCCACGCCATGGAGTTCACACCCGACGGCCAGACGCTCATCAGCGGCGGCGGCGACGGCTATGTCAACATCATCCCGCTCAAGGAGCCGAAAAACGCCAAGCGCTTCAAGGCCCACGACGGTGAGCGCGTCTACGCCCTGGCCATCCATCCCTCCGGAAAGATGTTTGCCACGGGGAGCAGCTGGGAACGGGTCCGGATCTGGGACACAACCGGCAAGCAGCTGGCATCGTTCGAGTTGCCCAAGGAGACCAAGCCACCCTTCAGCAATGTGAACGCCATGCAGTTCACCCCCGACGGCAAGCAGCTGGTGGTGATGACCACCCGCCGCGGCGCGGAGCTGCGATTTTTCGACCTCAACGCCAGGGTGGTGAGGACCCTCTCCGCCCCGATCACCCATCAGGGGGTCGGCGCGGTCGCTATCTCCCCTTCCGGCCGTTGGCTGGCGGCGTCAGTCGGCCGGCAGGTCGGACTTTGGGACCTCACCACATTCAAGTTCCATGGCTACCTAAAGGGGCACAACCGCACCGTGAGCAGCCTCCACTTCCGGGAGGGTGAACGGCACCTGATCAGCGCCTCGAATGATGGTATGGTGCGCGTCTGGAACCTCGAAAACGGCCAATCCTTCGCCATGCTCTCCCACGACCACGAGTGGGTCCTGTTTACCGACGACGGCCTGTTCGACGCCTCGAAGTATGGCGCGGACATGATCGCCATGGTGGACGGGCTCAACGCCTACGGCGTCGAGCAGTTTGCACTCTACAACAACCGTCCTGACCTCATCTACCGGCGCATTGGCATCGGCGATGAAGA
>JANXYN010000131.1 GCA_025356035.1 Geobacteraceae bacterium
CGCCCTTTCTTGCAACAGAATGAATTTTCACGGGACCGTCGCTACTTCCAGAGCACCTTCACCACCGCCGAAAAATCCTCCTCACCGCGGCCGTCCTTGACTGCCTGCTCATAGACCTTGCTCACTACCTCGGCAGCCGGCAGCTTCAGATTCAACTTGTTGGCCGCCTCCATCACCAGGAGCATCTGCTCATGGACATATTTGAGCGCCAGATTGCGGGTAAAGTCTCCCCGGGCGATGGAGCGCCCCTTGGAGTGGAACAGCGGCGAGGCCACCCCACCGGAATCGAGGACCTCAAGGATCTTCTCGGCGCTGAACCCCATCTTGTCGCCGAACACGATCCCTTCTGCCAGCGCCTGCATCAGCTCCGCCTGCACCAGGTTGACAATGAACTTCATCCGGGTGGCGTCTCCCACCTTGCCGATATGGATGATATTGAGGCCGAAAAAGGAAAAGGCCTCCCGGCAGCGGCCCAGCAGCGAAGGGTCGCCACCGGCCAGGATGGTCAGAAGCCCGTTGGCTGCATGCTCCTTGGTCCCCCAGACTGGCGCTTCCAGGAACATGGCACGGCGTGCCACCGCCTCCTCCGCCAGCTTCAGGGTAGTCTCCAGGGAGTGAGTCCCCATGTCGACCAGAATGGTGCCGGGATCAATCCCCTGCAACACACCTTTGTCGGCAAACAGGGTCGGCTTCAGATCATCGCTTTCCGGCAGGATGACGATCACCATATCCTGCCCCTTGGCCGCCTGCATCGGCGTGGCAGCCGCTTCCGCGCCAAGCTTGACCAGCTCAGAAACAGCTTCGGGATGGCCATCATAGACGGTCAACCGATAATTGCCTTTCATCAGGTTGGCTGCCATGTGCTTACCAACCGTCCCCAGACCGACAAATCCAATTTTCTTGAGCATGCTAAGAGCCTCCCTCGGCGGAATATGAAATCGCATCAAACAGTTTTTTATTTTACACGGAATTTACCGGGAACACAACCAGATAAATTCAGAGCCGGCTGCTGACCTTGCATCAGCGCGACTTCGTGACCCCAACCCGATCGCAGAGTTGGTACAGCATGCAGCTGGAACACTTTGGCGAAATGGGCGTACATTGGTTCTGACCTAGAGTTACCAGATAATCGTTGATGGCGAGCCAATACTGCTTCGGCAGCTTTGCCCGCAGGGCAGTTTCGGTCTGCTCCGGGGTTTTCGTCAGCACATACCCCCAGCGGTTGCAGATCCGGTGGACATGGGTATCGACGCAGATTCCTGGCTTGCCATATCCAAGCGTTACCACCAGGTTGGCGGTTTTCCGCCCCACCCCCTTGAACTTCAGCAGTTCGTCAATCTCGTCGGGGACCCGGCCGGCGTAATTTTCCATGAGTTGCCGGCAGATCTCCCTGATTTGGGCCGCCTTGGTGCAATAGAATCCGACCGGATAAATGGCCAGCTCAATAGTCTCCGGGGAAAGTGTAACCATCGCGGCAGGCCTGTCGGCGAGGGCAAATAGCCTTGCTGAAGCGGCGGCGGTGGTCTTGTCCTGGGTGCGCAACGACAGAATGCAGGAAATCAGCACCTTGAACGGGTCCCCCCCCCGCTGAGAGACGATGGTTACAGCCGGGGTCTGCCACTGCTTCACCGCCACGGCGAGCATAGCCATGGCCTGGTGAATCTCCCCTGCTTTCATCCCCTCCCCCGGTTCCTGAAGATCCGCATCAGCAAGACAGCAAGAACCGACAGCGACAGACCGGCACAGAAGAACAGATAGCCGATGCTCCGCCCCTCCCCCCACCCGAACAGATCCCGTCCTTTCATGAAGCCGATGAGGGCTAGGCCGCCGAACGTTGCCATCCCGCCGATCAGATAGATGCCGATCACCATAATCCCCAGCGCCGCTCCCTGTTTTTTCCCCATCCCCCCTCCCATTCCCCGCAAATGCAGATTTTCCCGCTTGCGCCGGCATTTTACCCAAACCAGCGCAGTATGGCAACAGTAAACTCTTCGTTTTGCAACCTTTCCAGTTGCAGGTTGCGGCCGGCTGGCCTATACTTGGACGGAGATCGGACAATTTCTGCGACACTCAGTCAATAAGGGTAGATTCATGAAGCAATATGTCGATCTCCACATTCACTCCCGTTATTCCGATGGAGTCCACTCTCCGGCCGCCCTGGTGGCTATGGCTGCAGCAAAAGGGCTGAAGGCCATCGCCATCGCCGACCATGATTCGGTATCCGGTATCGATGAAGCCATTGCAGCCGCGGTTGACTGCGGGATAGAAGTGATTCCGGCAGTGGAGCTGTCCGTAGAGTATAAATCCTATCGGGACATCCACCTGCTCGGCTATTGCATCAATCACCGGGATGCACAACTGGCGGAAAAACTGGCGACGTTCTGCACTCGCCGTGACATTCGGGGACGGGCCATCGTCGACCGGATTAATGCCAAACTGGCCACTGAAGGAGTTGGCAGCATCTCCTACGACGAGGTTGCCACTCTTGCCTCAGGTGCCTTGGGACGTCCTCATATCGCGCGCATCCTGATTCAGCATGGTTACGCCCGTGACAGCGAAGATGCCTTCAACCGCTACCTCGTGCCGTGTGACGTGTCAAAACAATATTTTCCCATGGAGGAAGCCCTCACAGAAATCAGGCGAGTCGGGGGCGTGGCTGTGCTGGCCCACCCAACCACCATAACCGAAGATCGCCCAATGCTCGGGGCGCTTATCCGGGAGATGGCAGACCTGGGGCTCGACGGCCTTGAAGTATTTAACAATATGTGCTACAAGGACGACATGATTTATTTTGAAAGCCTGGCCGCAGGCATGGGACTCACCATGACTGGCGGTTCCGACTTTCATGGCTTTGAAGGCGATGTCGAGATCGGCAGTGGCCGTGGCGGCCTGGCAGTCGCTTACCGCTGGGTTAGTGCATTGAAAATGATCGCAGAAAAGAGGAGGAACCCCCTTTAATGGAAATCTGGAGCGAATCAGAACTACAACGACAAGAGGAAGTCCAGCTTGAGCTGGGGAGCATAGAGAAGCTCCAGGTGTTGCAACATGCCTACTCCGAGCGCTTCAGGGAGCTTTTGCACCTTAAAGATCGTGAAGAAAAACTGGTCCTCTGGCTTGCTGCTCTCTTCGCCTTTTCCATTCTCGGCAGTCTGGTCTTCAATAGTGCGAACATCTACTGGATCGCCAAGCTGTTCTTCGCCGCAATCCTAGCACTGACCGGCTGGTATGGCTCAGAGTATATTTCCCAAGGGCGGGATGAGATGCAGAATATCATCGCCCTGCTGCACGAAATCAGGGAAGAGGTTTCCGCCCAGAGCTACGGTTATTCCCGGGAACTCCTCCCCGAC
>JANXYN010000134.1 GCA_025356035.1 Geobacteraceae bacterium
ATGTGCGTGCCATCGGAAAATTCGGCGGCCCGCATGCGGCGGAACAGATCGAGGTTCTCTGCCGCTGACCGACTGCGATACGGGCTCAGCTGACCCGGTTCGGTGAGGGTGCCACGATGGGAGCGGATCTCATCGGCGGTAAGGTCGTCCACGTAGGCATCGCCCTGGCCAATAAGCTTTTCTGCCCATTGGTAGAGCTGTTCGAAATAATCGGAGGCGTAGTAGAGGTGCTCGCCCCAGTCAAAGCCGAGCCAGTGAACGCTCTCCTTGATCGATTCCGCGTACTCCACCTCTTCCTTGGCCGGGTTGGTGTCATCGAAACGGAGATGACAGCGCCCGCCAAAATCCCTGGCCAGGCCGAAGTTGAGGCAGATGGACTTGGCGTGACCGATATGCAGGTAGCCGTTCGGTTCCGGCGGAAACCGGGTGACAACGGTCTTGTGCTTGCCGCTTTGCAGGTCGTCCTCGACGATGTTCCTGATGAAATTGGTGGAGTGGCTTGGTTCGCTGGTCATGGTTGTCGTTAAAGCCTCACTTTTGCGGATTTTAAAGGAGTAAGCAGTGGTGCGGTGCTGAACGAATTTTTTGGGGGGGGGGTGGCAATGGCCACCATCGGGACATGCGTCAAGACGCTTTCCGCGCCATCAACACCACGGCGTGGGCCGATATCCCTTCGCCGCGCCCCTCGAAGCCTAACTCTTCAGTGGTGGTGGCCTTGACGTTGATCTGCCCCACCTCGGCATCGAGTACCGTAGCGATGTTCTGCCGCATCTGCGAAATGAACGGCGCCATTTTGGGGCGCTGGGCGACGATGGTGGCATCGACGTTGCCGAGCCGGTACCCCATTTCATCGGCCAGCAGCATCACGTGGCGGAGCAGCTTCAAACTATCGGCCCCCTTGAACGCCGGGTTGGTATCGGGGAAATGCTTGCCGATGTCCCCCTCACCGATGGCCCCCAGAATCGCATCGGAAATGGCGTGCAGCAGCACATCGGCGTCGGAATGGCCGAGCAGCCCCTTGGTGTAGGGGACGTCAACCCCGCCCATCATCAGTTTACGCCCTGTCACAAGTCGATGCACGTCATAACCATGGCCGATTCGCATATGGTTCCTTTCTTCGGATAGCTGGCAGCCTTCAGCTTGCTGCTTTCACCCTTCAGCCTGTTGTTTCAAAAATGCCTCCGCCAGAAGCATATCCTCCGGCGTGGTTATCTTAATGTTGCGATAGTCGCCCATAACGACATGGACCCTTTTCCCGAGCCGCTCCAGAAGCGAGGCATCGTCAGTACCGAGGTAGCCTTCCGCCGCGGCCCGTTCGTGGGCGTCGCGGATCACGCCATAACGGAACGCCTGCGGCGTCTGGGCCAGCCAGAGGCGTTCCCGGGGCGGGGTTTCGCTGACCACCCCGTCTTCCACCACCTTGATGGTATCCTTGGCCGGTACCGCCACCAGCGCGCCGTCATGCTGTCGGGCCGATGCCACCGCCCGCTCCAGGACAGAAACTGGTAGAAACGGCCGCACGCCATCATGGATCAATACGATATCGTCAGCCAACGCTCCGACCAGGGCACGCAGGCCGTTCAGCACCGAATGCTGCCGTTCCTTGCCTCCGGCCGTAATTCCGCAGACCTTGGCAAAACCATAACGAGCCACCACCTCCTGCCGGCAGTAGGCGATTTCGTCGGCCGGGGTGACCAGATAGACTTGGTCGACAAACGGCGCGGTTTCGAACACTTGCAGGGTATGGGCCAGAATCGGCCTGCCGCCAACCTGCAGATACTGCTTGTTGACCGCTGCGCCCATCCGCTTTCCCATCCCCGCCGCCGGGATCAGAGCAATTACCTTCATGGTCCGCTACCTTTTCATGTCTTGCCTGGTCCTGACTGCTGTCCGTAAAGAACCAAACCCCACCCGCGGTGGCCAGTCGCTCGGAAGATCCGTATCTGGCAAAAATAAAACCGCTTGCTCAACTATAATTACCCGCTACGCGTCTGGCAATAAAAATGTTTCCCATGATATAAAAAACTGTTTTATTTTGCAACGGAATTTAAAAAAAACAGGCAAGTGGCCGGTGGCGCTTTACCTGATGGTTATTGACAAGCCGGAAACACGGCTGAGGCAGTAACCGGTCCCGTTTCTAAAACTAACTGACTAGAGCCCGCAGGGCATCGCTCAACAACTGACGATCTGCGTCTTCCAGAGTGCGCAAGTCGAGCAGGTAGGCCCCTTTATTGATCCTTCCCACCACCGGGATATTGCCGGTCCTGAGGCGTCGGTCCAGTTCCTGGGCGGACAAGCCGGCTACCGCTACCGACAGAAGCGCCGTAGGCAGCTCCAAAAGGGGGAGCGCCCCACCTCCCACCTGGGATAAACCATCAGTCAGGGTAATGCTGATTTCTGCCGACAGTTCTCGCCGGAGCCTGCGGACCAGCCGTTTGCCACGCTCCTTAAGTTCTGAGAGAGGGGCCGTCAGCATCCGCAGGGTCGGCACTTCAGCCAGTGCCCGCCGTGGGTCACGGTAAAGCTGCAGCGTCCCTTCCAAGGCGGCAAGGGTCAACTTGTCAATCCGCAGTGCCCGCAACAGCTGATGCGCCGCCATCGGTTCGATGAACTTCCGCTTGCCGACAATGATTCCCGCCTGGGGACCACCCAGCAGCTTGTCACCACTAAAGGTGACGAGATCGACCCCGGCGCGCAGATATGCGCCGATGGTCGGCTCCTGTGCCAGCACAGTTCCTGCTAGGTCGATAAGATTACCGCTCCCCACGTCAGCCATGACCGGAATACCCAACTCGCTCCCCATTGCCGCCAGTTCCGCGGCGGACACCTCCGCGGTAAAGCCGACCACGGCAAAGTTGCTGGTATGAATCTTCAGCAACAGGGAGGTCTCGGCGGTCACCGCCTGCCGATAGTCGCGGGGGTGAGTCCGGTTGGTGGTGCCGACTTCACGCAACAGGGCGCCACTTTGCAGCATCACATCAGGAATGCGGAACGAACCGCCGATCTCCACCAGTTCGCCACGTGACACCACGACTTCCTTGCCGTAGGCCAGCGACGAAAGTGCAAGCAAGACGGCAGCTGCATTATTGTTGACCACCAATGCCGCTTCGGCGCCGGTCAGTTCGCAAAGAAGTTTCTCCACATGGCTGTAACGGCTCCCCCGTTCGCCACTGTCCAGGTTGAACTCAAGATTGGAATAGTGGAAGGCAACCTCGGTCAGCCCCTCCCTTACTGATTCCGGGAGAGGAGACCTCCCCAGGTTGGTGTTGACTACCACCCCGCTGCCATTGATGACCCGCCGCAAACTCAGGGAACTGAGGGAGGCCAGTTCGGCCAGCACCCTTGCGCCAAGAATCGGCTCCGCCGAAGTATCTGGCGATATTGCACCTCCCAGAGCGGCTGCGCGCAAATCTGCCAGCACCGACCGCACCGCCTTTACCACCAGCGGCCGGGGATAGGTAGCAAGCGCCTCCTGGACAACAGGCCAGGCCAGGACTTTATCAACTTTCGGGATATTTTTCATGATGGCCAAGGGTGGTACCCTCACTGCAAGGAAAGAGCGCTATGGCGTCTGCCTATAGCTGATTATACGAAGCCTGGCCGGCAGTTCCTCGGGAAGGGGGAGATTGGTCACCCCGCACGGGGTCAGAAACGGCCAGGAAAAGTCCAGATGATGGAAGAAAAAAGCGATCCGGACGTCGCCGTTCCAGAGGGTTTCGCTGGCTAAAGCACTTCCCTCCGCGATGACGCGGCTACCGGTCGCATCGAGAATCTGTGTCTGCCACGGGACCTGCCAGTTCTCTGTCGGCTCCCCGGCAATCTCCTGGGTAAATTCTGTCAGGGCCAGGGCGCCACGGGCATTCCTCACCACCAGCTCGATGAGATGGCACGGCTTTGCCACTGTCACCGGATAGACACCGACAACCTCAATTGATGTACTCATTTCCGCTCCTGGCCCGACAACAGGCGATAAGGTCCGCGGCCGAGGCGAGAAAACCGCCTGCCGCAATCAGGCTTTTTTTGAGCAATTTACATGCCAACAACAGCATTTATTGCTAAAGATCCACCTGTTGCGCCGCGGCCCTTTCAGCCGGCGGCAGGACCAGAACTCCGTCTCCCCCCTGCATCAGCACTTTCCCGCCATATTCTGCGTTCTTGCGTACCAGCTGTTCCGCCAAGTCGGGGTCCTTTCTACGGAATGCCTCGATAATCTTTTCATGCTCCTGCACCGACACTTGCATCCTTCCCGGCAGGCTCAGGGAGGTGAAACGCAGGCGCTGAAATTTGCTGACCAGATTAGTGATAAGCTCGTGGAGCTTTTCGTTGTCCGCGGCCCGGATGAATTGGTCATGAAAATCGCCATGCACCTTGAAGAAATGCTTGATATCGCCCGTATCTGCCAGATGCCGCAGGCGTTCGTTGATTGTCACCAGTTTTTCCAGCTCCCGGCTGGTCAGCTTTTCACAGGCCATCCGCGCAGCATATCCCTCCAGGATGCTTTTGATGGCGTAAAACTCCTCCACGTCACGGGCCGAAAAGGAGACCACCACTGCCCCCTTGCGGGGAATAACCGTGAGGTACCCTTCCGATTCCAGCTGCCGGAAGGCTTCCCGGATCGGTGTCCTGCTAATGCCGAACCGCTCTGCCAATTCGGGCTCCGCCACCTTTTCGCCCGGCTTTAATGCCCCGCTGATGATGCCATCACGGATGGTTTCCAGTATCCGTTCCCTGAGCGTCAGATGCTTGTCCATGCTGTATTTCATCGGTTTTTCTCCAGAATGAGATCCGCGTAATTGTATACAGTATACAAAATTTGTCAAGAAATTCCCCCATGCCAGGCCTGCCAAGGCTAGATGCTCCGTCGACGTCCAAACTAATAGGTTGAAATTTAATGATTCCCAGAGTAGGATTAGCGGTATACCATATTGAGGGCGCCGATGGACCCGGTCCGACATCTGAAAATTTCGCTTTTTGTCCTGATCCTGCTGATAACCCTGGGGACCGCCGGCTACATGGGACTGGAGGGATGGCGCTGGCTTGACGCCTTCTACATGACCGTCATTACCCTCAGCACCGTTGGGTTCCGGGAGGTCCATGACCTGAGCGACGCCGGCCGTTTCTTTACCGTTCTCCTCATTATTTTTGGCGTAAGCGTCATCGGTTATACGGTGGGAACCCTGGCCCAGATCATGTTTGAAGGGCAGATTCAGCGTGTCATCGGGAGGAAAAAGTTGAAAAAGAGAATCGAGGCTCTCAAAGACCATTATATCATCTGTGGTTACGGCCGGATCGGCGCCCTCATCTGCAAGGAATTCGCCGCCAGGCCACTCTCCTTCGTGGTAGTGGAAAAAAACCCACTTATCATTGAAAAACTCGAACAGGACGATCACCCCTTCCTCCGGGGGGACGCCACCGACGATGATACCCTGCTGAAGGCGGGGATTAAACGGGCAAAGGGGCTGATCTCCGTGGTCACTACCGATACCGAGAATGTCTATATTACCCTCACCGCCCGGGGACTGAACCCGGAACTTTACATCCTTGCGCGCTCCGGGGAAGAGGGCTCCGAAATCAAACTGAAACGGGCCGGGGCAAACAAGGTGGTATCCCCATATCTCATCGGCGGGAGTCGCATGGCACAGGCTATTCTGCGCCCCAACGTGGTCGATTTCATCGAGATCGCCACCGGCCGCGAACACCTGGACCTGCAGATGGAAGAAATCATCATTCCAGCCGAGTCCGGCTTTGTCGGGGAAAATCTGGTCACCTCAGGCTTTCGCAAGGAAACCGGGGTGATCATCGTAGGCATCAAAAAGGCGACCGGCAAGATGGTTTTCAACCCGGACTCCCACGCCAAGGTTGATGCGAAAGACACTCTGATCGTGCTCGGCGAACCGACGGCCATCCAGAAGCTCGAAAATCTGGTCAATTGCGCCACCTGCGCCGACGCCATCATCAAAAAACATACGAAGGCGCCCCATAGCCATGAATAATCCGGTGCATGCCCATGTTCCCTATCTCCTGCTGCAGGAGAGCCTCCCCTTCATCCTCGAGCGACGGCTCAATCCAGAAGTCTACTTTAACTGTGACGCCCTCGACAGCCTGATCCCGGAGGAACTCTCCGCCATGGCCGCAGCCCTGCAAGGGGCTGGCCTCAGAACTACCATTCACGCACCATTCATGGATATGAACCCGGGCGCCATCGACCGGCTGTTTCGCGAGGCAACCCTACGCCGACTCTCCCAGGTGCTGGATGCGGCCGCCATCCTGCACCCGGCGGTGGTGGTCTGTCATCCGGGCTATGATCGCTGGCGCTACGGTGACAGCCAGGACAAATGGCTGAAGTACAGCATCGAAACCTTCCAGCAGTTGCTCACGCAGAGCGAAACGATCGGCTGCACCATCGCCGTGGAAAACATCTTCGAGGAAGAGCCTTCGACCCTGCGCGCGCTGCTGGAGGAAATAAATCATCCCCGCCTGCGCCACTGCTTTGACGTCGGACACTGGAACCTGTTTAAAAAAGTGGGGCTGGAGGAATGGTTTGCGTCGTTGGGGGAATATATTGCCGAGACCCACATTCATGACAACCGGGGGTTAAAGGACGATCACGCCCCCATCGGCGAGGGGAATATCGACTTTGTGTTGTTTTTCCGGCTCATGCAACAGTATGCACCCAAGGCGGTCTGGACCATCGAGGCCCACAGCCGGGAGAAGCTGCTGCTGGCCATGGAGCGGCTGGGCCGCTTCAGGGCATAATATCTCCCTTCTTCTAAGCCTTTCTACCCTTAGCGATTCTGACCGGCAACCCAGCGCCCCCCTGGATACAGGTAAGCATATGTACTGCGACTATTATGGCTTTAAGGAAAAACCTTTCACCCTCACCCCCAACCCGGACTTCATCTACCTGAGCAGCAACCACCAGGAGGCGTTCGCCCACCTTTTGTACGGGATTGACAACCAGACCGGCTTCATCGAGCTGACCGGCGAGGTGGGAACCGGTAAGACCACCTTGATCCGTACGCTGCTTGGCCAGCTTGACCCGGAAACCCACCGGACCGGGCTTCTTTTCAATCCCAGCCTCTCCCCGCTGGCCCTGATGCAGAGCATCAACCGCGAATATCGGCTGCCATCCACGGATACGAGCCATGCGGATCTGCTGGAGGAGCTTAACCGCTTCCTGCTGCAACAGAACTCTGCCGGCCACACCGTAGTCCTGGTGATCGACGAGGCGCAGAATCTGGAGCCGGCGGTGCTGGAGCAGATCCGTCTGATCTCCAACCTGGAGACTGAACGGCACAAGCTGATCCAGATCGTACTGGTGGGGCAGCCCGAGCTGAAACAACTCTTGCAGAAGCCGGAACTCCGCCAGCTGTCCCAGCGGGTGACGGTACGCTACCACCTCTGTCCGATGGATTTTACCGATACCCAGGCGTATATTCGGCACCGCCTGCGGGTGGCGGCGGAGGGAAAGGAGACGGTGGTTTTCGGTGCCGGCGCCCTCCGGTGGATTTACCGTTTATCCGGCGGTTTGCCCCGCCTGATCAACGCTTACTGCGATCGGGCGCTACTGCTTGGCTACACCAGGGAAACACGGGAGATTACCGCCGGCATGATGGCTGCAGCCATTGCCGACATCCGGAAGGAACAGCCGCGCAACGCCAAATTCCGCAATTATCTGGCTGCGGCTATTCTCGGAATGGCAGTTCTGGCCGTGGCCGGGACCTACCTTGCTAAGCTGGCAGGCCAGCCGCAGGGAAACACCTCCAGAAACCAGCCGGCGCCGACCGTAGCGCTCTCCATACAGCAGGAACTGGCCAGGCTAACGGAACAGGAGAGCGCGCTGCAGGGATACAATGCGCTGCTGCAACTCTGGAGCGTGGCGCCTATTGAAACGCCGCCGCCGACAACCTCTGCTGCCGACCTGGAAAAGTTCGCCCAGCAGCGTGGCCAGCAGCTATTCCGCTTCCATGGAAAGCTTGGAGACCTTCTACGCCTGAACGTGCCGGCCCTACTGGAAATAAAGCTCACCGACGGCGGCAAACGCTACCTGGCCCTCACCGGTCTGGATCGTGGCCGGCTGCTGGTGGCGCCTGCAGTGGCAGGCCGCAATTCCTTCAGTAACGAGGAGCTGAACGGCTGTTGGTCAGGCCGCGCTTATCTACCCTGGAAGAACTTTCTCGACATCCCGCCAATGCTCAGACAGGGGAGCAGGGGAAACCGGGTCAGCCGTCTGCAAACGCTTCTCAAAGGAGCAGGCGCCTATCAGGGGCCGGTCACCGCTGTATTTGACCTGGCGACGGTCGCTGCACTCAAGGATTTTCAACGCGCCCGGGGTATCGACCCGGACGGCCTGCCGGGCAATGAAACACTGCTCCTCCTCTATCGCTACGGCGGCGGATTTTTCCCCCCCGGCCTGACCAGCAAAGATGGAGGTGAGGGATGAGCCTGATCCTCGATGCCCTGAAAAAAATGGAGCAAGACCGCGCCGTCCGCCGGGGCGGACCGGTCAATATTCGCCCGGAACTGTTCAAGGAACGAAGCCTTGCGCCACGAAAACCGTGGCGGCTGGCGGCAGTCGCCGGATTACTCTTCCTGGCCGCAGTATTGACCGTCGGCATTGTCCACACTATTTCCTCGGACAACAAGCCGCCCCACCCCGACGCAGAAGTTCTGCCACCCGCACCGGAGCGTTCCGCAGCCAGCTCCAGTGCCTCGCCCATCCCAGCAGCGCTGCCAGCTGCAATGCCTGCGACGCCGCCGGCAGCAGCAGCTTCGAGCCAGCGCCCCGTCACGCCGGTCGAAAATTTGGCAGGAGCCTCTGACCCCGCCACCGGTGGCGCATTTTCCGAGCTGAAGGTGGGAGGAATCGCCTGGCAGGAAGATCGGCGCGACCGGCGGGCAGTGGTAAACGGGGTCCTGGCCGGTGAAGGGGGGATCATAGCGGGAGCCCGGATCGTGGAGATTTTCCCTGACCGGGTCCGTTTTTCCCTTGCCGGGCAGACCATGGATCTCTCCATCTCTTCAGCGGCCGCCAGCCGCTGAGCCCCCAGCCGCTCCGCCGATGAGGGGGGCCCCCCCTGTCTCGGGATGGCTGTATTGATTCATAGATACGGCGAGAACAGCTTGGCGGCGCCGTCCCGCAGCTTTTCCGGGAGGGGCCGGCCGTCCATTTCCGCCAGCGTTATTTGCCGCGACTTGGCCAGCACCCCCCTGAAGTCCTGCTCCAGCAGGCTTGTAAAGCCGCGGTCATAGACCTCCAGGTTCAGCTCGAAGTTGAGCCTGAGGCTCCGCGGATCGAGATTGGCCGAGCCGATCAGGCTCCAGAGGCCATCCGCCAGAAAATACTTGGTATGGACAAAGGGTGGCGGCTGATAATAGACCTTGATTCCATGCTGCAGGATCTCCCAGAGATAGGCTCTGGTGGCCCAATGGACCAACGGCAGATTGTTCAGCCCCGGCAGGATAAGGGTGACCTCCACCCCGCGCATGGCGGTGGTGGAGAGGGCAGAGATCAGGGCCCGATCAGGAATGAAATAGGGGGTCATGATCTGCACCCTTTTTCTGGCACAGGACAGGACCCCCATGATGATCCATTCAAGCTTGCGGAACTCTTTGTCCGGTCCGTCCTCAATTACCCTGGCCAGAGCCGATCCGCTGGGAGCTAGGGGGGGGAAGAACCCCTTTTCATCGAGGAATTCGCCGGCGACAAAAAACCAGTCATCGAGGAAGACCTTCTGCAGATAAGCAACCACCGGCCCGGTCACCTGGAAGTGCATATCGGCAACCGGCGGCGGATTGCCGGTTCGCTCCACCAGGTGCCGGTCACCGATATTCATCCCGCCGGTAAAGGCCATTCTGCCATCGACCACCAGGATTTTCCGATGGTTGCGCAGGTTCATGTAGCCACCACGCCGCAGGGGGAGAAACCGCGCTACCTTGACTCCCGACCCCTTCAGCAGGCTGCGGGCGGTTGGGCAGGAATACTTTTCACCGAGACCATCGATGATGACCCTGACCGCGACCCCACGGTTGGCCGCCGCTTTCAACGCCTCGATAAAGCGGCGCCCGGCCATGTTGCCGTCAAAAATATAGGTGCAGAGGTTTACCGAATGGCTGGCCATCCCGATCGCCTCTAGCATCGCCGGGTAGGCGCCTTCGCCATTGCGCAACGGGACTAGCTTATTGTCACTGGTCAGTGGCGTGCTCACCACCTTGTCGGCAATCGTGCGCAGCTCGCCCAGGTACTTGCTTCCATCCGGCAGCACGGCTTCCCGGCCCGGCGCCCGGTGGTGCTGAAACGCACCAAGGGCAACAAGGCGCCGGCCGCTCTCCTGCCACCTTCGCGCCTTGTTCTGGATCCGGTTGATTCCCATGCTCCAGTAGAGAAAAGGCCCCACCAACGGGATAGTCAGGGAGATCACGATCCAGCCGAAGGCGGAGCGCGGGTCACGCTTGATTACCAAGGCATGGCCTGACGATACAAGCGATAGGAGGGCAAGGAAAACCATCAACAGCCCAAAGCACAGATCATGAAATTGCAAATGGTCTCCCCTCTCCCGTTACCCGACGATCTTCCAGACTTTATCTGCAGCAATACCCGTTCCAAATACAGACCATCGGACAAACTAATTCACCACACTGCACAAAAAGGTCAGAGCAGGCTGTACGGCTGCGCCCGCTTGACCCATTCACTGGCCGGATAGTCGGCCTTGAGCCGTTCATAGGTCTCCTTGAGCAGGCTGGGATCATGACTCACCTTGAACCTGCTTACCCCACGCAGGTAGACGGCTTCCGGTGCTGCGGCGCTTTGCGGATAGTCAACGAGCAACTTGTCCAGATGGACAATGGCGGCATTGAACTGCTCCGTGTCGAAATCAACCTTTCCCATACCAAGCAGCAGCATTGGAATCAACTCTTCGGGGGGAAGAAAGCCAACTGAGCGATGATGCTCCTTGCCATAATAATCGAGCACCACCAGGGTGGGGGTCCAGGTGACCTTGAAATCCGTGGCAAGGGGTTTGGCATCCGCCTGCACCTGCAACGGGACCATCTTTTGGCTGATAAATTCGCTCACCTTGACGTTGGGGTACGTAACCGCACCCATCTGTTGACAGCCTATTCAGCCAGGGCTGAAAAAATCGAGGAGGATCGGTTTTTGCTCCGCCGCGCCCCGTGCCACTGCCGTTTGCATCTCCCTAACCCAGGTGATCATCGCCAGACCTCCTCTAATTTTAGTAGGTTTCTTTCTACTTTAGATTAGCGTAGCGAGCGATGAAGTCAAGCCCATCCGCCGCGGAAACTACCCCTTGAACTTTTGCCGGGCAATGCTTATAATGGGTGCTGGTGGACTGCGCAGGCTGAACAGACCACGATCAACCATCTTGAGGTGGATAATGAACACAATAAAGACCACGTTTCTCCTGGCCCTGCTGACGGTGCTGCTGGTGCTGGCGGGCGGCGCCATCGGTGGACGGGGCGGGATGACCATCGCCCTGGTCATTGCCACCATCATGAATTTTGTCTCCTACTGGTTTTCCGCCAAGATCGTGCTGGCCATGTACAGTGCCAAGGAGGTAACCGAGACAGAGGCCCCGGAATTTTACGGCCTGGTACGGCAACTTGCAGTACAGGCCGGCATGCCGATGCCGAAGGTCTACATCATCCCTTCCGAGACCCCCAACGCCTTTGCTACCGGCCGCAACCCGGAACACGCCGCGGTTGCCGCCACCAGCGGCATCATGCGAATTCTCACCCGGGAAGAACTGATGGGGGTCATGGCCCACGAACTGGCCCATGTGAAAAACCGTGATATCCTCATCTCCTCCATCGCCGCCACCATTGCCGGCGCCATCACTTACCTGGCCCATATGGCCCAGTGGGCCGCCATCTTCGGCGGAGGTCGGCATGGGGACGATGATGAAGGTGGTGGGATCTTCGGCATGCTGGTGATGGCCATCGTCGCGCCGATTGCCGCGATGCTGATCCAGATGGCCATATCCCGTTCGCGGGAGTACCAAGCCGATCAGGGCGGGGCAACCCTCGCCGGCAATCCTCTCCACCTGGCCAATGCCTTGAAAAAGCTGGAACTGGCCAACCACCAGATTCCGATGGAGGCCAACTCCGCCACTGCCCATATGTTCATCGTCAACCCCCTGACCGGCGGGGGGCTGATGTCGCTCTTCTCCACCCACCCTCCCATTGAAGAGCGGGTCAGAAGGCTGGAAGAGATGGCCTACGGGCCTAGAAGCTGAACGACAAGCGCGGCAAGCTGAGGTGCGGAAGCTCGGCAGGAAAAGTCTTATTCTGCCGGCTTCCGCGTTTTTGCTTACGCACTTCCACACTACCGCACGTCCAAACTGCCGCGCTAAGGAGCAGACTTTGACCACCAGCAATCCGCGGCGCGCCGCCTTTGACATCCTCGTCCGCATCGAACGGGACAAATCCTATGCCGACATCCTCATTGACCGGACCCTCTCCCTTGGAGCACTGCAGGGGCCGGACCGCGGACTTTTAACCGAACTCGTCTACGGCATCTGTCGCCGCCAGGGGACCCTCGATTATATCATCAACCTTTTTGCCACCCAGCCAACCGACCGGCTGGAACGGTCGGTTCACATTCTCCTGCGGCTCGGCCTTTACCAGGCACTGTTCCTCGACCGGATTCCGATCTCCGCCGCCGTCAACGAGACCGTAAAAATCGCCAAGGACGTTGCACCCCGGGCCGCCGGCTTCATCAATGCGGTACTCCGGAGTGCCGACCGGGGGCGGCAGGCTATCAGCTACCCGGATCGGGCCACCGACCCCGCTGGCTTCATGGCAACCTATTACTCCCATCCGCGCTGGATGGTGGAGGGGTGGATCGAGCAACTGGGAATGGAGGAAACAGAAGCCCTCGCCCAGGCCATGGCAAAGGCGCCCCCCCTCACCGTCAGGGCCAACACCCTCAAAATCAGCCGGGAAGGCCTGAAAGAACGGCTCGCGACGGAAGGGGTAGCGACCGAATCGGCAAGCTATTCCCCGGTGGCCCTCCATATCGTCAGCCCGCTCAACATTGCGCAACTTGCCAGTTTCCAGGAAGGGCTGTTCACCGTGCAGGATGAATCATCCCAGCTTGCCGCCCAGTTACTCGCTCCACTCCCTGGCGAGCAGGTGCTGGATGCCTGTGCCGCTCCTGGCGGCAAAACCACCCATCTGGCCCAGCTCATGGCTAACAGCGGCAGGATCACCGCCTGCGACGTGGAGGCAAAAAAACTCCGTTTCATCGCGGAGAGCAGCGCACGCCTCGGCATCAGCATCGTCGAAACAATGACCATGGATGCAAGCCAGCCGCGGCAGGCCCTTGGCGAAAATAAGTTCGATCGGATCCTCGTCGATGCCCCCTGCTCCGGGCTTGGCGTCATCAGGCGCAATCCCGAGGGGAAATGGTGGAAATCCGTGTATGACGTGGCCAGATTGGCTGCGCTGCAGAAGACGATTCTCGCCGGTCTCGCCGG
>JANXYN010000135.1 GCA_025356035.1 Geobacteraceae bacterium
GCTAGAGCACCGGTCTCCAAAACCGGGTGTTGTGGGTTCGAATCCCTCCTGGCCTGCCATATTTTCCAACTACTATTCGTAACGGGGTTACCACTGTGCTGGCTAAAACCAAAGACTTTCTATACGAAGTAAAAGCCGAGCTGGCCAAGGTTACCTGGCCTTCCCGTAAAGAAACCATTGCCACCACATGGGTTGTGGTGCTGATCATTATATTGATCGCCATTTACCTTTACGCCTGCGACATCGTAATTGCTAATTTTGTCCGGCGGATCTTGCGCTAAAGGAAAATTTTCATATGGCAAAAAAATGGTACGGTGTACATACCTACTCCGGCTTTGAAAATAAGGTCAGACTTTCCCTTCAGGAGCGGATCAAGAATCAGGGGCTTGAGGAGTTTTTCAGCGAGGTGCTCATACCTTCCGAGACGGTTGTGGAGTTGAAGAAGGGGGAGAAGCGGACCTCGTCGCGTAAGTTTTTCCCAGGTTATATCCTGGTCAATATGGAACTCAATGACGAGACCTGGCATGTGGTGAAAGAGACCTCCAAGGTCACCGGTTTCGTCGGCGGCAACAATCCGTTTCCGATCCCCGACGAAGAGGTGAACAAGATTACCCGGCGCATGGAGGAGGGGGCGGAAAAACCCAAACCGAAGGTGCTGTTTGAGGTGGGCGAGACCGTTCGGGTCATTGACGGACCGTTCCTCAATTTTGCCGGCGTGGTCGAGGATGTGAAGCCGGAAAAGGCAAAACTGCGGGTCATGGTAAGTATTTTTGGCCGGGCTACTCCCGTGGAGTTGGAATTCATGCAGGTTGAAAAGCAGTAAGGTTGGGCAAACCCCTCGCTGCCGTAAGACTATATAAAAACTGTGGAATGCTTTTCAGGAATAGAACAAAAGGAGTAGAACATGGCTAAAAAGATTACCGGGTATATAAAGCTGCAGATTCCAGCCGCAAAAGCCAATCCGTCCCCACCGATCGGTCCGGCGCTGGGCCAGCACGGCGTGAATATCATGGAGTTCTGCAAGGCATTCAATGCCAAGACCCAGAGTGATGAGGGGACCATTATCCCCGTGGTGATCACGGTCTTTGCCGACCGTTCGTTCAGCTTCATCACCAAGACTCCGCCGGCATCGGTTCTAATCAGGAAGGCCGTCGGTCTGGAGAAGGGTTCTCCCGTCCCGAACAAGACCAAGGTTGGCAAGCTGACCAAGGACCAGGTGCGGGCGATTGCCAAGCAAAAGATGCCTGACCTGAATGCGGCCTCCCTTGAGTCTGCCATGCGGACTATCGAAGGAACCGCTCGCAGTATGGGCGTAGAGATAGTATAATAAAGAGAGGTTAAAAGACGATGGCTAATATCACGAAAAAGCATAAAGAGGCACTTGCCAAGGTAGACCGGTCGAAGAACTACGCGCTGACTGAAGCGATCGATCTGGTCAAGGCAACCGCCCAAGCCAAATTTGATGAGACAGTCGATGTCGCGGTGCGGCTCGGGGTAGATCCCCGGCATGCGGATCAGATGGTGCGTGGAGCTGTTGTCCTCCCTAACGGCCTCGGCAAGACCATCAAGGTGCTGGTTTTCGCCAAGGGAGAGAAAGAGCGGGAGGCCAAGGAAGCTGGTGCTGACTATGTCGGCTCCGACGATTTGGTGGCTAAGATTCAGGAAGGGTGGTTCGACTTTGATACCGCCATTGCCACACCCGATATGATGGGGGTCGTTGGTAAGATCGGCAAGCTCCTCGGTCCCCGTGGCCTGATGCCGAACCCCAAGGTTGGGACTGTTACCTTTGATGTGGAGCGCGCGGTCAAAGAATCCAAGGCGGGTAAGGTTGAATTCCGTGTGGAGAAGGCCGGCATCATCCACGCCCCGATCGGGAAGCGTTCGTTTGACGGGGAGAAGCTCAAAGAGAATTTCCTCGCCCTGGTAGATGCGCTGGTTAAGGCGAAACCGTCTGCAGCCAAGGGGAACTATCTGCGGAAGATCACCATCTCCTCCACCATGGGGCCTGGCGTGAATCTGGATGTCTCTGAGGTTACTGCACAGCTGTAATTAACAAGTTTTGCCAAAGTCAAAGACAGCAGGTGTCCGGTCTAGAACGACGGGCTTAATTGAATTGCCTGCCGAGACTTGGGTTCGTAAGGATTGCTTTATTTCCTTCCGTTTCCTGACTTTGGCGGGGTCTCTGACCCGACCATCAAAAAGAAAGGAGGAAGGCGCTTGAATAAGGAAAACAAGCAGCAGCTGATAACAGAAATGCACGATAAGCTCAAACGGTCCAAGGCGATCTTTCTTGCCGATTTCCGTGGCATGAAAGTTGAGAAGGCCACTGAGCTCAGAAATGAACTGCGCAAGGCTGCCGTCGAGTACAAGGTTGTCAAGAACACCCTGCTTGATCTGGCATCCAAGGATACCGACAAAGAGGCGATTAGTTCGCACTATGCGGGGCCCACGGCAGTGGCATTCAGCTATGATGATCCGGTCGCCGCAGCCAAGGTGCTGTCCCGTTTTGCCCGGGAGCAGCAGAGTACCTTGAAGCTGAAGGCGGGCATACTGTCAGGCAAGCTGATCACTGTCGCAGACATCCTGGCACTGGCTGATCTACCCAGTCGTGAAGTGTTGCTGGCGAAGATGCTCGGCTCGATGCAGGCCCCGACCAGCAATTTTGTCGGCCTGCTGGCTGCCGTGCCGGGAAGTTTCGTCCGGGCACTCGACGCCATCAGGGTACAAAAAGAAGGCAACTAACCACTGGTTGAGACGCCCCAGCGGGTTATCTTTACCGTTAATTTCAATCTAAAGAATTCAACTGGAGGAATAGAACAATGGCACAGGTTACCAAAGCAGACGTTATTAGCTTTATCGAAAACATGTCCGTACTCGAACTGTCAGTGATGGTGAAAGAACTCGAGGAAAAATTCGGTGTTTCCGCCGCTGCCCCCATGGCTGCTGCCGCAGCTCCGGTTGCCGCTGCTGCTGCTGCTGAAGAGCAGACCGAGTTTGATGTTATCCTGAAAAGCTCAGGCGCCAATAAGATCGCGGTTATCAAAGTAGTCCGCGCCCTTACCAGCCTCGGCCTCAAAGAAGCTAAGGATCTGGTTGACGGCGCGCCGAAAGCGGTTAAAACTGGGGTTGCCAAGGCAGAAGCAGAAGAAGCCAAGAAGCAGCTGGTTGAGTCCGGCGCTGAAGTGGAAATTAAATAATTACCTCGCATTATTAGGGCCACATCGTAGCCAAGGCCGCCGCGCGCGGCCTTGGCTGTTCTATTTTAGTTGGGAACCAGCTCCCCCCCCGATGAACGGGACAAGAATTCCAGGTCTTGAGGGTACGTCATCCCTTCACCAAAGGAGAAACCATGGCTTATTCAATTGCGAATAACCACCTTCTACGTAAAAACTTTGCCAAGATCAAAAAAATCATCGATATTCCCAACCTGATCGATATTCAGAAAAATTCCTATAAAAGATTTCTCCAGACCGACATCCCCTATGAAGCCAGGAAAAATTCGGGGCTTGAATCGGTGTTCAAAAGCGTTTTCCCAATCAGGGATTTCAGCGAAACCGCTTCGCTCGAGTATGTTTCCTATGCGCTGGGAACCCCCAAGTATGACGTGGAAGAGTGTCACCAGCGCGGGATGACCTATGCAGCACCGATGAAGGTCAAGGTGCGGCTGGTGGTCTGGGATGTGAACAAGGAGACCAACGTCCGGGCAATCCGTGATATCAAGGAGCAGGAGGTCTACTTCGGTGAGATCCCGCTCATGACGGAAAATGGCACGTTTATCATAAACGGCACGGAGCGCGTTATCGTCAGCCAGCTGCACCGCTCCCCCGGCGTATTTTACGACCATGACAAGGGCAAAACCCATTCCAGCGGCAAGGTCCTCTACTCCGCACGGGTAATTCCCTACCGCGGGTCATGGCTTGATTTTGAATTTGACCATAAGGACATCCTCTTTGTGCGCATCGACCGGCGCCGCAAAATGCCGGCCACGGTCCTGCTCAAGGCACTCGGTTACTCCACTGAGGAGCTCCTTAATTATTTCTATAAAAGTGAAGAGATCTATTTTGACGGCGACAAGCTGGAGAAATCGGCCGACGGCGAGCTGCTGTTGAACCAGAAGGCACTGTTCGACATCGTTGCGCCGAAAACCGGCGAGAGCATTGTCAAGGCTAACCGGAAATTTACCCGGGCGGCCATCAGAAAGATGACCGAGCACGGCATAACCCGGATCCCGACGACGGTAGAGGATCTGCTTAGTAGAGTTTCTTCTCACGATGTGGTTGATCCGGCCACCGGTGAGGTGCTGATCGAGTGCAACGAGGCGGTTACCGAGACCAAGCTGGAAGAGATCAAGGCACGTGGGATCAAGTCGTTGCAGGTCCTCTACATCGATAATCTCCATGTCTCTTCATCCCTGCGCGATACGGTGATGATCGACAAGATTGCCGCTACCGATGAAGCACTGATCGAAATTTACCGCCGGCTGCGTCCCGGCGATCCACCAACCCTGAAGAGCGCCCAGGCCCTGTTTGGCAACCTGTTCTTCAATCCCGAGCGCTACGATCTGTCAACGGTGGGTCGGCTCAAGCTCAATTACAAGCTGGGACTGAATGTGCCCCTCGATTGCCAGACCTTGACCAAGGAGGATGTGCTCGAGGTTGTCCGTTACCTCATCGACCTGAAAAACGGCAAGGGGAGCATCGACGACATCGACCATCTCGGCAATCGCCGGGTGCGGGCAGTGGGCGAGCTGCTGGAAAACCAGTACCGTATCGGGTTGGTCCGCATGGAGCGGGCCATCAAGGAGCGGATGAGTCTGCAGGAGGTGGAAAACCTCATGCCCCACGACCTGATTAATTCTAAGCCTGTTTCGGCAGTGATCAAGGAGTTTTTCGGTTCGTCGCAACTTTCCCAGTTCATGGACCAGACCAACCCTCTGTCGGAGGTTACGCATAAGCGTCGTCTTTCGGCCCTCGGACCTGGCGGTCTGACCCGCGAACGGGCTGGTTTCGAGGTGCGTGACGTACATCCGACCCACTACGGCCGGGTTTGCCCGATTGAGACCCCGGAGGGGCCGAACATCGGTCTGATCGCGTCTCTTTCCACCTATGCGCGCATCAATGATCACGGATTTGTGGAAACCCCCTATCGGCTGGTAAAAGAAGGGAAGGTTACCGCTGAAATTCGCTTTCTGTCGGCCTTGGAAGAAGAGGGCCACGCCATTGCCCAGGCCAACGCCGAGATGGATAAGGACGGTCGGTTTGTTTCCGACTATATTTCTGCCCGGAAGGGGGGGGACTTCCTCCTGGTCGGCAGGGATGAAGTGGACTTGATGGACGTTGCCCCCATGCAGCTCGTCTCCGTGGCGGCTTCGTTGATTCCGTTTCTGGAGAATGACGACGCCAACCGCGCCCTGATGGGTTCCAACATGCAGCGTCAGGCAGTTCCGTTGCTGCGGGCCGATTCGCCGCTGGTTGGAACCGGCATGGAGCGGATTGTTGCGAAAGACTCCGGCGTCTCGACGGTGGCACGGCATACCGGCGTGGTTGAATCGGTGGACGCCTCCAGGATCGTAGTGAAGATCGACGAGGAAGAGTTCGATGAAACCGGCACCGGCGTGGATATTTACAACCTGATCAAATTCGCCCGCTCCAACCAGAACACCTGCATCAATCAGCGGCCGGTGGTCAAGGTGGGTGATCAGGTGCGGCGCGGCGCCATCATAGCCGACGGCCCTTCTACCGATATGGGAGAGCTGGCCCTCGGGCAGAACGTGCTGGTCGCTTTTATGCCCTGGGGTGGCTATAACTTTGAGGACTCCATCCTCATCTCCGAGAGGCTGGTGAAGGATGATCGCTACACCTCGATTCATATTGAAGAGTTCGAGTGTGTGGCCCGTGACACCAAGCTGGGGAAAGAAGAGATTACCGCCGACATCCCCAACCTCGGGGACGAGGCGCTCAGGAACCTTGACGAATCTGGAATAATCCGGATCGGTGCCGAAGTGAAGCCGGCCGACATCCTGGTCGGCAAGATCACCCCCAAGGGTGAAACCCAGCTCTCTCCCGAAGAGAAGCTGCTCAGGGCCATTTTCGGCGAAAAGGCCGGGGACGTGCGGGATACTTCGTTGCGCGTTCCTCCCGGCGTTGAAGGAACGGTCATTGGCGCCAAGATTTTCTCGCGCAAAGGCTCCGACAAGGATAGCCGGACCGAAATCATCGAGAAGGCCGAAGAGGAAAAGCTGCGCAAGGATGAACAGGACGAGATCCGCATCATCAGGGACTCGGCCATTGGCAAGCTGAAAAAACTGCTGCTCGGCAAGACCGCCGCGGTGAAGGTTGAGGACCGGCAGGGGAAGGTCCTTATCACCAAGGGGAAAAAGATCGCCGACGAAGCCCTTGCGGTTATTCCCTTCGACAAATGGAGCGAAATCTCCGTTTCCGATGCGGAAGGGGTTGATGAGAAGGTTGCCCAGGTGCTGGCCACCCTCAATCAGCAGATCGATATTATCAAGTACGTCTTTGACGATAAGGTGCAAAAATTGAAGCGTGGCGACGACCTGCCGCCGGGTGTCATCAAGATGGTGAAGGTTTACATCGCCATCAAGAGAAAACTCCAGGTCGGTGACAAAATGGCCGGTCGCCACGGCAACAAGGGTGTTGTTTCCCGCATCTTGCCGGAAGAGGATATGCCGTATATGGAAGACGGCAGGCCAGTGGAGATTGTGCTTAACCCGCTCGGTGTCCCTTCCCGTATGAACGTCGGCCAGATCCTGGAAACCCACCTTGGCTGGGCAGCCAAGGGGATCGGCTGGCAGATCGAGGAGATGCTGGCCACCAACTCGCCGTCGGCCCATCTGAAAAAGTACCTGAAAGACGTTTACGGCGACAAGGAGATGAGCAAGTTTCTCGACGGTCTTGACGACGACGAGCTCACCAAGGTGGCCAAACGCCTGAAACGTGGCGTGCCCATGGCCTCTTCCGTTTTTGAGGGCGCATCGGAACTGCAAATCCAGGAGATGATGCAAAAGGCCGGCTTTGCCACTACTGGCCAGGTCACCCTCTATGACGGCAAATCCGGTGACGCGTTCAAGCATAAGGTTACGGTCGGGATCATGTACGTGCTGAAGCTCCATCACTTGGTTGATGACAAGATTCATGCCCGGTCTATCGGTCCCTACAGCCTGGTTACCCAGCAACCACTGGGAGGCAAGGCCCAGTTTGGCGGGCAACGGCTTGGAGAGATGGAGGTCTGGGCCATGGAAGCCTATGGAGCGGCGTATGCTCTCCAGGAGTTCCTCACCGTCAAGTCTGACGATGTCTCCGGTCGTACCAGGATGTATGAGGCGATTGTCAAGGGTAAACATACCCTTGAACCGGGGCTTCCGGAGTCATTCAACGTCCTGATCAAGGAACTGCAGTCGCTTGGCCTTGACGTGGAGCTGTTGGAAACCGAAGAAGAGTAGTCGCTCGTGCGACATTCAACGTGCGACGTGCAATGTTTCGCACTTTCGTCGCACGTCGTACGCAGCACGAAACGTCGCACAAATAAACGAACAATAACTCCTAACGAAGGAGGAACTTACATTGGAAGATTTCTTCAGCTTTTTTGATAAACCCAAGGATCCACTCCATTTTTCGGCCATCAAGATCTCCATTTCGTCCCCGGAAAAAATTCGGGAACGCTCGTTTGGCGAGGTAAAAAAGCCGGAAACCATCAACTACCGGACGTTCAAGCCGGAGCGGGATGGTCTGTTCTGTGCCAAGATCTTTGGCCCGACCAAGGATTACGAGTGCAACTGCGGCAAATACAAGCGGATGAAGCATCGCGGCATTGTCTGTGAGAAGTGCGGCGTGGAAGTCATCCCGTCTAAAGTACGCCGTGAGCGGCTTGGCCATATCGACCTGGCCACACCGGTAGCCCATATCTGGTTTCTGAAATCGCTCCCTTCCAGAATCGGCAACCTGATGGATATTACCCTCAAGGATCTGGAAAAGGTCCTCTATTTCGAAGCCTATGTGGTGACCGATCCGAAAAACACCGGCATGTATATTGGTGAGGTGATGCCGGAGGACCGCTATCTGAAAGCCATGGAGGAGTTCAACGGCGAGTTTGATGCAGGGATGGGCGCCGCCGCTATCAGGGCCTGTCTCAAGGCCCTCGATCTCGACCGGCTGGCGGTGGAACTCCGCACTGAAATGGTGGAAGCCACCAGCGAGGCGAAACGGAAGAAGACTGCCAAGCGGCTCAAAGTAGTGGAGGCGTTCAAGACCTCCGGCAACAAGCCGGAATGGATGATCCTCGAGTGCATCCCGGTGCTGCCGCCCGAACTGCGTCCGCTGGTCCCCCTCGACGGTGGCCGGTTCGCCACATCCGACCTTAACGACCTCTATCGGCGGGTGATCAACCGGAACAACCGGCTGAAGCGCCTTATGGAGTTGCAGGCACCGGAAGTGATCATCAGGAACGAAAAGCGGATGCTGCAGGAAGCAGTTGACGCGCTGTTTGATAACGGCCGTCGTGGCCGGGCCATTGCCGGGCCTAACAAGCGGCCATTGAAGTCCCTGTCCGACATGTTGAAGGGGAAGGCTGGCCGTTTCCGGCAGAACCTCCTCGGTAAGCGGGTCGATTATTCCTGCCGGTCCGTCATCGTCGTCGGTCCGGAGCTGCGCCTTCACCAGTGCGGGCTGCCGAAGAAAATGGCGCTGGAGCTGTTCAAACCATTTATCTACAACAAGCTGGAAGAGAAGGGGTACGTCACCACCATCAAGAGCGCCAAAAAGATGGTGGAGAAGGAACGGCCAGAGGTATGGGACGTACTGGAAGAGGTGATCAAGGAGCATCCGGTGATGCTGAACCGAGCCCCAACCCTCCATCGTCTCGGCATCCAGGCGTTTGAGCCGGTTCTTATCGAAGGGAAGGCGATTCAATTGCATCCGCTGGTTTGTACCGCCTTCAATGCCGACTTTGACGGTGACCAGATGGCAGTGCACCTACCCCTCTCCATCGAGAGCCAGGTGGAAGCCCGAGTGCTGATGATGAGCACCAACAACATCCTCTCCCCTGCCCACGGCAAGCCGATCATCGTTCCTTCCCAGGACATGGTGCTCGGGATTTACTATATGACCAGGGAAAAACCGTTTGCCAAGGGTGAGGGTAATATCTTCTCCTCGCCGGAGGAAGTGCGGATCGCCTATGACTCGGAAGAGCTTGATCTGCAAGCCCGGATCAAGGTCCGGATGCGCAATCTCCCCACCGATGAAAAGCCGCAGCTGGTGGAGACCACCACCGGTCGCATCGTGCTCCGGGAGATCCTCCCTGAGGCAGTGCCGTTTGTCACCATCAACAAGGTGATGACCAAGAAGGAGCTTTCTAACCTGGTCGATGCCTGCTACCGGCTGGCCGGTAACAAGGAAACGGTCATCCTGGCCGACCGGCTGAAGGAAACCGGTTTCCGTTATTCATCGATTGCCGGTATTTCCATCTCCATCAACGACATGGTGA
>JANXYN010000149.1 GCA_025356035.1 Geobacteraceae bacterium
TCGGCGACGTTGAGATCGATCTCTTTCACCAGCGCCTTGGTCCCACCGGTTACCTTCGGCACGTGGGCGGCAACCCCCTGCTGAGCGATGAAGGTGGCGCGATCCAGCATCTGATAGCGCTGGATCAGGGTGTTGCAGAGCAGGCCGGTGGCGATCCCTTTAACCTCTTCGGCGGTCAGCTTCCCCTTGAACAGGTACTGAACCGAAGTATACACCCCCTCCCCCGGCTGAAACTGCCGGCCGGTGAGGTATTCGATCGCCTCCCTGGCGGTGCGGCCAATGTTGTCGGTGACCCCGGGGCGGAACCCCACCTCCACCAGGAAATCGAAGTCGCTGGCGGCTGGCCGGTCGATGCTAAAAATCTGAATCACCGGATCAGACAGCGGATCAGCGGCGGCCTTCTCCAGTTCGGTCGGGGACAGGGTCCCATCGACGGTGTAGACATCGATGGTCCGAACGCTTGCCACGGTAAGGTGGAGGAAGTGCTCGATCTCGGACTTGATCCGCTCACCGCGGGCGTCACGAACCTGGTCTTGCAGGGCTATTTCTATGCGATGGGCCATTATGCTTCCTTTTCCAGCAGCACGGTTCTGGTCGGATACGGGATTTCGATGCCGTTCTCCCGGAACCGGTTGACGATGGCGCTGTTGATCTTGTCCGTAACCGGCACCACCTTTAGATAATCATCCACCCAGAAAAACAGGGAGAGGTTGAGGGCGCTGTCGCCGAATGAGATAAAAAAGGCCTCCGCCTTCGGCTCCGGCAGCACCTCGGGGATCTCCCGGCAGATGGCAACCAGCAGCTGTTTGACCTTGTCCACGTCACTGCCGTAGGCAATGCCGACGTTCACCCGCGCCTTGGCCCGCTGATCGGGGAAGGCCATGTTGGTGACATTGCTGTTGCAGAGGGTGGCGTTGGGAATGATGATCAGGGTGTTATCCATGCTCTTGATCTTGGTGCTGCGCAGGCCGATATCCACCACATCGCCCCACTGGCCGCCGGTGAGCTGGATCCGGTCGCCGATCCGGAACGGCCGGTCGAGCATGACGGTAAATCCCGAGATCATGTTGGCCAAGGTATCCTTGGCCGCCATCCCGATGGCCAGGGAGCCGATTCCCAGGGCGGTAACCAGGGAGAGGATGTCGTAATCGAAGTGCTTGAGGATGACGATCAGGGCGGTGCCGATCAGAAAGATGCTGACCAGCTTTTCCAGCAGCGGCAGGATCTGATTGTCCAGCACGGCCCCATTTCTCTTGGTCACCGTGGCGGCGTACCAGTTGAGGGTCTCATCAGCCGCCCGGTAGACGATGTTGGTCACGATGATCGCATTGACGATAAAGATAACCCCTGACACTACCAGCTGGGCCTTGTCATGGAGCGGCAGCGATCGGACCGCCAGATAGAGGCCGGTAAAAACCACCAGCAGTGAAATGGGCGGGGCAATCCGCTCCAGGATCCGGTCGTCGAGGTCGGTCTCGGTAAAGGAGGTGAACTTGGCCCCCCATGTGCGGAGAAAGTAGCGGATAAATTTGGCCGCCCCCCAGAAGCACGCAAAAATCAGCAATGCAACCAGGGTCTCTTTCAGCCAGTACAGATAGAGCCCATCCGACTCCTGGAGCCGATAAAACTCAAGAATGCTACTCACCGAACACCCTCAGAAAAATGGTATCCACGTGCTTCAGATGGTAGCCGAAGTCGAACAGCTCCTTGAGCTCCGCCTCCCCAAGGTAGGCACGCACATCCTGATCCGCCAGGAGTTCCGCCTGGAAATCCTTCCCCTCCTCCCAGACCTTCATGGCGTTTCTCTGCACCAGGGCATAGGCCTTTTCCCGGGATGCCCCTTTGCTGGCCAGCTCCAGTAATACCCGCTGGGAAAAGATCAGCCCCCGCATCAGGTTGAGGTTTTTCATCATGTTTTCCGGGTAGACCACCAGGTTTTCGATCAGGCCGCTGCAGCGGCTGAGCATGAAATCGATGAGGATGGTGGCGTCCGGGCCGATTACCCGCTCCACCGATGAGTGGGAGATGTCCCGTTCGTGCCAGAGGGGGACATTTTCCAGGGCCGAGACCGAGTATCCCCTGATGAGCCGGGCCAGGCCCGAGAGGTTCTCGGAGAGGACCGGATTGCGTTTGTGGGGCATGGCCGAAGAGCCCTTCTGCCCCTTGCTGAAGAATTCCTCCGCCTCCAGAACCTCGGTCCGCTGCAGGTGGCGGATCTCAACCGCGAACTTCTCGATGGAAGAGGCGATGATGGCGAGTGTGCAGAAAAACTCCGCATGCCGGTCCCGCTGGAGCACCTGGGTGGAACAGGGGGCGGGCTTGAGGCCGACCTTGGCGCAGACGTATTCTTCCACCCGTGGATCGATGTTGGCAAAGGTGCCGACCGCCCCGGAGATCTTGCCATAGGAGATGGTCTCCCGTGCCGCCTCCATCCGCTTGAGATTGCGGCGCATCTCGTCATACCAGAGGGCCATCTTGATCCCGAATGTCACCGGCTCGGCATGGATGCCATGGGAGCGGCCGATCATCGGGGTATCCTTGTGCTCCAGGGCGCGCTTCTTGATGACCTCCATCAGCCGCTTAATATCGAAGATGATCAGGTCGCTGCATTCCTGGAGTAGCATGGCGAAGGAGGTGTCGAGCACATCCGAAGAGGTGAGGCCGAGGTGCATGAAGCGTGAGTCATCACCGATATAGTCAGCCACCGAGGTAAGAAAGGCGATGACGTCGTGCTTCACCACCTTCTCGATCTCGTCAATCCGCGGCACATCGAATTTTGCCTTGGCCTTGATCCGCTCGACCGCCTCCTTGGGGATGTTCCCCAGTTCTGCATGGGCCTCGCAGGCGTAAATCTCCACCTCAAGCCACTTCTTATAACGATTCTCCGCTTCCCAGATACGGGCCATCTCCGGCCGGCTGTAACGTTCGATCACTGGTTGTTCTCCCTTCTGCTCTCTGAGTAAGTTCCCTTCGACTCCGCTCAGGGAACATGCGTGGTTTAAATGGTCAAAACTTTACTCGCCTGGTGCTGACAGCCGATGATCAACCGGGGAGCGCAGGCGCTCTGCTTGTCAAGCATTGTTCTGGTCACCTGCAGGGCCACCGCCGGGTCGTTGTTCACTTCGGACAAGTGGGCCAGCAGCACCCCTTCCAGGCCGGCGTGGATAAGCTCGTCGAGGAGCGCTGCCGAATCGTTATTGGAGAGATGACCGTGCCGGGACTTGATCCGCTGCTTGAGATGCCAGGGATAGGGACCGTTCTGCAGCATCTCCTCGTCATGGTTTGATTCCAGAACCAGCGCCCGGCAGTCGCGCAGCTTTTCCTGCA
>JANXYN010000196.1 GCA_025356035.1 Geobacteraceae bacterium
GGATCGAGGCGCTCACCGGCAAAACGACCGTTAACGACCTGAAACTGGCGAAAATGCGCAAGCAGAAGGCGACCAGAAAGCGAAAGGCCAAGGCAAAATATGACGCGCCAGGGGAATAGCCGGTCTTTGCTTTGGCGCCAAGCGCAACCCACCACCGCAAAACCTCTACCATTCAACCGGCCTGCATGGTATAATTCCGGTCAAGCATCGGAAACAGCCGTAATGGGAGAACTAGACCACCATGTACTGTGATTTCTATGGTTTCAGGGAATCCCCTTTCACCATCACTCCCAACCCCAGGTTCATCTTTCTCAGCAAAAATCACAAGGAGGCGTTTGCCCACCTCCTCTATGGCATCCGCAACCATGGCGGCTTCATCGCCCTAACCGGCGAGGTCGGCACCGGCAAAACCACGGTGCTCCGCACCCTCCTCGGCCAGCTCGACGAGACCAACCATCGAACCGCGCTGATCTTCAACCCCTGCCTTTCCGGGCTGGAACTGCTCGCCAGCATCAACCGCGAGTTTGGCCTCGACTGTCGATCCACCAGCATTGCCGAACTGCTCAACACCCTCAACCAGTTCCTCCTCGGACAGAATACCGATGGACGCACGGTGGTGCTGGTCATCGACGAGGCACAGAATCTGGAGACCCAGGTACTGGAGCAGATCCGGCTTATTTCCAACCTGGAAACCGAGACCGACAAGCTGATTCAGATCGTGCTGGCCGGTCAACCGGAATTGAACAGGGTTCTCGAACAACCGCAGCTACGGCAGCTGAACCAGCGGATCACGGTGCGTTACCACCTGCGCCCTATGGATTTCGACGATACCATCGCCTATATCGGCCACCGCCTTGCGATTGCCGGGAGCAGAGGGGCAGTGCTCTTTACCCCTTCGGCATTGAAGCGGATCTTTCGTTATTCCGGTGGCCTCCCCCGCCTGATCAATATTCTTTGCGACCGGGTGCTGCTGATCGGCTACACTGAGGAACGCCGGGAGATCACCGAAAAACTGGTAAATACGGCCATCACCGAAATGAGACGGGAGGGGAAATCGCGCCGGCATCGACTTGGCTGGTGGCTGACGCCGCTCCTCCTGCTGATCGCCCTGGCCGGGGCCTTCGCCTATCTTCCCGGCAATTTCTGGTTTGCCGCAACCTCACGCACCGTCCAGGCAACTCTGCCCGGAGCTTCCCACACGGCAGAGCAGGCGCCCAATCAAACCAACACACCGGTCGAGACCGACGCCCTGGTTCGGGAACTGGCCGGCATCAGTGAGGCGGAAAGTGCCCGCCAGGCCTTCAACGTCCTGGCAAAGCTCTGGCAGGTGGAAGCGTTGGTGGGAACGCCTGAAATGTCTGAACAGGGAGGACTGGAGCTGCTCGCCAATAAGCACCAGCTGCGCCTCGTCCGCTTCAGCGGCAACCTCGGGGCCCTGCTGCGGTTGGATACCCCAGCACTCCTCGAATTGACCATCCCTGGGAGCAGCGGCCATCGTTACCTGGCACTCACCGGCACCGATCACGGCCGCCTCCTGATTGCACCGCCTCTGTTGGGGCGCAACTCCATCTCCAGTGCGGATCTGGAAAGTTTCTGGGGAGGGCGGGGCTATCTCCTCTGGAAGAATTTCTTGAAAATCCCGCCGTTGACCGTCCCGGGTTCCAACGGTGCTGGCGTCGGCCGGCTGCAGCAATTACTGGCGTCGGCGGGCTATTATGCAGGGGAGCCAAACGGGGTCTACGACGCCAAGACCTCCGCAGCGGTGCGAAAGTTCCAGGCGGACCGGGGGATCACCGCCGATGGCAGAGTCGGCGAGCAAACCCTGCTCCTCCTCTATCAGAGGGGAGGGGACTTTGCACCACCCCGCCTGGCCAAAAAGGGAGAAAGCTAAGACGATGAGTTCCATCTTGAAGGCATTGCAAAAACTGGAACAGGAAAAGGTGACCCGCCAGGAAACGCCGGTGGATATTGCCAGGGATATCCTTGCCCCGCACCGTCTGAACAGGCGGCGGCTGATATGGCTGATCTGCTGCGGCATGGCAATCATTGCACTGCTGGCAGTGCTGATCACCTATGCCCTGATGGGAGGCTTCTCGCCACGGCCGGAGCCACTGATCACTGTGGTCGTGCCCCCCCTCGATCTCCCCGTTGCTGTCTCGGTCAAGCCTGCCACGCCAGCCAGGACAACCGTCAAACAGTCAAGCCTGCCGTCAATAATTGCACCAACTGCACCGGCTAACCAGGCACTGCAGATCACGCCGGTTCTCGCACCTGTCGTGGCGCAGCCACCTGTCGCACCGCCGGTGGAGCGCCAGGAATCCCGGCCGGTGGTAGCGCCTCTCCCCACGCCAGCACTTGCCGTCACCGGCATAGCCTACCAGCAAGGGAGCGCCTCACGGATGGCGTTGGTCAACGGCCGCTCGGTCATGGAAGGGACCATCATCGAAGGTGCACGAGTCGAAGCGATCCTGCAGGATCGGGTCCGCTTTTCCTTCGACCAGCGGACCTTCGACGTGCCTGTGGAAAAAGGGAACTAGCCATGCCGAGGATTGCCGCTACCATCCAGCTGATCATCATCGTCGCGATCGTCGCCTTCGCCACCTACCAGCTGTTCCTCGGCAATTTCACCGCCAGCTTTGCCACTCTGCCGCTGCTGTTGGTCTACTACGTTTTCGTTACCCTCCGCCGCAACCGGAAATAAGCCAGCACAGGCACCCCGGCTTTTCAGCGCCGCTTGTATAGGCCGATAATCTGCGCCTGGCCCAGGATATGGCCGTCCATGGCCTTTTCCAGCGCGGTTTTTGTGGTGGTGGCGGGGAGGTTCAGCGCCGCATCGAGCGCGTAGAGCTTGAAAAAGTAGCGATGAGTGCCGGATGGGGGGCAGGGCCCGCCGTAGTCGTTGCGGCGCCAGTCGTTCCGCCCCTGGCTCGCCCCGGCCGGCACACTTCCTTCCCCGATCTCGCCGGTTTTCGGCTCGATGTTCCAGATCACCCAGTGCACCCACATCCCCACCGGCGCATCCGGGTCATCGACAATCAGCGCCAGCGCTTTCGCACCGGCCGGCACGTTTTCGATCACCAGCGGCGGATTGACGTTCGCCCCGTCACAGCTGTATTTCGCCGGGATGCTGCCATTGTCCTCGAATGCCGGACTGGAAATCCTCAACTTGTCCATCTTCTGCTCCTCCTTGCTGGAACTGGTACCCGGAACAGCGGTCAGGACGGCTAGCAACAACACCTTGCCGACAATGTGCATGTTCTCCTCCGATCCTTCCGCGTCATCTATCTGCTCTGGATGAATCACTTCCCTGCCGCGCGGTCGCGGGCAGACCATCCAGTGTTTGCTGTCGTTGTAAAGTTCCCATAAAGCAGCCCAGGACGTCGTTGGCCCAGGCCTTTCAGATGCATGACACCAATGACTAGGGCTGGACCAGGCAGGTAGCGGTTGTTTTCTTCGCCACATCCCCCACCTTGATTTTCCCAGCAACCACTTCGGCTTCAAAATAATGCTCCCCAACGTAAGAAAGCACCTTCACCTTGCCGACTTCCTGGCTGGTGGTGTGTCCACCTGCCATGGTCTCCCGGTACACGGGAATTACATCGTTCAGACAGATCTCTCTTTTCACGTCCGCCGTGCCGCTGTGAAACAGATGTACCTTGTTGCCGGTCTCCATGATGACTTCGCTTTTGATCGTCGGTTGCGGTTCCAGGGCAGATACCGCCATCGGGACTACCAGCACTGCCGAAACAACCACTACCGCAAGAATCCTGGTAACTCTCTCCATCGCATTATCTCCTTTCCCTTTTGGAATCAACCAGTTCTAGGGATAACTCGTCGCCCCTCTTGCTTCCCCCCCTTTCCACGGCGATTAAATATATTCGTGCCTGCTCCCTGAACTTTGTTGAATTGTACCAAAGGTCTGCCCATTTTCACCCCCTCTTGCTTATTATGTCGCGGTTGCTCGCCAATCCCCTGCTAGCTTACGGTAAACTGTCGCCTTCACCCTTTCGGGCGCGGGATCAGTCCATTGTTATTACGGCTGTACCAGCAGGGCTTCCCCGCTTATGGTGAAACTGCGACAACCACAAAGCGCAGGCACGAGCGTAATTGCGAGCAGGATATCGCTAAAGTTCAATTTAGTAACTATGTTATCCGCCGCGTTCCCCCCCAGTTTCGTGAGTTGGGCCTTGACCACCGGCAGAACAAGATTCTTGTCCGTCCAGTCCTGCACGTAGTTGCCGCAAGCCGTGCCATCCTCGGTGAACCTTCCAAGGAACCGGACCTTACCGTTGTTCGCTGCCGCCTGTACCTGGGCCTTGGAATAGCTCTCAGAGTAGAAACCGTTGCCATGCATATAGGGGAGTGACGGCGCACACGCGCTGGTCGTCATGGCCACAATTACAGCCAGTACAACTGTTCGTCCGGAAACCGAGATGTTCATTGCCCACCTCCTGTTCGGTTATCAATGCCAATGCTGACTGCCTTCTCAGCGCTCCCGGCTCAACACGAGGTTGGGCTTTTTATAACCAGCGAATATTATTGTTTATTTCCATCAAGTGTTCCGCAAGCCGCATTCTGTCCCTGTGGTGAAGTCCGAACAGGCGGATTGTGCATCTCTTGGTTTTAATAACGACCGCCGAGAACGACCCGCCGCCAATGTGCGTGATTTCGGCGATGGGACAGCTGAGGATGCGGATTTTTTTCCAGAGATACCATTCGACCTGTTCATTGCCGACTTTGAGCCAGGTAATCGTAAGAATCGCGACGAGCACGAGCCAAATCCCGGGGATCGCTGCAACTAGGAACAGGAGCGCCCAATAGTTTCTCGGCCCGGGTTTTTCGAACTGAACGCCGATCAACCCAAACAACGCCGCAACGACGCTAATTGCAAAGAATACAATCAGCCCGTGAACAATATTTTCCCTGGTTAATCCGTACCACATTAGCTTAGCCCACCGCGACAGTTATATTCGTTACTTCAAGCCGCGTTCAGCATAAAATCCACATGCATGGCTTCATATGGAAAGATGATCAGGCCTTTGCCGGTTTTCTGCAATATCCCGGCTTTTAGAAGTGCTTGAACGTCGCCATGTACGGCTTTTACATCCCTCTGCAGTCGACGTGCGGCCTCTCGAATAGTCATTGGCCCTGCGCCAGTCATGACCTTAAGCAATTCCCAGCGTTTGCCGGATATCACTTTAAAAAGAAGTTCCGGTGACTCGAAGCTTATGAATGCCCCTTGTGGTTCTCCCTCGAACGCACGCAGGAACCGTCTGTTGATTTTTTCGCGGGATGAAACTACCAAGGTTACGGTATGCATATTAGGGCCTCCAATTGTTCCACTTCGTTCCAGAAATCGTCTAAGAGAGCTTGCGGTGTGGTAAAAACGTAAGGGGTTTCTTTTTCACTTTCATGCTTGTGATCGCCTTTGCCTGCCTCGTTATCATAGCGAAGTAGACAGCTGCCATCGACGACGAGCGCAAGGCGATACTTGTAGCTATGCCGGCTTCCGGAAAGAGGCGACGGCAAGTGCCAAACCACCATTTCCACAAATGCATTTTCAGCAACAATGTGACGCTCGTTGAGCATTAGCTTGGCATTCATGTTGGAAAGAATAACAACGATCGGAGGTGTTGTCAAGAGCTACAACACTTGATCTTTTTGTTTATGCCTTTGGTAGTCAATCCTAGACCCAGAGATAGCTCATTATCTTGATTTAGCGAAATAGAAAGGCGTCGCCCTACCCCCCCCCAGGGACTGGCTACTTTTGCAGTATAAAAGTTGCCTGTCCCACTCCAACACCGCCATTGCTCCCTTAACGGGACAGGCAGCTTGCCAGGAGCCAGTCCCACTACTCTCTCAGTCAACCCCTCATTAAACGGTGCCTGTCCCCCTCAAGGGCCCTTAAGTAGAAAGCGTTTCTGAAATCGACTTGAGACATGCGTTCACTCCTTGGCCCAACCATGTTTTAAGAAGTCGCCAGGTCAGCCGACAACCTAGCTGTGTTGACAAACTGAAAATGAAAGATTCAATTTGACAAAACAACTCTCGGCCACTATTATTTCAACATGTTCAAACGCACACTTTCCGATAAGCTGGCCTCTCTGGCGCAGCAGTTTCCGGTGGTCTCCATTACCGGCCCCCGTCAATCGGGCAAAACTACCCTGGCTAAGGCGATATTCAGCGGCCACACCTACATCAGCCTGGAAGACCCGAACGAACGGGAGTTCGCCGTAACCGACCCAAAAGGGTTTCTACGGCGCTTCAGTGACGGGGTGATCCTGGACGAGATCCAACGGGCACCCGCGTTGCTCTCCTACATTCAGGGGATCGTGGACAGTGAGGACCGCCCCGGACACTTCATTCTGACCGGCTCCCAACAGTTCCATGTCATGGAAAAAGTCACCCAGACCCTGGCGGGCAGAACCGCGCTGGTAAACCTGCTCCCCTTTAGCCTCAACGAGCTTCTTCGCAGAAATGCTGGCGACCCCTGGCGGCTGGACGAGCTGCCGGCCTCGTCAGTAGAGCCTCCCTTCACACTGGAAGAGATCATATTCAAAGGGCTCTATCCACGCATTCACGACAAGCATCTGGAACCGCATGACTGGTTGTCGGCCTATTACCGGACCTATGTAGAGCGGGATGTGCGCGATCTGGCCAACATCGGCAACCTGGAAACCTTCCAGCGTTTTGTGCGACTCTGCGCCGGCAGGAGCGGGCAACTGCTCAACTTTTCGTCTCTGGCACTGGACGCCGGCATCTCCCACACCACGGCGCGGAGCTGGATTTCCATCCTCCAGGCTGGGTTCATCATCCATCTGCTGCCACCACATTTCGCAAATTTCTCCAAACGGATCGTGAAAACCCCAAAACTCTATTTCCTGGATACGGGCTTGCTCTGCTATCTCCTGCGGATTCGAGAACCGGCGGGACTTGCCACCCACGCCATGAAGGGACATATCTTCGAAACCTTTGTGCTGGCGGAGCTGTACAAAGCCTTTGCCCACCGTGGAGAGACTCCGCCACTCTACTTCTGGCGCGATCAGACCGGCCACGAGGTAGATGTAGTGATTGATACCGGCAGCAGATTGATTCCAATTGAGATAAAGTCGAGCGAGACCGTTGACCGTTCCCTGTTTGACGGTTTGAAATACTACATCTCACTCGGTTCTCCGGTGTCGGAAACCGGGGTGCTGATACACGGTGGAAATGGATTGTACCAGCGGAAGCAGTTCCTGGTTCGCCCCTGGTTCCAGTGCATATGACAGCTCACTATTCCCGCCCCTCACCCTCCCCAAACGCCCGCCGATACTCCCCAACCAGCCGCTCCTTCCCCACCCCCTCAATGAAGTCCCAGGGCAAGAGCTCATCGAGCGGAATATCCCGGTAGACCAGGGCATCGGTATCCATCTCCAGGCTCTTCACCCCCCGCCGCCAGCTCCCCTGCTCATGGGCCGCCACCAGGAGTTTTGCCAGGCGCCGGTCGCCCCGGGAGAGGAGTGCCTGGAGGTAGGCGTCCTTCGGGCTTTCCATCTTCATCCGCACGTTGGAGAGCCGGCCGAGGGCCTGCTGCAGATATTTGCCCTTCTGCTCCAACGATTTAATCTCCTCCATGCCGCACCACTGGAATGGGGTGAACGGCTTCGGGACGAAGGGGTTTACCGACAGGAGCACCTCGCCGAGCCGCTTGTTCTTCCGGGCCGCTTCGATGACCCGCTCGCGGATCTTCACCACCAGCGCCACCAGTTCCTCCAGGTCGGCCTGGGTCTCGGTGGGGAGGCCGATGATGAAGTAGAGCTTGAGGTTGAGGATATCCTTGCCGATTAGCCGATCGCAGGCGGCGAGGATCTGCTCTTCCGTGAGATCCTTTTTCACCAGGTCGCGCAGCCGCTGGGAACCCCCTTCCGGTGCGAGCGCCACGGTCTTGTGGCCGCTTGCCTTGAGCACGTCGATCATCTCCTCGTCTATGGCGTCGATCCGTAGCGACGAGACCGACACCTTGCCGCCGCTGGCGAGGATATGCTTGCAGAGTTCGCCGATTCCACGGAAGTCGGAGACCGCCGCCCCCACTAGGCCAAGCTTATGGCGCTTCTCCAGGCCGCTTGCCACTTCGGCCTTGATGGCCTCCAGCGACCTTTGCCGGTAGGGGAGGTAGATGAAGCCGGCGGCGCAGAAGCGGCAGCCGCGTGGGCACCCGCGGGAGAGCTCGATCAGGTACATGTCGCCGAACTCGGTGGCGGGGGTAAGGAGCTGGGAGGTGGTGGGATGGCGGTCGAGATCCGGTTCCCAGACCCTTTTGATCGGCAGGGGGGCGCCGTGCTGACGCCGGTAGAGCTTGAGGCGTTCCCCATCGTAAACAGGCACGTATAGGGAAGGGATGTAGATGCCGGGGAGCTGGGCCGCCTTCTGCAGGAGCGCCTCCCGGTAGCTGAATTCCTTCTGCCGGAGCAGCGCCAGCAGACGCGGCAGGAGCGCCTCGGCCTCGCCGAGGCAGACCAGATCGAGGAAATCGGCCACCGGTTCCGGGTTGAGAAACAGCGCCGCGCCCCCCGCCATCACCAGAGGTGAGGAGCTGTCACGTTCGGCGGCCAGGGACGGCAGGCCGGCCAGCTCGAAGATGGCGGGAAGGTTGAGGTAGTCGCTCTCGAAGGAGACGGAAAAGGCGATGACGTCGAAGTCGGTGAGGGGACGCTGGGACTCCAGGGAAACCAGGCGACTGCCGGATTTCTGGTACTCCCGGAGCTCGTCCGGATCGGTGAGGAAGGCCCGTTCGCAGAGGATATCCGGCTCGGCATTCAAAAGCGCATAGACCGCCTGAAAGCCGAGATTGCTCATGGCAGTGGCATAGCGGTTCGGGTAGACCAGACAGACGGTCAGCTTCCCCCCCCACCCCTTCACCATCGCGCCACTCTCCCCGGCGAGGATCTTGCGCTGTTTTTCGATGATTTTCCAGGACATAAGAATCTCTTTTCACCACGGAGACACGGAGGCACGGAGAAAGGCTTTGATAAAACATTTAGCCACGAAGCCTTTAATTATTGATACACCGTAGGGGCGACAGCACAGCTTCATCGTGCTTCGCCCTTTAAGCCCGTTGTCTTGGTCCATGTTCGCAACACCGCCAAAGGCGGGCAAAGCAGATAAGGCGTTTGCTTTGCCCCTACAATAAATAACCAGGAAATATCATATCTCCAAAGTCGATTTTCGTGTTTTGTTCGTGTCTTTCGTGGACAAAGGGGTTTTGGTTTAAGCCTTATTCCGTCTCCGTGGTGAAATAGTTTTGCTATTGTCTTATTCATGAAGGTTAACATGGGGCAGGTGGGTTGGAAAGGAGAAAAAAGACCCGGTCTCCTGAAGAGGGGGATGGAGACCGGGCAAAACAATCAGTATCGGTGACGGGGGGGCCGCCACCTTAATCATGGACTTTTCACGGTAGGGGCGCACTGCGTGCGCCCTTAATCGCGGCAATTCGCGGATCGACGCCGACCTTGCGGAAAAAGACCGTTTCCAGAGCTAATCCACCGACTTGCGGAGGAAGGTCGGGATATCGAACTGCTCGTCATCATCGACCTTGAAGCTCCGCTGCCGGGCACTCTTTTCCCGGGCCTGCTTCTCCCGGAGGAAGGTCGGGATCTCCCGGTCGGCCTCTTTCTTGACGCCGATCTGGGAGACGTTCTTCAGCTCCTCCCGCCCTTTTTCCAGATCGAAGCGGTCGCCGAAACCGGTGGCGATGGCCGTGATCTTGATCTTGTCGCCGAGGGCCTCGTCGATCACCAGACCGACGATGATGTTGGCATCTTCGTGGACCTTCTCGTGGATCACCCGGCTGGCGGCGTCAAACTCTTCCATGGTCATGTTGGACGAGCCGGAGATGTTCACCAGCACGCCACGGGCGCCGGAGATGTCGATATCTTCCAAGAGCGGACTGGCGATCGCCCTGGTGGCCGCATCAACGGCGCGGTTCTCGCCTTCGGCGACCCCAATCCCCATCATCGCCATGCCGCGCTCGCTCATGACCGCCTTGACATCGGCGAAGTCGACGTTGATC